>JACPCF010000012.1 GCA_016179965.1 Candidatus Rokuibacteriota bacterium | reverse complement strand
CGCTCATCAGCGCGGGGCCCCCTTGACGATGAACCCGGAGACGCCCTTGCCGGCCAGCTCCTTCTGCGCGGCCACCGCCTCTTTCCGATCGGCGAAGCCGCCCACCCGGACGAGGTGAAACGTGGCCTTCTCGCCGCCGACCCGGCGGATCTTGACGTCCATCCCCGCGTCGGCCAGCTCTTTGGAGAGCGCCACGGCGTCCTTGAGCGGGAGGGGCGGGCGCACCACCGCACCGCCCTTGACGGCGTCCACGTGGTAGCCCTTGTCTTTGACCTTGTCGTACACGTCCCGCTGCTTCGCCCCGGCCACGAAGACCTCATTGCCGCCGCCGCTGGCTGCTCCACGCGTTACCTTGGCCTGCTGGACCGAATACTTCTGCTCGGTCAGCCGATCCGCCAGGCGCCCCGCGTTCTTGGCGTCGCCGAAGGCGCCCACCTGAACCCAGTAGTCCCCTTTGGACGGGGCCGGCTTCGCGGCGGGCTTCTCCGGAGGCTTCGCGGCGACCTGTGGCGCCGGGGCCGGAGCGGCGGGCGCCGCCGGCTTGGAAGCGGGCTCGGCCGCTTTCTCCGCCGGCTTCTCGGCGACCTTGGGAGCCGGGGTCGGCGCCGCGGGGGCCGCGGGCGCGGCCGGCTTCTCCGCCACCTTCGGGGGGGCGGGCGCCGCGGGAACTGCCGGTGAAGGCGTCGGCTGGGCGGGAGGCTTGGCCACGGGAGGCTCGGAGGGCTTGTCGGCGGTGACCGGAGGCTTGGAGGACGACCCCAAGTACTCCTGGACATAGGGCAGCGCGAGCACGCCCACTACGGCCAGGACGAGGACCGCGAGCGCGGCGCGGAACCAGAGACTCGCGAAGATGCTCCGCGGCTCTTCCTCTTCTTCTTCGTACTCCTCTTCTTCCTCTTCCTCTTCGTAGTCGTCGCGCTCAGGACTCATCTCGTCACCCCCGCGCAATCTTATCACGGACGCGGAGCGCCACAAACAGATTTTGCTTTAGGTTCTGCCGAGTTAGCGGGCTGCCTTAGGGTCGGCGCTTGAGGTGCGCGCCGGCGCCCGGCGAAAGACCAGTTCGTCCACGAACGCCTCGGCCTGGCTCCGCGTGTCGTTCGAATCGATCATGATCGCGATCTGGCCCACCTTGGGCGGCTCCTTCCCGAACAACTCCACGTAGTCCTGATAGACGTTCCGCTCTTCCCGGACCCACTGGCCGAGGCGCTCGGCCCCGCTCTCGAGCACGACCAGCTTGACGTTGCTGGACTGGGGGCTCGTCGCCCGGAGCCCCACCGGCGCCCGGCTGTCCCAGATGTAGCCGACGACGTCGCTGTTGATCCGGGGAAACGGCCAGCGCGGAAAGATCACGTACACCTGCCCCGCCTGGTCGTCGGTGGTCCGCTCGCGGATGTCGCCGCCGGTCGGCAGCTTCGCGACCTTCCACGACCACGTCAGCAGGGGGAACTCCTTGACGTCCAGGACCACGTCCCGGTAGAGCGCGTAGGACGATCGCTCGCTCACCAGGCGAAAGACGACCCGGTCCTCATCCCTCACCACCTCCACCTGGGCCCGGCCGGCGAACTCCTTGAGCTCCCACGCGAGGGGCACTCCGGCGAAGGGGAGCCTCGGCGGAATCTCATCCACGATCTTCACGATCACCTGCTCGCCGGGCCCACCGCGGGGCACCTTCGCCACCATCGGGCTCGACTGGGCCGGCGAGGGAGGGATCTGCTGCTTCAGCTCGGGCTCGGGAGGGATCGGCGTGGCGAACCCCTGCGGCCTGGGAGTTGCCGGTGCGGGTGGTGCGGCCTGCGGCGGAGCCACCGGAGCGGGAGGTGGGGAGACCAGACGAGGAGCGGCAGCAGGCGGCGGTGGAGCGCTGACCGCGGGGGCGCTCGGCGGTGGACCGCCGAAGAGGCCACTGTAGAAGGTCCGGTGGCGAGGACTCAGGATGAGAAGCCCCGCGATCACGAGGGCGATCCCCGCGGCGAGAGCGATTCCGACCCACGGAGCCTGCCGGCGTCGCTGGCGCTTCATCGGCGTCTCCGCGCTGCCGCGCGTCGCCTACCCCGCGTTGGAGCGCGACGAAAGAGCAGGCGCACGGGGGAGCCCGTGAACCCGAACGCCTGGCGCAGCGAACTGATCAGATAGCGCTCATAGGAGAAGTGGATCTTGTCGGGCTGGTTCACGCGGAGGGCAAAGGTGGGCGGGGCGATCCCCACCTGAGCGGCGGAATGAAAGGTCAGCGGAACGCCCCGGATGCTCATCGGGCGCCGCTCCATGGCCTGTCCCAGCGTCTTCGTGACCAGCGCCGGGGGGATCCGCTTCCCCGTCTCCTCCGCCACCTGATCCACCAGGTCGAACAATTCCTCGAGCCTCAGCCGCGTCACCGCGGAGGTGAAGGCCACCGGGGCGTACTCGAGGAACGGGAGTCGGTCGTGGATCTGCGCCACCACCTCGGCGCGCCCCACCATCCCGCGGGGGACGAGGTCCCACTTGTTCACGGCAATGATGATCGCTCTGCCGGCCTCGTGAGCGTAGCCCGCGATGTGGCAATCCTGGGCGGTCACGCCTTCCGAGGCGTCGAGGAGCACGATCGCCACCTGGCAGCGCTCCAGGCTCCGGAGCGCCATGACCACCGCGAGCTTCTCCAGGGGCGTCGTGACCTTTCCCTTGCGCCGGATCCCCGCCGTATCAATCAGGACGTAGGCGCGCCCGCGGAAGGAGAAGGGGGTGTCCACGGCGTCGCGGGTCGTCCCGGGGGCCTCGTGGACCAGGACGCGATCCGAGCCCAGCAGCGCGTTGACGAGGGAGGACTTGCCGACGTTGGGGCGCCCGACGACCGCGACTCTCAGGCCCTCCCCTTCCGGCTCTGGCCCCGGGCCTGGCGCCGCCTGGCGGAGCGCCTCCAGCAGCTCGGCCGCGCCCCTGCCGTGCTCTGCGGAGACGCCGAATACGCGCGGAAACCCGAGCCGGTAGACGTCCCCCAGAAGAGCCTCCTGCCCCGGCCCGTCGGCCTTGTTGGCGGCGACGAAGATCGGCCGCTGGCTCTTCCTGAGGATGCGGGCGATCTCCTCCTCGAGCGGCGTCACGCCGGCGCGGCAGTCCACCACGAAGAGGACGAGGTCGGATTCCTCGATGGCGGCCCTCACGTGGCGGCCCACCGCCTCGACGAGATCCTGGTCGGTGGAGGGGTCGAACCCTCCGGTGTCCACGAGGGTCGCCTCCCACCCGCCGAAACTGACGCGGCCGTAGAGACGGTCGCGGGTGACTCCCGGCACATCGCGAACCAGCGCCTGGCGCCGGCCCACCAGTCGGTTGAACAGGGTGGACTTGCCCACGTTGGGGCGCCCGACGATGGCGATGACCGGCCTCAGCATCCGCGGCTGGGGAGTGTGCCGAGCAGCGCTCGCAGCAGGGCCCGCGGGGTCGGCTCCACCGCTCTGATGGGCACCCCGAGGGCGCTCTCCAGGTCAGCGGGGGTGAGATCGTCGAGGAACACGCCGGCCGCGTCCCTGAGCGCCACCGCGGGAAGGAGGACGAGGTCCCCGAGGGGCAGGCGGGAGAGCTGCGTCAGGATGTCTCGACCCGTCACGAGCCCGGCGACGGCGATGTTCCCGCCGAAGAACTCATTGCCCACGGGGCTCACGGTGACGCTGAGGCCCTCAACCGCGACTTTCTCCAGCAGCGCGGTCAGGCGCGGGGCGAACATCTCCCCCGTGACGACGCTCACGGATCGTGGGGGCTCCACCGCCCGCGGCACGCGGCGCAGGGCGCGAAGGAAGCCATCGCTGAACCGCCGGACGAGCCCCACGCCGTCCTCCAGCAGCGGATAGCCCTCGTAGTCCCGCGCCCCCGGGGGCTCGAGCCCGCCCAGGAGGTAGAGCTCATCCGCGGCGAAGACGAAGCGCGTGCCCAGCCGCGGCTGAAACTCGCGCTGCCACCCCTCGATCGTCTTCACCCCGCCACGGGCCTCCTCGGGCGTGTGGACCCGAAGCCGGGGGAGGCGTTCGCGATGGGCCGTGAGTCCGACGGGCACCACCGCCACGGTTGCCACGCCGGGATGAAGCTCCGCGAGCTCCCCCACGCTCCGCTCGAGGTGCGCCCCGTCGTTGAGATCCGGGCAGAGTACGATCTGGCAGTGCATCTTGATCCCGGCGCGGGCCAACCTCCTCATGCGGGGCAACAGGTCTCCCTTGACGCGGGGACTCCCCAGCAGGGCGTGGCGGAGCGCCGGGTCCGTCGAATGGACCGAGATGTAGAGCGGGGAGAGGCGCTGGGTCTCGATGCGCTGGAGCTCCTCCTCGGGGAGATCGGTGAGCGTGATGTAGTTGCCATGGAGGAAGGACAGCCGGTAGTCGTCGTCCTTCACGTAGAGGCTCTTGCGCATCCCCTTCGGCAGCTGGTGGATGAAGCAGAAGACGCACTTGTTGGCGCAGGTGGAGATCTCGGCGGGCCGGGGCGGCAGCAGCTCCACGCCCAGATCACGTCCCTCGCGTCGATGAATGGTGAGGGAGGCCGCGCGCCCCTCGCGCTCGAGCTCCACGCGCAGGGTGCCCTCCCCCGCCTGGAAGTGAAAGTCAATACTGTCCCGGAGCCTCACACCGTTGAGGGCGACGAGTCGGTCGCCGGCCAGGACCCCAGCCCGCGCCGCGGGGCTCATCGGCCGCACCTGGGCGACGACCACCCCCTCAGCGGACGAGGGTCGGCTCATGCGGCTCCCGGGGCGATGGAGGATTGAGCAGTCGGGTTCCCTGGTAGAGGTACTGGATGCCCGAGGCGGTGGTGAAGATCGCGGTGATCCAGAAGAAGGGCTTGGCCGCCGCCGGCATCTTGAAGATGTACACCATCAGCATGGCGGCGAGGACCGTCAGCATCTGGAAGAACGTCGAGGCCTTGCCGAGCCACGTGGGCGACGGGTGGATCGTCCCGCCCGCGACGTGGACCAGCGCCGTACCCAGGAACAGCACGAGATCCCGGCTGATCACCACGGCGGTGATCCAGAACGGAATGACCTTCAGGTACGTCAGCGTGATGAACGAGGCCGTCAGGAGAAGCTTGTCGGCCATCGGGTCCAGGAACGCGCCGAGGCGGGTCTGGTTTCCGCGGTGGCGGGCGAAATAGCCGTCCAGGGTATCGGTGAGGCTGGCGAGCAGAAAGACCATGAGCGCCGCCGTCGGACGCCGGTACACCAGGAGCGTCACGAACACCGGGATCAGGATGATGCGAACGACCGTCAGCCAGTTGGCGAGTCCCACCGAAACCCTCAACAAAACATTTTAGCACGTTCGAGCGCGCACCCGCGGCGACGCCGCGGGTACCCGGCCCGCGCAACCCTTGGGGGGAGGCAGCCCCCGAAGCCCCGAGCGAAGCGAGTCGGGCGGCTTTGCCGCGGGGCGTCGGAAGGGGGGCGGAGCCCCCCTCCGAGTTAGACGCGATACGCGGCGACCTGGCCCAGGAGCGGGCGCGGCAGCGCCACGTCGAGCAGCACGCCGCCCTCGCCGTCCTCCCGCCTGAGGACGCGGCCCCGCCGGTAGCAGAGGGCTAGCGCCGGGCCATCGGCGTAGGGGATGCGGAGCGTCACGTGACCGACCTGGGGGCGGAGCGCCCCCTCGAGGGCGGCGAGCAGCTCGGGGAGCCCGACGCCCGTCTGGGCGGAGAGGGGGATCCCGCCCGACTCCTGGGCGAGCCGCTCGAGATCGCGCGGTTCCTCGACGCGGTCAACTTTGTTCAGCGCCAGGACGACGGAGCGGTCGCCGAGGTCCAGGTCGGACAGGAGCCGCTCCACCGCCTGCATGTGCTCCGGCGCCCGCGGATGGCTCGCGTCCAGGACGTGCAGGAGCACGTCGGCGTCGTCGAGCTCCTCCAGCGTCGCCCCGAACGCGGCGATCAGCTCGGGGGGAAGCTTCCGGATGAAGCCGACCGTGTCCGTCAGAATGAACGACTGGCGGTTCGGCAGCGCCACCAGGCGCGCGGCCGGATCGAGGGTGACGAAGAGCTGGTCCGCCACGCGGAACTCGGACCCCGCGAGCCGGTTCAGCAGCGTGGTCTTCCCCGCGTTGGTGTAGCCCACCAGCGCCACCACCGGCCACCCCGACCCGCGGCGGCGGGCGCGGAGGAGGCGGCGGTGGCGCTGGACGCCTTTGAGCTCCCCCTGGATCTGGAGGATGCGGCGCCGGATGATGCGCCGGTCGGACTCGAGCTGGGTCTCGCCGGGGCCCCGGGTGCCGATCCCGCCGCCGAGCCGCTCCAGGTGGCTCCAGCGCCGGATCAGCCGTGGCAGCAGATACGAGAGCTGAGCCAGCTCCACCTGGAGCTTGCCCTCACTGGTCCGCGCGCGCTGGGCGAAGATGTCGAGGATCAGCGCGCGCCGGTCAATGACCTTGAGCCCCAGGGCCTTCGAGAGGTCCCGCTCCTGGGCGGGCGAGAGGTTGTCGTCAGCGATGACCACGTCGGCGCGCCGCTCGCGTCCGAGAGCGCGAAGCTCCTCGACCTTGCCCTTGCCAAGGTAGAGCCGGAACGAGCGGGCCGCTCCGTCCTGGGTGAGGCTTCCGACCACGACGGCGCCCGCCGACTCCGTGAGGCGGGCCAGCTCGTTCAAGGATTCCTCAACCTCCCAGCGCGTCTGCTTCGGGAACCGGCGCACGACGAGGAGGGCGCGCTCCGGATTCTCGTTCGTCTCGATCATCCGCGGCCGCGTCATTTGGCGGAGCCCCCCTCCGAGGTGAGCCCCTCCTGTATGATCCACTTCTCCACCTGCTCGGCCGCGCCCTCGACGCCCCCCGCCGCCTCCACGTCCACCCAGCGGATCCCCGGCTCCCGGGCGAACCAGGTCCATTGCCGTTTGGCGTACTGCTTGGTATCGCGCTTCATTGCGCGGATCGCGTCGGCCTCAGCCCAGCGGCCCCGAATCACGCCCGCGAAGTGACGGTAGCCGATCCCGTGCATGGCCGGCAGGGACGGGCTGTAGCCGGCCTCCAGAAGCGCACGCGTTTCCCGCTCAAGGCCCTGCGCGACCATCCCGTCCGCGCGCGCCTCGAGGGCGGCGTAGAGCGCGGGGCGCGGCCGCGTGAGGCCCACGAAGAGCGTGGTCCACTCCGGGCGGCTCTGGCGCCAGTGGGCCGGCGCGCCCAGGGGAGCGCCCGTGAGGCGATGGATCTCGAGCGCGCGGATGATCCGCACGGGATCCCGCGCGTGGATGCGGCTGGCCGCCTCAGGATCGACTTCCTTGAGCCGGGCGTGGAGGGCTCCGACTCCCTCCCGCTCCATCAGCTCCTTCAGCTCGCGCCTCACCTCGGGATCGGCCGGGGGCGCCGGCCGGAGACCCCTGAGCAGCGCCCGGATGTAGAGCCCCGTGCCTCCCACGACCAGGGGGAGCCTCCCGCGCCCGAGAATCGCCGAGATCGCCTCCCGGGCCTCGGCGCGAAACCGAGCCGCGTGATAGCGCTCGTCGGGATTGACGACATCGATCAGGTGATGCGGCACGGCCTCCCGCTGTTCCGGGGTGGGCTTCGCCGTGCCGATATCCATCCTTCGGTACACCTGGCGCGAATCGGCGCTGACGACCTCGACCCGGAGACGGGAGGCCAGACGCACGGCCACCTCGGTCTTGCCGACCCCGGTCGGCCCGGTGATCACCACCAGGGGCGGGAGCATCGGGCTCACCATGTGCGCTTCAGCTCGCGCTTGATCTCGCGGAGGGAGAGGCGCGAGACGATCGGGCGGCCGTGGGGGCAAAAGTACGGGGTCTCGGTGTGCGAGAGATCGGCCAGGAGTCGGGCCATCTCCTCCCGATCGAGAGGGGCATGGGCCTTGATCGCAGCTCGGCAGGCGACGAAGGCGAGGGCCCGATCCACGAGCGGCGGCGCGGCACCCCCGTGACCCACGCTGTCGCGTGGGTACCCCGCGCGGGTACCCGGGGGCGAGCCGACCTCGTCCACCAGCGCCTCGAGGAGGCGCCGGGGCTCCTCGCCCTTGAGCAGCGCCGGCACGGCGCGGAGGAGGAGGGTGGCGCCGCCGAACCCCTGAACGTCGAAGCCCAGTACGGTCAGGGCGGGCGCCCACTCCTCGAGCAGCGCGAGGCTCGCGGACCCAAGTTCGAGCGTCAGCGGGAACAGGAGGTCCTGGGACGGCAGCGGCCCCGTGGCCAGATCCGCCTTGAGGCGCTCGAAGAGCACGCGCTCGTGGGCCACGTGCTGGTCCACGAAGAACACTTCCTCCTCGTTGGCGGCGACGACGAACGTGTCCTGGAGCTGCCCCACGACGGCGCCGAAGAGCGACGGCGCGTAGCCGGCAGGCGCTTCCTTGAACAGCGCCGGCTGGTCTCGGGCGGGAAGGGCCGCCCCCTCAGCGGCGGGCCCGGACGTCGCGATGGGCCTGGGAGACGACACCACGTCAGGAGCCCGGAGCGCTTCCTGGACGGCGGCGAAGACGAGCTCTTGAACCAGGCGCGGCTGGCGGAATCTCACCCACGCCTTGGTCGGGTGGACGTTGACGTCCACCTCCGTCGGGGGAAGCTCCAGCGCCAGGACGGCGACGGGGAACTGGTCGCGCGCGAGGAGCGGCCGATACGCCTCCAGGAGGGTCTGGAGGAGTTGCGTATCGCGTACCGGCCGCCCATTCACGATCAGGATCATGTCGTCGCGATAGCCGCGCGCGAGCGCCGGCGGGCCCACGACGCCCCGGACCGCCACGGCCCGCTCCTCCCGCTTGACCTCGAGGAGCCGCCCGGCCAGGTCGTAGCCCAGGAGCGCCCCGACCCGGTCGCTGAGCGACGATGCCTTCGGAGCAGTCAGCACCACCCGCTCATTATGGGTGACGCGGAGGTGAAGGGCCGGCTGGGCGAGGGCCAGCTGGGTCGCCACCCGGAGCGCCGCTGCCAGCTCCGCGTGCGGGCTTTTCAGGAACTTCAGCCGCGCCGGAGTGTTGAAGAAGAGATCGGCGATCTCCACCGTCGTCCCCTCCGAGCAGTCCACTGCCCCGCGCTGCCGAATCTCGCCCCCTTCGCCCTTCACGATGGCGCCTCGCGCCGCGCCGCGGGCCCGGGACATGAGCGAGAAGCGCGAGACGGCGCAGATGGCGGGAAGCGCCTCGCCGCGGAAGCCCAGGGAGCGGATCTGCTGGAGGTCGGCCTCGGAGGCGATCTTGGAGGTGGCGTGGCGCTCGAGGGAGAGCTCCAGCTCCTCCGGCGTCATCCCCACGCCGTCGTCCACGACCCTGAGCAGCCGTCGGCCGGAATCCTTGAGGTCCACGCTCACCCGCCCGGCGCCGGCGTCAATGGCGTTTTCCAGGAGCTCCTTGAGCACCGAGGCGGGCCGCTCGACGACCTCGCCCGCCGCGATCTGGTTCACGAGGTGATCGGGGAGCCTCTTGATTCGGCTCATGCCGAGGTCCTCGGGTTCCGAGCGCGGGCTTCGCCCGCGCAACCCTCGGGGGGAGGTGTCCGGGTACCCGGGCCGAAGGCCTGGGTGGGCGGGGACCCGGGCTTCCACGCCGGAGGCGTGGGGGCGCCTGGGTGGCCCCCCTCTGAGCGAAGGTGGGTCTGCCAGCGGGAGAGGAGATTCAGCGCCTGAAGCGGCGTGAGACCGGCGAGATCCAGGGCCGCCAGCTCTCTCAGCAGCGGATGGGACGCGGGAGGAAAGAGACCCAGCTGGGCCCCGTGCTCGGGCGCCGCCGGGGGTTCGACCTGGCGCGCGGCTTCCAGCTCGGCCAGGAGCACCTTCGCCCGCTCGATCACGCCCGTTGGAAGCCCCGCCAGCCGGGCGACCTGGATCCCGTAGCTCCGATCGGTCCCGCCCGGGCGCACCTTGTGGAGGAAGATGATCTCGTCGTTCCACTCGCGCACCGCGACGTGGAAGTTCCTCACGCGCGGCAGCCGATCGGCCAGCTGGATCAGCTCGTGGTAGTGGGTCGCGAAGAGCACCTTGGCGCCGCTGCCGCGCTCGGCGAGCGCTTCGATAACGGCCCACGCAATGGCCACGCCGTCGAAGGTGGACGTGCCGCGCCCGACCTCGTCGAGCAGCACCAGGCTGCGCGGCGTGACGTTGTGGAGGATGTTGGCGGTCTCCAGCATCTCCACGAGGAATGTGCTCTGGCCACGGGCGAGGTTGTCCTGGGCGCCCACGCGGGCGAAGATCCGGTCCACCAGCCCCACGCGCGCCTCCCGCGCCGGCACGAAGGCCCCCATCTGGGCCAGGATCACGAGCAGAGCGGCTTGGCGGAGATAGACGCTCTTACCCGCCATGTTGGGCCCCGTCAGCACGATGATCTGCGCCTCCAGGCCGTCGAGCTCGAGATCGTTGGGGATGACGGGCTGGGCGCCCACCGCTTCGAGGACCGGGTGACGCCCGTCCACGATCCTGAGCTCGTGACTGTCGGTCACGACCGGGCGGACATGCCCCCGTTCGTGCGCCACCCCGGCGAGAGCCGTCAGGACGTCCACGGCCGCCACGGCCCGGGCGGTGCCGAGGAGGGCGGGGGCCTCCTTGGCCACGCCGGCGCGCACCTCTTCGAAGAGCTCGAACTCGAGCCGATTGATTCGCTCCTCGGCGCCGAGCACCTTGGCCTCGTATTCCTTCAGCTCCGGCGTGACGAAGCGCTCCGCCCCGACGAGCGTCTGGCGCCTGACGTAGTCCTCAGGAACCTTCGCCAGGTGCGCGTTCGACACCTCGATCGAGTAGCCGAACACCCGGTTGAACCGGACCCGAAGCGTGCCGATCCCGGTGCGCTCGCGCTCCCGCGCCTCGAGCCCGGCGATCCACTGCTTGGCCTCCCGGGCCTCGCGCTTCAGGTCGGCAAGGGCTTGGCTCCAGCTCTCGCGGATCAAGCCGCCCTCGTGGAGGCCGAGCGGCGGGGCATCCTCCAGAGCGTCCGTCAGGAGCTTGGCGATGGCCTGAAGCTCGGCCAGCTCCCCCGCGAGCGAGCCCAGGAGGGGCGCCGAGAGCCCCGAAAGCGCCTGCTTGAGCCGGGGAAGGGGCGCGAGGCTGTTTCGCAGCGCGATCAGGTCCCGGGCGTGGGCCACGCCGAGGGCCACCCGGCTCGTGAGCCGCTCCAGGTCGCCGACCGAACCCAGGAGCGTACGGATTTCGGCCCGGACCGCGGGAGCCTCCACCAGCGCCGCGATCGCTTCCTGGCGGCGGCCGATCTCGCCCAGGTCGAGCAGCGGCCGCAGCAGCCACTGGCGGAGCAGGCGGGCTCCCATGGGAGTGCGCGTCTCGTTCAGAGCGGCGAAGAGCGAGCCCCGGGCCGACCGCTCCTGGCGGGTCTCGAACAGCTCGAGATTCTCTACCGCGGTCGGATCGAGCAGCAGGGCGTCTCCCGGGACGAAGCGCTGGAGCCGGGTCAGGTGGCCCAGCGCATCGCCCTGGGTTTCTTGAACGTACGTCAGCGCGGCAGCGGCGGCCTGGACCCCGGAGGGCATCCCCCCTAGGCCAAAGGCCTCGAGCGTCGGGACCTTGAACTGGGCGCAGAGCGCCTCGCGACAGGCAGAGAGGCTTGATCCCGCCGCGGCAGTCGTCGTGAGAGCGGCGCCGCTCGCCTTCAGGCGCTCCAGCAGGCGCTTGTCCTCCCCGAGGGCGCTCGGCAGGAGGATCTCGGCGGGCCGCCTCAGGAGGGCGGCCTCGAGGAGGGAAAGCCCCACGCCCGCCTCCTCCCCCACCCAGAAATCGCCCGTGGAAACATCGACGAGGGCCACGCCGAGCCCCTCCCGGCCCCGCGCCAGGGCGAGGAGGAAGTTGTTCGTGGCCCCTTCGAGAAACTGGGTGTCGGTGACGGTGCCGGGGGTGATCACCCGCA
This sequence comes from Candidatus Rokuibacteriota bacterium, assembly GCA_016179965.1. GTDB lineage: Bacteria > Methylomirabilota > Methylomirabilia > Rokubacteriales > CSP1-6 > CSP1-6. The sequence continues at coordinate 38,197 of JACPCF010000012.1, read as the reverse complement.
CCACCTCGCGCCGGATCAGCTTCCGTCCCTTCCCCGGCGCCTCCATCTGCTCGCAGACCGCCACCTTCTGCCCGGCCGCGATCAGCCGGGCGATGTAGCTGTCGGCGGCGTGGTGGGGGATGCCGGCCATGGGGATCGCCCCCTCCCCCTTCTGGCGCGACGTCAGGGCGATCTGGAGCAGGCGGGCGCCGACGTGCGCGTCCTCGAAGAAGAACTCGTAGAAGTCGCCGAGGCGGAAGAGGAGGAGGTAGTCAGGGTAGCGGAGCTTGAGTTCCCGGTACTGCCTCATCACCGGCGTCAGTTCCGGGGACGTGGCCAGCGGAGCCTTACTGGTCGCTCGCGAGGGCGGAGGAGAGCCGGTCGTACGTCGCCTCCAGGGATTCGGGCAGCACGCGCGTTTCCCCGAGCACAGGCATGAAGTTGGCGTCGCCGCTCCAGCGCGGGACCACGTGGATGTGCAGGTGCCCCTCCACGCCGGCGCCGGCCACGCGCCCCTGGTTGAGCCCCACGTTGTAGCCGTCTGGGTGATACGCCCGGTCGAGGGCACGCATGGCGGTCTGGACGAGGGCCATGGCTAGGCCCAGCTCGGCCGGGGTGGCCTCGCCGATGGTCCCCACGTGGCGAGTCAGCGCGGCCATGAGATGGCCGGAGGCATACGGGAAGGCATTGAGGATCAAAAATGCCAGGGGACGGCGGAGCAGGACGAGGGCCTTGCGGTCGTCGGAAGACGCCAGAGCGTCGCAGAAGAGGCAGCCGTTGGTGCGGTCAGCGGCCCCCACGTAAGGTATCCGCCAGGGGGCCCAGAGGCGGTCCACCTGGGCTCACGCGTTCACGAGTTCCCGCAGCCGTTTCCCCACCTTGAAGAACGGGACCCTTTTCTCGGGAACGCTGACGCCGGTGCCGGTCTTGGGGTTCCGTCCCTTGCGGGCGTTCCGCTGGCGGATCCTGAAGCTCCCGAAGCCGCGGAGCTCGACCTTGTCGCCCTTGGCCAGGGCACCGGTGATGTTGTCGAAGACGGTGTTGACGATGGTTTCGCTTTCCTTCTTCGTCAGGTTCGAGACCTTGGCGACTTCGTCGATCAGGTCAGCCTTCGTCATGGTCCAGCTCCCTCAGGCGCGACGGTGACCGGCCCCGGTTGGCCCTGAAATTCGACCCTGACGCTACCACGGGAGGCGGAAGATTGTCAAGAACTTAGCGGGGTTACGCGACCCTTCCCGGGCGCTAGCGGAAGAGGGCCTGGGCGGTCTGGCGGAGCATCGCCACCCCGCGCACCTCCTGGTCAAACAGGGGGACGATGGCGCGCACGTTGCCATCGAACTTCTCCCAGATCGTCTTCATGTGGTCGTCCTGCATCTGCATCCGGTTCAGGACGAACTCGGGCACGCCGCTGCCGATGGCCTGCCGGTCCATGACCATGTTCACCACCACCCCGCCCACGGGGATGCCGAAGTCGTGGAACCAGCCGATGAAGCGGGTGATCACCGCGATCGGGAGGGCCTCGGGCAGCGTCACGAAGAAGAAGGCGGTCTTCTGCGCGTTGGTCAGGAGCTGGCGGGCCTGCCCCATGCGCGTGCGGAACTGGAGAAGGTACTCCAGGAGGGGGTCCTCCTCCTTCTTCTTGGTGAAGGAGAGCATCTCGCGGAGCGTGCGCGCCTCCTGGCGCGACTTGAGCATCTTGTCCACCCAGAGGGAGTACACCTTGGACATCCCGAGCAGCCGCCGGGCGTTGGCGGTGGGCGCCGTGTCGAACACATAGGCCTCGTACTCGTTCTTGAGCATCAGCTCCACCATGTTCTCGAACATGGCCGACTCCTCGAAGGCCGGGTTCATCGTGGCCGACTCGACGAAATCGTCGGCCTTCGTCGAGATGTCGGCGAACTTGAGGAACCATTGGATCTTCTCGCGGATCTCCTTCTTGGACCGCTCGATGGTCTCCCGGGTATCGATCTCGTACGCCCAGAGGTTCGGCACGCCGGGAATGGCGGTGTGGCCGCCGGACACGTTCTGCCCGAGCAGCCCCGACAGGCTGTGGACCGGGTTCGTGGAGGCGAGCAGAGTGCGTTTCCCCTCTCCGGCCAGCCAGAGAGCCGTGGCGCCGGCCAGCGCGGTCTTCCCCACGCCACCCTTGCCGCCCAAAAAGAAAAATTTCAGCCCGGGGTGCCCCCCCAGATACTGCCGCATCGAGGTGGTGATGGCCGTCTCCGCCCTCATCTCGCCGACACCTCCTCGAAGAGCCGTTTGGCGAGTCGCTCGATCATCCCGAGCCCCGTGATGTCGCGCTCCATCTCCGGCACGTGGGCCAGGATCTGGGCCCCGAAGCTGGCCTCGATGTCCCTCATGTACTTTTGCTGCATGGCGATCCGGTTCCTCAGGTACTCGGGGATCTGGCCTTTCCCCAGGTCGGGAGGGAGCACCCGGTTCACGACATAGCCCGAGATGGGGACGTCGAACTTGGAGAACAGCTCCGCGGCCTTCCGCGTGTCGAGGATGATCATCTCTTCAGGGACCAGGACGAAGAAGAAGGCGGTGCGCCGCCTGTCGGTCAGGATCTGGGAGGACGCGTTGATCCGCTCCTTGATGTACAGGAGCTCGCCGAGGATCTTGTCCTCCTCCATGGTCTTCTCGCGCCGCATGGTGGCCGCGACCTGGTCGTACTGGCGCATCTCCTCGCGGAGCCTGGTGATCTTGTTGATCCACTCGTCGTACACCTTGGCCATGGAGAGGTAGTACAGCGCGTGGCCTAGGGGGACCAGGTCGTACATGTAGTAGTCGTAGTCGCCCTGGACGACGATGTCCACGACCGCGTCGAAGATCGCGCTCTCCTCCATGGCGGGCTCGGCGGAGGCGGCGGCGATGTAGTTGTCGATCTCCTCGGGCACGCGGTCGAAGCCGTACATGTCCAGGATCTTCTTCCGGATCTCCTCCTGGTAGTCCCTGATCCGGCGATCCGCGTCCACCTCCTGGGCCCAAAGGTTCCGCATGATGGGCACCGGCCCCTTGCCGAAGATGTCCTGCTGGAAGATGTCCGAGAGGCTGGCCTGCGGATCCACGGAGAAGAGGAGGACGCGCTTGCCCTGGCTCGCCAGCCAGAAGGCGCAGGTGGCTGACAGGGTGGTCTTCCCCAGCCCGCCCTTCCCCCCAAACATGATGTACCGCCGGTCGGGCTGGCTCTCGAAGACCGTCCTGAGCGACATGGGCCCTATCCCAGGACGTCGGTGATGTCCCGCTCCCTCAGCATGCGCCGCTTCCACGCGCTGATCTGGGGCGTGACGTACGGCAGGAGCCTCAGCGAGTAGTACGGGGGCAGGATGGGAACGCCCAGGAGGTCTCCCATGGTGATCAGGATGAAGAGGTGCTCCATGCTGGCCCGCGAGCGGACCGCGTAGCGGGTCATCTCGTGGGAGGACATCCCGTACACGATGTCCTTGAACACCCCGAGGATCCCGCCCTTCTTCGGCTTGGTCTCGTCTGCCATCAGAATCTCCTTGTGCCTCTCGTCATCGGAGATCAGACGCCGTGCATATCATACTCTTCCTTTTCCCAGAACTCCTTCCGGCGCACCATGTGCCGCTTCCAGGTGGCGATCTCCGGCACCACGTACGGCAGCAGGCGCAGCGAGTAGATCGGCGGCAGGACCGGCACCCCGATCAGATCGCCCATCGTGACCACCATGAAGACCGCCTCCATCTCATGCCGCATCTCCACGGCGTGGCGGGCGAACTCGTGACCCGTCAGCCCGTACATGAACTGCCTGACCGCCTCCCAGGCGGCCCCGAAGCGATCGGCGAATCCGCGTGTCGGCATGTGAGCGCTGACGGGCGCCGAACGGCGCCGGGGGAGGTTGCCCTCCCCCGGCGCGGCGCTCACGTCACGCTGGATCGGCGAGGTCTACCCTCACCCCCTGGCGGGCGCTGCCTTGGGGGCGGCCGCGGGCTGCCGCAGGTACTTCCTGAAGGCGCGGAAGCCGTCGTACCCGATGAAGGCGGCCGCCACCACCAGCAGGATCGCGACCAGGACCATGAGCCCGGAGCCGACGATAGGAATCGTCCGCCCGGCCGCCAGGTTCGGCTGGTAGACGTTATAGTAGATGTTGTACGCGGTCACCAGGATCGAGGCCGCCGTGGTGATGTACATGAAGATCATCGGCAGCCCCGCGTAGAGCCAGTTCTTCCCCACCGAGGCGAGCCAGACCGTCACCAGCAGCAGCGCCAGGGCGGCCATCATCTGGTTGGCGCCGCCGAAGAGCTGCCAGAGGTAGATCCAGGTGCCGGTCATCATGAGCAGGAGGGCCAGGGCGACCGAGATCAGGGAGGCGACGTGCTGATTGCGCATGGGCGGGATCACGTCGCCGAGCCACTCCGTCAGGGTGACCTTCATCACCCGGAAGAGGAGCTGGGTGACCACGAGCACGATCACGATGAACGCCGCGAACGCCAGCGACACCGCGTACTGGAGCGGGACACCCCAGACGCTGATGAAGCCGCCGAGGCCGTTGGCGAACGCCCCCACCGGAGCCCCCTTGGAGCCCACCGAGACGGCCAGGAGGGCCAGGAGGCCCAGGAGGAACTCGGTGAACATCGAGCCGCCGCCCACCGGGAGCATGTCGGCCTCGTTCTCGATCTGCCGTGCGGTTCCAACCGCGCCGAAGAGGGCGTGCCAGCCCGAGATGGCGCCGCAGGCGATGGTCACGAAGAGCATCGGCCAGAGCGGCATGATTCCCGACGGGCCGAGCTGGGCGTTCCAGCCCTTCCACGCCGGGATGACAAACGTGGCGACTTCGGGCTTGACGAAGGGCGCCAGCACCGCCCCTCCGAGGCCCAGAACCATCGCCATGGCCGTGATCCAGAAGCCCACGTAGATCACCGGCTGAGCCATCCGCCAGATGGGCAGGACCGAGCCCGCATAGCAGAAGGCGGCGATGCCCAGGGCCCACAGCAGGAGGCTCGGCATGATCTTGGCCTCCGCCCCCTTGAAGCCGGCCAGCGTCGGATCGAAGTACGTCACGAGCGGCGCGTTCGCCGTCAGCCCGTTGACGCCGGCGTTGAACGCCTTGAAGATATCCCCCGTCCAGGGCCCCGTCAGGATGGCGAGCAGCGTGATCCCCACCGTCAGCACCGTGGCGCCGACCAGCCCGGTCCGCCAGCGGTAGAGCATCTGGCCCAGGAGCAGCCCCATGGCGGTCAGCATGATCACGCCCAGCTGGACCCGGGGCTGGGACTCGAGCACCGTGGCCATGATGCCGACGAAGGCGCCGGCCACCAGCAGCAGGTAGAAGAAGATGAACACGAACAGGATCGTGCGCGTCCGCGGCGACACCAGCCGGTGGGCGGTCGCCGACAGGCTGTTCCCCTCGTTCCGCACCGAGATCACGATCCCGCTGTAGTCGCTCGCCCAGCCGATGAAGGAGACCCCCAGCACCAGCCAGATCAGCGCGGGGAGCCACCCCCAGAGGTGGGCCGCCACGATGGCGCCGATGATGGGACCGGCCGCGGCGATGGACTTGAAGTGGTAACCGAACAGGATGTTGCGGTTGGTGGGCATGAAATCCACGCCGTCCATGTAGAGCGTGGCGGGGGTCGCCCGTTTCGGATCCGACTGGATGATGCTCCGGTCGATCCGGCGGGCATACTGGGTGTACGCCAGGTACACGACAATGACCCCCAGGATCACAGCCACAAGGGTATTCATTCTGCCTCCTCCTTGTTCCGCGTGTGGCGAGCTTTCAGCACCCTATCCACTCGATTGAACGCTCTCCCCCCTTTCCCGGTGTGTCAAGATGGCGCGTGGGCCTCATGGGAACGCGGCCCGGGTTGCCAGGCTTTCGGAGATCAGAGCATCCACCCTGGAGAAGTCGCTCCCGACGTACTTGCGACCCTCGACCACGAACGCCGGGTACCGGCTGAGGCGGCGGAAAAGGGACTTGAAGAACCCCTCGAGGGAGGCGGCGTCCACGACCCGCACCGTCACGCGCGAGCCGAAGCGCCCGGGAAGGCCGGACGCCCACTGGGAGAGGGAGTGAAACTCGGCGGCAAGGTCCTCCGGGAGCCCGCTGTCGAGCTGCTCCCGGTGTATCTTGCGTCCCACCCCGGCCAACTGCCAGGTCACCTCGCAGTGCTTTCAGTGCTGGTAGTTGGTCGGGACGTAGGTCACGACCTCGACACGCACCGGTCGTTCCAGGGGTTCAGTGGCCATAGCCTCCCCTCCCTGATTGACTCGGCCGAGCGGCATCCTATACCCTCTGAACCGTCAGTGCAACAACTCTTTACGGGTCGGTCCTCCCAGGCCCGGCGGCCCGCTCCGGGGGAATCAATGAAGGACGACTGGCTGGACAAGGACGACGAGGCGCTGGAGGGGCTCCTAGTGGAACGCTGGCTCGTCCGCGGAGGTATGCTGGCCGTGATGTTCCTCGCGGCCATCATCAGCACCTACCTGGGAACCCAGGGGGTGACCACCCTCGCCGACAGGATCACCGTGGGCGCCCTTCTGGCCCTCGCGCTGGCCGCGGGAGCGGTCGCCTTCGTGATGCGGCTGGCGGACCTCCGGATCCACCGGGAGCTCCGCCGCCGCCACTCCCCGCCCGCAAGGGGCGGGGGCCCGTAAAGGTGGCTCGCCTTCGCTCGCGCTTGCGTTGACGGGCCCTAGTCCATTAGGTAAAGGGGGGTCTTGAAGGCGGGGAACCCGGGCAGCAGCTGGCTGGCCCCCGGCAGCGGAAGCCCCAGCTGGTCCTTGAGGAGATCGGAGAGCGAGAACCGCTTGCGGGGGAGGATGAGCCGGGGCTTGGGCGGGAGCCCCGCCAGCCTCGCCGCGTCCTCGATGGCCTCGTCGAGCCCGCCCAGCGCGTCGATCATCTTGAGCTGCTGCGCCTGCTTCCCCGACACGATTCGGCCGTCGGCGAACGCCTCGACCGTCGCCCTGTCCAGCTTCCGTCCCCGCGCGACGGCGTCCACGAACTGGTTATAGACGTCGTCCAGCAGGGACTGAAGGATCCGGCGCTCCTCGGGGGTCATCGCCCGGGCGAAGTTGCCGATGTCCTTGTACTGCCCGGCTTTCACCACGACCAAGTCCACGCCGACCTTCTTCAGGAGCCCCTCCACGTTGGCCATCTGCATGATGACCCCGATGGATCCGGTCAGGGTGCCGGGGCTGGCGTAGATCCGGTCCGCCGCCGTCGCCACGTAGTACCCGCCCGAGGCCGCCACCGAGCCGAGCGAGGCCACCACGGGCTTGCCGCTCTTCCTGACGCGCTGGATCGCCGAATAGATCTCCTGGGTCGGGGCGACGACCCCGCCGGGGCTGTTCACGCGGACCACCACCGCGCGGACCGATGGGTTCTCCCGGTGCTCGTTCAGCTCGCGCACGATGGGCTCGGACTGGATGATGATCCCCTCCAGCTCCACGACCGCCACCTTCTGGCCGACCGGGAACCCGCCGCCTTCCAGCACCGACATGAGCACCCACACGGTGAGGAAAAAGAGGCCGATCACTCCGGCGGTCACCCCGAGCGCGACGAAAACGGTTCGGCGCCGTGAGCCCATGGGTCTTACTCCTCCTCTTCCTCGTCGTCCTCGCCGCCCCGGAAGCGCTTTTTCTGGCGACCACGGTACTCCTTGACCTCCTCGCCCTCGACCGCCGCGGCGAGCTCCTTGAGGCTCAAGCCGATGCGCCGCTCCGCCGGATCCACCCGGATGACCACGAGCGTCAGCTCATCGCCCACGTTGACAACGTCCTCGGGGCGGCCGACCGGCCGTTCGGACATCTGCGAGATGTGCAGGAGGCCGTCCACCCCCGGCTCCAGCTCCACGAAGGCCCCGAAGTCGGTGAGGCGAACGATCTTCCCCGTGACGCGCGAGCCCGCCGGGTAGCGTTCGGCCACGACCTCCCAGGGATCGGGCTGGATCTGCTTCACCCCGAGCGAGATGCGCTTGGCCTCGCGATCCACGTTGAGGATCAGCGTCTCGATGGGCTGCCCCTTTTTCAGCAGGTCGGAGGGGTGGCCGAGGTTGCGGGTCCAGGACATGTCCGAGATGTGCAGGAGGCCGTCTACCCCCGGCTCCAGCTCCACGAAGGCCCCGAAGTCGGTGAGGTTCCTGACCTTCCCCTGCACGCGCATGCCAGGCTTGTAGCGCTCCTCGATGGTGCTCCAGGGGTCCGGCTCCACCTGCTTCATCCCCAGCGAGATCCGCTTGGTGGCCTTGTTGACGTCGAGGACCATGACCTCGACCGGATCTCCGACGTTGACCAGCTTGGAGGGGTGTCGCACCCGCCGCGTCCAGGACATCTCGGAGACGTGAACCAGCCCTTCGATGCCAGGCTCCAGCTCCACGAAGGCCCCGTAGTTCGTGAGGCTCACCACGCGGCCGGTCACCTTCGCCTCCACCGGGTACTTGGCCTCGACGGCCTCCCACGGATCCGAGCTCCGCTGCTTGTACCCCAGCGACACGCGGCTCGTCTCCTTGTCGAAGTGCAGCACCACCACCTCGATCTGGTCGCCCACCTGGAAGATCTCCGACGGGTGGCCGATGCGCCCCCAGGACATGTCGGTGACGTGCAGGAGCCCGTCGATCCCGCCGAGGTCAATGAACGCGCCGTAGTCGGTGATGTTCTTGACCGTCCCCGTGAGGGCCATGCCCTCCTGCAGGACCGAGAGCGTGTGCCGCCGGCGCTCTTCCCGCTCCTCCTCCAGCATGGCGCGGCGCGAGAGGACCACGTTGCCGCGGCGCCGGTTGAGCTTGATGACCTTCGCCCGGATGATCTGCCCCACCAGCGAGGCCAAGTTCTTGACCGGCCGGAGGTCCACCTGCGAGCCGGGCAGGAACGCCCGCACCCCCACGTCCACGGCGAGGCCGCCCTTGACGACCTCCACCACGCGGCCTTCCACGGGCATCCCCTTCTCGTAGGCCCGGGAAACGGTGTCCCAGACCTTGATCTTGTCCGCCCGGTCCTTCGAGAGGACGATGAGGCCCTCGTTGTCCTCCTTCGCCTCCAGGTAGACCTCGATCTCATCGCCGACCTTGGGGACGGTGCCCGAGCGGGTGAACTCCTCGAGCGGAATGGTGCCCTCGCTCTTGTAGCCGACGTCCACGAGCACTTCGCCGCCACGCACCTGGACGACCCGCCCCTGGACCACCTCGCCTTCCTCGAAATCCGAGAACTCCTGGCTGAACCAGTCCTCCATCCGCTCCTCGACGGGCTCGGCTATCCCCTCCTTTCGAGTCCCCGCGTCCTCGCCGGCCTTCTTCTCTTCCTGTTCCATTCGAACGGTTCCCCCTTTTCCTCGTTGATCTTGGATCGGTCCGTCTTCTATTGATGAGCCCTGGCGACCCCTTCAGCCGCCGTTTCCTTCAGCCGCCCGATGGCGGCCATCATCTCCCGGCTCGCCTCGAGGTAGCGCTCCTTCCGGTGCGGGCCCTCGAGCTTCGGGAAGGCGAACGGTGGGCCGAAGCTCACCCGCACCTTCGCCGGCCGCGGGAGCGCCCGGCCGCGGGGAAGCGCCCGCCCCGTCCCCTCGACATACCCCGGGATGACCGTCGCGCCGCTGAGGAGCGCGAGCATACCCGCCCCGGCCTTGCCCTCCCTCAGCACCCCCTCGGGCCCCCGGGTCCCCTCCGGAAAGACCAGCAACGCGTGCCCGCCCTCGAGGATCCTGAGCGCCTCGCGGAGCGCCCGGGCGTCCCCGGCCTCCCGGCGGACGGGCCGGGCGTTGACGGCGCGGATCAGCCGCCCGAACAGCGGGACCGAGAACAACTCGGCCTTCGCCAGAAAATGGAGCCGCCGCGGCGCCCCTACCGCGACGATCGGCGGATCGAGCACGCTCGAGTGGTTCGCGACGATCATCGCCGGGCCGGTCCGAGGGACGTGCTCGGTCCCCCGCACCTCCAGCCGGAACAGGAGGCGGGCCAGCAGCATCGCGAGCAGTCTCAGGACCGCGTACAGCACCCGTGCCGCGCCACCTCCTCGAGCATGACCTGGACGATTTGCTCCACCGAGCGCCCCGTCGAGTCGATCACCACCGCACCCTCGGGGACCACCAGCGGCGCCAGCCCCCGCTTCATGTCCTGCCGGTCCCGCCTGCGGATCTCGGCTCGAACCTCCTCCGCCTCGACGTGCGTGCCCCGCGCCTCCAGCTCCCGCCGACGGCGGACCGCCCGGACCTCGGGCGACGCATCGAGGTAGAACTTCACCTCCGCGTCCGGGCAGACGACGCTCCCGGTGTCGCGCCCCTCGAGCACCGCGCCGCCCGTCGCCGCCAGTCGCCGCTGGATCGGGGTGACCTTCTCCCTCACCGCCGCGAGCGTCGAGATCCGGGAGGTGAGCTCGCCGATCTCGGGAGTCCTGAGCTCCCCCGTCACGTCCCGGCCGTTGACGAGCACGGCGCCGTCCTGGAGGTCGATCGTGATCTCGGCCAGGAGGCGCTCGAGCGCCGCCTCATCGCCGGGATCCACCTTCGCTTCGCGCACCCGCCAGGCGAGCCCCCGGTAGAGCGCGCCGGTGTCGATCAGCCGGTAGCCGAGGCGCCGCGCCAGTTCGCGCGCCGCTGTGCTCTTCCCCGCCCCGGCCGGGCCGTCGATGGTGATCACCGCTTCGCGGCGTTCCTTCACCACGTCCGGTTTCGCGCGGCGTCTCCTCCGTTCGAGCGCGGGCTTGGCCCGCGCAACCCTCCGGGGGGAGGTCCCGGGTACCCGGGCCGAAGGCCTGGGTGGGGGCCGGGTACCCGCGTTCACGCGGGTGCCCCCTCCGGGTAAGCGCAGGGTTCGGAGGTCAGCGCGTTCAGCGTCGTCAGGAACTCCGGGTAGGAGGTGGCGATGCACTGCGTATCCTCCACCACCGTCTGCCCTTCGGCCACGAGCCCCGCGACGATCAGCGCCATGGCGATCCGGTGGTCCCCCCAGCTCCGGACCACCGCCCCACGCAGAGGAGCCCCACCCCGGATCCGAAAGCCGTCCGCCCGCTCCTCGACGCGCGCCCCCAGCTTCGTCAGCTCGGCGCCCAGGGTCGCGATCCGGTCCGACTCCTTCACGCGCAGCTCGGCGGCGTCCAAGACCTCCGTGACTCCCTCGGCCGCGGCGGCAGCCACCGCCAGGATCGGCAGCTCATCGATGAGGCGGGGGATCAGGGCCCCGCCGAGGCGCGCCCCCCGGAGCCGGCTCGCCCTCGCCGTCAGCGTCGCTCCCGGCTCGTCGTCCCCCTGCCGATCGGAGATCCCGAGTTCGGCGCCCATTTCCCCCAGCACGTCCAGCAGGCCCGTGCGGGTCGGGTTCACTCCCACGCCGGAAACGGTCACGGCGCTTCCCGGGACGATCGCGCCGGCGACCAGGAAGAACGCCGCCGAGGAGATGTCGCCGGGGACCCGGATCGAGTGGCCTCGGAGATCCCCGCCCGGCGTGACCGTGACGCTTCGCCCATCCACCCGAACGCGGCAGCCGAACCCCCGGAGCATCCGCTCGGTGTGGTCCCGCGACGGCGCCGGCTCCTCCACGCTCACCTCTCCGTCGGCGAAGAGACCCGCGAGGAGGATGGCGGATTTCACCTGAGCCGAGGGCACCGGGGAGCGGTAGCGAAGCCCCTTCAACGGCCGAGCGCCTCGAATGGCGAGCGGCAGGCGGCTCCCCTCTCCCCTGCCGACGACGCTCGCGCCCATCTGCCTGAGAGGCTCCGCCACCCGCCCCATGGGACGGCGCCGCAGCGAGTCGTCGCCGGTCAGCACGCTCCAGAACGGCTGCCCCGCGAGGACGCCCAGGAGGAGGCGCGCGCTCGTGCCCGAATTGCCGCAGTCGAGGACGTTGTCTGGCTCCTGGAGCCCCCCCGGCCCCGCGCCGCCGATCCGGTATTCCCCGGGGCCCTTGCGCGTCACCTCCACACCCAGCGCCTGGAGCGCGCGAAGCGTGTTGAGGCAATCTAGGCTCTCCAGGAAGCCCGTGATCTCCGTCGGGCCTGTGGCCAGCGCCCCGAGGAGACCTGCCCGGTGCGAGACGGACTTGTCTCCCGGGACCTGGACCGTCCCCGCGAGCCGTCGGGGCGGCGTGACAATCACCCTCATTCCAGGCGACTCCGCCGGCGGCGGATCTCGTCGAGCCTCAGCTCCAGGCCCTCTCCGTCTTCCTCGGCCACCAGCCTGTCCAGCTCTCCCAGCGCGGCTCTGAAGGCCTCCAGCGCTTCCCCGAGGGCAGCGCGGTTCGACAGGAAGATTTCGCGCCAGACGCGCGCATCGCTGGCGGCGATCCGCGTCGTGTCCTTGAAGCCGCGGGCGGCCACGCCGAAGAAGGAGGGGTTGAGGCGGGCCACGGCCTCCACGAGGGCGTAGGCCACGAGGTGGGGCAGATGGCTCACCGCTGCCGCCGCGCGATCGTGATCGTCCGGGTCCATGGCGCTCACGCGGCAGCCCAGCGCCTCCCAGAACTCGGAGACCCTCTTGACGGCCAGTGGATCAGTGCGCTCAGTCGGCGTCACGATCACGAGGGCGCCCGGGAAGAGGTCCGCCCGGGACACCCCGTAGCCGGAGAGCTCCGAGCCCGCCATCGGATGGCTTCCGACGAAGGCCACGGAGCGCTCCGTCGGAAGCGCTTCCGCGCAGCGGACGATCGGCCCCTTGGTGCTCCCGACGTCCGTGATCACCGCCCCGTCGGCCGCCGCCTGCCAGACCTTCGGCAGGAGACCCTCGGCGGTGGCCACGGGGGTGGCGAGGAGCACGACATCCGCGCCGGCGAGCCCGTCGGCGAGATCGGTGGTGATGCGGTGGACGGCGCCGTCGGACAGCGCGGCGGTCAGGGACTCGATCCGACGACCCACGGCCACGACCTCGCGCGCCAGCCCGCGTTCACGCACCGCCTTGGCGACCGATCCCCCGAGCAGCCCGAGCCCGACCACCGCGAGCCGGCGAATCACGCGCTACGAACCTCCTCCAGGCATTTCTTGAGGGCCTTGACCAGCCGCCGGTTCTCCTCCGGGGTGCCCACCGTGATCCGGAGCGCCGTCTCCATGCCGAAGCTCGTCATGGGCCTGACGATGACCCCCTCGCGCAGGAGCCGCTGATACACGTCGGCGGCGCTGCGCCCCACGTCCACGAGGATGAAGTTGGCGCGGGAGGGCACGTACTTGATCCCCAGGGCGGTGAACTCGTCGTAGAGGTAGTGGCGCCCAGCCTCGTTCATCCGGACGCACTCGAGGATGTGGCCGTCGTCCTCGAGGGCCGCCAGGGCCGCCACCTGGGCGAGGGAGTTCACGTTGAAGGGCTGGCGGATCCGGTGGAGCAGCTCCATGGCGTCCGCCTGGGCGATCCCGTAGCCCACGCGCAGGCCGGCGAGGCTCGAGGCCTTGGAGAAGGTCCGCAGGACGAAGACCTTGCGTCCCTGACGCACGTAGGAGAGGGCGTCGGGGAAATCCGGCCCCATCGCGAACTCGATGTAGGCCTCGTCGAAGACCACGATGACCGTCGGCGGAATTCCCGCCATGAAGCGCTCGACCTCGGCCGCGGTCACGAGCGTTCCCGTGGGGTTGTTGGGGTTGGCGATGAAGACCAGCTTCGTCAGCGGCGTGATGGCCCGTGCCATCCCCTCCAGGTCCAGGCGGTGATCTTTCAGCGTGATCACCACCCGGATGCCCCCCGCCGCCTGGACGATCATCGGATAGACGACGAAGGAGGGGTGCGGGATGATCGCCTCTTCGCCGGGACGGAGGAAGGCCCGCACGATCAGCTCGATCAGCTCGTTGGAGCCGTTGCCGAGGACGATCTGCTCCGGGGACACGTCGTGACGCTTGGCCAGCGCCTGGTGCAGGTAGAACCCACTGCCATCCGGGTAGCGGTTCAGGGTGCCGAGGGCCGCGGCGATGGCCTTCTGCACGCGATCCGACGGGGAGAGCGGGTTCTCGTTGGAGGCGAGCTTGATCGCCCAGTGGATGCCGAGCTCCCGCTCCAGCTCCTCGATGGGCTTGCCCGGCTCGTACGGCGCGATGCCGAGGATGTGTTCGTTCGCCAGCGACTCCCAGGGCGTTTGCATGAATGGCTCCTTACGCAGTCGGGTACGAGCCGAGAATTTTCAAGAAGAGGCAGCGTTCCCGAATCTCGCTCAGCGCCGCCTGGACCGGCGGGGTCTCCAGGTGCCCCTCGAAGTCCACAAAGAAGACGTACTCCCAGGGGCGCCGCTTGGTCGGCCGCGATTCGATCTTCGTCAGATTGAGCCCGTGACGGGCGAAGGGCTCGAGAAACGTGGCAAGCGCCCCCACCTCATGCTTGAGGGAGCAGAGGATGGAGGTCTTGTCCTTCCCGGTCGGCGGCATCGCCCGCCGCCCGAGCATCAGGAACCGGGTGGAGTTGAGCGGATTGTCTTCGATGCGACGCCGGAGCACGGGGAGGTCGTACAGCCGGGCCGCCAGCTCGCTGGCCACCGCCGCCACCGTCGGATCGCCGACCGCCCGCTCGGCCGCGGCCGACGTGGACGAGACTTCCTCCAGCGTCACCTCGGGCAGGTTCGCGGTCAGCCATTGGCGGCACTGGGCCAGGGCCTGAGGGTGCGAGCAGACCGTCCGGACCGATGCGACCTCCGGGGCTTGGCTCAGGAAGTGGTGGCTGATCTCCAGCGAGAGCTCGCCGGCGATCAGGAGGTCCGAGTCGATGAGGTGGTCCAGCGTGACGTTGACCGATCCCTCGGTGGAGTTCTCGACTGCCACCACCCCGAACTCGGCGCGGCCGCGCTCGACTTCGTCGAAGACCTCGGCAATGGTCCGCGCGGGAACGAGGGTCGCCGACGACCCGAAGCGCAGGATCGCGGCCTGGTGGGTGAAGGAGGCGGGTGGGCCCAGATAGGCGACGGGAAGCGGATGCTCGAGCGCCAGAGAGGCCGAGAGAATTTCCCGCCAGACCGCCTTAACCCCCTCGGCGGGCAGGGGGCCGGAGTTCAGGCTGAGCAGGCGCCTGACGATCTCCGCTTCGCGCTCGGGGACAAAGTAAGGGAGATCCTGCCGCCGCTTGAGCTCTCCGATCCGGAGGGCGGCTTCTGCGCGCTGGTTGAGGAGTTTGAGGATCTGTTCGTCGAGAGCATTGATCCTGGAACGAAATTCGTCCAGGTCCATAAGGGCTCCTGACACCTGCCGACTATCCGCGAATCCCGCCTAGTATAGTCCATCCGCCCCCGCGGGCGCAAGCAAGTCCGAGCGCGGGCTTGGCCCGCGCAACCTGGGGGAGGAATCGGAGGGGGCCGGGTACCCACGCGCAAGCGTGGGTGGGGCCCCCTCCGAAGTAACCTAGAGGACGCTCAGGCGGGCGAGTTCGGCGGCGCTCAGCGCGCGGGCGACGCCGGGCGCGAGGTTGCCGAGCCGGAGCGGCCCGAAGCCCACGCGGCGCAGGCGCACCACGCGATGACCCAGGGCCTGGCAGAAGCGCTTGACCTCCCGGTAGCGTCCCTCGGTGAAGACGACTCTGAGCCAGGTGCTCGCCTGCGTTCGCCGGAGAAGCCTCACCGCGCGGGGCGTGGCGGGGCCATCCGGCAGGGTCACGCCCCGCTCCCATCGCGGCACCTCCGCCGCGCTCACCCGGCCTTCGACCTCCACCTCGTACACCCGCTCGATGCCGAAGCGCGGGTGGAGCAGGCGCTGGGCCAGGGCGCCGTCGTTGGTGAGGAGCAGCAGCCCCTCGGCGTCGAAATCGAGCCGCCCCACGGGGAAGAGCCGGGCGCGCTCGTGCTTCACCAGGTCCAGCACGACCGGCCGGCCGCGCGGATCGCTCCGGGTGGTGAGATAGCCGCGGGGCTTGTTCAGCAGGACGTAGCGCTTGGGCTCGACGGCGGGGATGGGGCGCCCGTTCATTGCGACCCGGTCCCGCTCAGGATCCGCGGTGGCGCCCTGGGTCGTCACCGTCCGGCCGTTGACGGTGACGCGCCCTTCGGCGATCAGCCGCTCACTGCCCCGGCGTGAGGCCAGCCCCGCTTCGGCCAGGATCTTGCTGAGCCGTTTCTCCACTGACCGTAAGCGCCGGGGGCTCTTCGCCGGCCGCCGGCGCCGGCTGAGGCAGGTCGCCCGCCACCTGAGGCAATTCGGAGAGATCCCGGAGGCCGAAGGCCACCAGGAACTCGCGCGTCGTCTCGTAGAGGAACGGGCGCCCCGGGGCGTCCTTCCTGCCCGCGATACGTATCAGGCGACGATCGAGCAATCCCTCCAAAACAGCGTCCGAGCTGACGCCGCGGACGACGTCGATCTCGGGCCGCGACACGGGCTGGCGGTAGGCCACGATGGCGAGGGTCTCGAGCGCCGAGCGCGAGAGCCGGCTCCGGGTCCGGCTCTTGGCGAGGCGGACGAGCCACGGCGCCACCTCGGGACGCGTCACCATCCTGAAGCCGCCGCCGACCTCGACGATCTGGAGCCCGCGATCCTCGGTCTCGTAGCGCGCCTTCAGATCCAAGCCGAGGGCGCGCGCCTCGGCCTCGCTCCCGAGGTCCAGGACCTCCTGGATCCGCTCGGCCTCCACCGGGGTATCGGACGCGAAGAGGAGGGCCTCGACGACGTCAATGGGTTGGGGCGTTGGTCACCTCCCGATCATCCCGCTCGATCACGATCTCCCCGAACAGCTCCGCCTGCCGCGCCCGGGCCTGGCCCAGCCGGACCAGCTCCAGCAGCGCCAGGAGGGTCACGACCAGCTCGGAGCGCGCCCGCTCGTTGCCGACGATGGACCCGAAGAGGAGCGACCAGGAATGACGGAGGAGGGACAGAATCTCGCCCATCCGCTCGAGGACGGAGAGCGGGTTCGGCTCGACCTCGCGCGGGGCCTGGCCCCGGACCTCCTCCAAGAGCCGGCGGAAGGCGCGCTCCAGCAGGTGGACGCTCAGGTCCTCCAGCGGGATCTCGTCCGCCGACGGCAGCTCGCTCCACGAGCGCCCGAAGAGGAGCGCCTGTAGGGCCTCGCGCTCGGCGAGCCAGAGGCCGAGGGCCTTGACGCGGGCGTACTCACGCAGCCGCTGCTCCAGCTCCTCCCGGAGCAGCTCACCCTCCTCGTCGAGCGCCTCCTCCTGGCTCTCGTCGGGCGGCAGGAGGAGCTTGGATTTGAGATAGATGAGGGTGGCCGCCAGCACCATGAAGGCGCCCGCCATTTCCAGATCACGGAACTGGAAGGACTCGAGGTGGGCCACGTACTGGTCCGTGATGGCTCGGATCGGCAGGCGGCTCAGATCCACCTCGTTGGTCCGGCAGAGGTGGAGCAGGAGGTCGAGCGGCCCCTCGAAGGTCTCGACCCGGACCGTCAGTCCCTGCGCCTCAGGCTCGGTGGACATTCGCTCGCTCATAAATCGATCCCCACGGCGCGGCGAACCTCCTCCATCGTGGCCTGCGCCGCCCTTCGAGCTTTCTTTGAGCCCTCTTTGAGGATCTCAACGATTTCCTTGGGTTTTTCTCCGAACTTCTGGCGTCGCTCCCTGATCGGCTCCAGGGCGGGGAGCATGTGCTCCAGGAGGACTCCCTTGCAGTCCAGGCAGCCGATGCCGGCGGTCCGGCAGCCCGTGGCGCACGCCTCGCGCGGCCCCGCCGGCGTGAAGATCTTGTGGAGGTCGAAGACGGGGCAAACCTCCGGGTTCCCCGGGTCGCTCCGCCGCTTGCGGGCGGGGTCGGTCATCATGGTCTTGATCTTGGGCGTGATGACCTCGGGCGGGTCCGAGAGGTAGACCGCGTTGCCGTAGCTTTTGGACATCTTCCTGCCATCGGTGCCGGGGACCTTCGGGATATCCGTGAGTTTGGCGTCGGGCTCGGGGAAGACGGCGCCGAAGGCGTTGTTGAAGCGGCGGGCGACCTCCCGGGTCAGCTCGATGTGGGGGAGCTGGTCCGCCCCCACCGGCACCCAGCGGGGCTTGTAGATCAGGATGTCCGCGGCCTGCAGGAGCGGGTAGCCCAGGAGCCCGTAGGAGGGGGACTGGAGCTCCAGCTGCTCGATCTGCTCCTTGTAGGTCGGCACGCGCTCGAGCCACGACACGGGAACCACCATCGAGAAGAGCAGGTGCAGTTCAGCGTGCTCGGGCACCAGCGACTGGACGAAGAGCGTCGAACGCTCGGGGTGGAGGCCGGCCCCGAGCCAGTCGGCGATCATCTCGATCGTGTTCTCCGGGATCTCCTTCGAATGCGAATAGTCGCCGGTCAGCGCGTGCCAGTTGGCCACGAAGTAGAAGCAGTCGTAATCGTCCTGGAGCCTGACCCAGTTGGCGATGGCTCCCAGGTAATTGCCCAGGTGGACCTTGCCCGTGGGGCGCATCCCCGAGAGCACCCTATCGCGCATGGCGCATCTCCCAGGCCTTCGCCGTCCTGAGGAAGACGTAGTGGGCGTAGAGGCCGGCCAGGAGCAGCCCCCGCCAGCCGTCCAGAAAGCCCCGGTGGAGGAGGTACATGGAGAGGAATCTCCCCAGGGGGCGGAGGACCAGGTCGGTCGGTCTCACGCCGCGCCCGCTCTTGACCCACTCCTCTGCGGCGAGAGTCGAGTAGCGGTTGGAGCGGTGGATGAACTCCTCCAGGCTCCGGTACGAGTAGTGGAGCAGCGGGGCCTCGAGCCGCCCCACCGTCCCCCGGATCTCCGCGGACTCGTGCACGGCGCGCTCCACGAAGCGCCCGCGTCCTCGCCGGAAGAGGCGACGCTGGCAATCGGGGTAGAGCCGGCCGTGACGCACCCAGGCGCCCCAGAAGAAGTTCTTCCGCGGGATCGCGTAACCGTCCGCGGGACCATCCCCTGAGATCACTTTCCGGATTTCCCCCTTCAGCTCGGGCGTCACCTGCTCATCGGCGTCCAGCGAAAGCACCCACTCCCCCGCCGCCTGCTCCAGGGCGAAGTTCTTCTGGATGGCAAAGCCCGGCCACGGCCGGACCCAGATGCGATCGGTGAACTCCCGCGCCACCTGCACCGTCTTGTCGGTGGACTCGGCGTCCACCACGATGATCTCGTCGGCCCAGGCCGCGCTCTCCAGGCACGGGCGGAGCCGTTCCTCCTCGTTCCAGGTGATGACCGTCACGGACAACCGACTCATTGCCGCTCAGAGGGGGGCCACCCAGGCCCCCCCCACGCCTCTGGCGTGGAAGCCCGGGTACCCGCCCCTTCCGATGCCTCCCCCCAAGGGTTGCGCCGGCCTAGCCGGCGCTCGAACAGGCGCTTGCCAGTTCCATGAGGTCATTCAAGAAGCTCCATGGCTGCGGCGAACACGTCGTCAGGGGAGATCGCCGCCAGCGCGCCGCTCGGGCTCCGGAGCCCGCGGCAGCGCGGGCCGTAGGGGCCGTTGCGGTCGGCGTGGGTCGGACCGTAGAGCCCGAGGCACGGGGTGCCCACTGCGGCCGCCAGGTGGAGGGGCCCCGTGTCGCTCGCCACCATGAGGGCGCAGCGGCGGAGCAGGGCGCTGAGCTCGGAGATGGTCGTCGGCGGCGCCAGGATCGGCCGCGACGTCATCCTGGCGGCGATGGAGCGCGCCATCGCTTCCTCATCCGGGCCCCAGAGGAGCAGAACCCGCGCGCCGGCCTCCACGGCGAGCCTCTCGGCGACCCTCCCGAAGGGCTCGACGGGCCACCGCTTCGAGGGACGCCCCGCGCCCGGGTTCAAGGCGACGAGCCGGTCGCGAGGCTTCACGCCCTGCTCGGCCAGGAACTCCTCGATGCGCTGCTCGGCCGCGGACTCGGAAGGAACGTGGAAGACGGGCGTCGAAGCCTTCACCCCAAGCGGCGCCAGGAGGGAGAGGTTCTGGTCCACGATGTGAACGGCCTCGGGAGGCGGCGTCACCCGCCGGTTGGTGAAGAGGGCATTGAGGGGTTCCCGGCAGCGCCCGAACGCGAAGCCGATCCTGAGCGGCGCTCCCGTGTAGGCGGTGAGCAGGCCGCTTTTGATGAGCCCCTGGAGGTCGATGGCGACGTCGAAGCGGGCGCGGCGGATCCGTTCGGTGAGTCGCGACACCTTGTGACCCACCTCGACCGCCCCCGCGGGCCGCCAGATGAGGCGCCGCCAGAGCCGCGTGTCCACGGGGACCACGCTATCCAGATCCGGGTGGCCCTTGAGGATCGCGAACTCCCGCGCCTCCACGATCCAGGTGAGGTGCGCTTCGGGGAAGTGGCGGCGAAGGGCGTGGGCCACCGGAAGGGCGTGGAGGACGTCGCCCAGCGAGGAGAGCTTGACGATGGCGATCTTCATCGGGCCTTCCCGAACGTCCTGACGATCGTCTGGATCAAATCGCGGGTCGAGTGGCTCTTCGCGTCGCCGGCAATGGCGACCGTGCCTCCGGCCGAGAGCACGGAGGCGCGCTCAGGGACGGTCTCCGCCGTGTAATCGGTTCCCTTGGCGTGCACCGCGGGACGGAGGCGGGAGATCAGGCCGTCCACCGTGTCGTCGGAGAAGATCAGCACGTAGTCCACGCACCCCAGCGCCGAGACGATCTCGGCCCGCTCGCCCTCCGGCATGAGCGGCCGGCCCGGCCCCTTGAGCCGCGTCACTGAGGCGTCTGAATTCACCGCGACCAGCAAGGCATCTCCGAGCCGGCGCGCCCCTTCCAGGTAGCGCACGTGGCCGACGTGGAGGAGGTCGAAACAGCCGTTGGCGAGAACGAGACGCGTTCCCTCTGCCCTGAGCCGCGCCGCGATCTCGGCCGCCTCCTCAAGGCTCACGCGGCGTGCCATCACTCGCGAGGGCGTGGAGGAGTTCGGCCCGGCCGATCGGCGCGGTCCCTCGCTTCATGACCACGACGCCGCCCGCCACGTTGGCGAGCCACGCCGCCTCGACGGGCGGCGAGCCGGCCGCCAGGGCGAGCGTGAAGGTGCTGATGACCGTGTCGCCGGCCCCGGTGACGTCGGCGATCTCGTCGCTCCCGTGGATGGGGAGGAACGTGGCCGGCCCCTCCCGCTCGAAGACGGCCATCCCCTTGCTGCCGCGCGTGACGAGCAGGTAGCGGCAGTCCAGCCGCTCCAGCAGGGTGCGGCCGGCCTTCTCGAGCGCGGGCTCGTCCTCCAGCGGCTCGCCCACCAAGCTCTCGACCTCGGGCTCGTTGGGGGTCGCCGCGGTCACCCCCCGGAAGCGGAGCAAATCGTAACGGCTGTCAGCCGTCACGAGGCTTCCGCGCTTCCGGACCACCGCCATCACCTGCTCCAGGATCCCGGGAGTCAGAAGGCCGTAGCCGTAGTCCGAGAGGAGGATCGCGTCCGCCGACTCTCCGAGGGTCGCCACCCGCCTGATCAGCGCCCCTTCGGTCGCCGGGTCCAGCACCGGCAGCGGCTCGCGATCCACCCGTATGACCTGCTGGCGGGTGGAGTGATAGCCGCCCGCCATGATCCGGGTCTTCACCGGGGTCCCCCGCTCGCCCGTCCTGACGACCCCCTCGGTGGAAATCCCGAGCGAGCGGCAGAGAGCCCATACCTCATCGCCGGCCGGGTCGCTGCCCAGAACGCCCACCGGGATCACGCGCGCGCCGAGGGCATGGACGTTGTGGGAGGCGTTGGCGGCCCCGCCGAGCCTCACCTCGCGGGAGGAAAAGCGCAGGATCAGCACCGGGGCCTCGCGGGAGATGCGCGCCGGCTTGCCGTAGACGTACTCGTCGGCGATGAGGTCGCCGACCACGAGCACTGTCTTGCCCCTGAACCGGTCAACCGCCGCGCTCAAACGACGGGGATCAAACATCAGCGCTCGCTCCGATGCCGAGGATCCACTCCACCGCCCCCAAGAGATCCTCGGCCACGTGGTCGGGCTGGGCCGGCCACAGGGACCGCCGGTACTCCCACTCGCCGAGCCCGTAGCCCGTCAGCACCAGGATCGAGCCCGCGCCCGCGCGCCGGCCGACGAGGACGTCCGAGATCTTGTCGCCCACCATCCAAGATCGGGATAGATCCAGCGCGAGATCGGCCGCGGCGCGCGTCAAGAGGCCCGGCTCGGGCTTCCGGCAGTCACACACGGCGCGGTACGGGGACGTTCCCTCGGTCGGGTGATGCAAGCAGACGTAGAGGCCATCCAGGTAGGCGCCCTCGGCCTTGAGCTGGCTCACGAGCGCCTCGTTTACGGCGTGCAGGACCTCCTCGCTGAAGTAGCCGCGGGCCACGCCGCTCTGGTTGGTCACCATCACGGCCTTGAGCCCCGAACGGTTGAGGCGGCGGATGGCTTCGGCGCTCCGGGGGAGGAGGCGAAGGCGCCGGGGGTGATTGACGTACCCCACCTCCTCGGTCAGGGTTCCGTCGCGGTCGATGAAGACTGCCCGCTGGCCTGGCATCTCCCGGCAGTGTAATCCGAACGACTCAATTGTTCAATGAAAAATCCCGTTTCAGCGGGGGCCGAGGGCCCGGTAGAGGTCGGCGAAGAAGCGGGCCTGGGCCTCGAAGGTGAACGGGAGCGCTGCTGCCCGGGCCACCTCGCGCCACCCCTGGCCGGCGTCGCGTAAGGCTTCCAGCCCCTCGCGGATTGCGTGCGGATCCTCCGGATTCTGGACGATCCAGCCGTTCTTCCCGTGGCTCACCACCTCCGAGCCTCCGGCCCGCGACGAGGCCAGCACCGGCAGTCCCGAGGCCAGCGCCTCCAGGTGGACGTTGCCGAAGGGCTCGTACAGCGCCGGCAGCGCCACGGCGTCGGCCGCGGCGTAATACCGCTC
Organism: Candidatus Rokuibacteriota bacterium; assembly: GCA_016179965.1. Taxonomy (GTDB): domain Bacteria; phylum Methylomirabilota; class Methylomirabilia; order Rokubacteriales; family CSP1-6; genus CSP1-6. Next base: position 15,632 of record JACPCF010000012.1, on the reverse strand, counting down.
CACGTCGGCGCGGGCCCCGGCCCAGGCGATGCGCTCGGTGAGGCCGAGACGGGAGGCCAGGGCGCGGTAAGGCGCCGCGTCACCCTTGCCGACCACCACGAGCCGGCTCTCCCGGTCTCTGACCAGGGCGAAGCCTTCGATCAGCGGCGCGAGCCCCTTCCGCTCGAAGCCCGAGCCCACGAAGAGCACGACCCAGGCCTCCTGCGGAATCCCCAGAGCCTCGCGGATCCCCATCCGGTACCGCTCGCGGTTGGCGGGCCGGAAGCGCTCCTGGTCCACGCCGTTGTAGATCACCGCCACGCGAGATTCGGGAAGCCCGTAGAGGCGCTGGATCTCGGCCTTCCCGAGCCTGGAGATCGCCACGATCTGCCGCGTGCCGGCGGGGGAGAAGATCTTCCGCTCCAGCGACAGCAGGGCGCGATGGTAGGGATTGGCCCTGAGCGCGGCCCGCTTCAGGGGGTTCAGACGCTCGGCCTTGACGTCGAGGTACGCCCGGTGGCACCCCTCCCCCGCCCGGTACACGTCCTGGACGAGCGTCCGCTCGTGGCTCTGGACGACGTCGAAATGGTCGCGCGTCACGGCCGCTTTGGCCGCGAGAGCGAAGGAGACCACGCGCGCGAGCGAGGGCGCCCTGATCACCGTGAGGCGATGGACCTTCAGCCCCGGGACGTCCGGCTGCCCTGCCGTGGAGAAGAGATGGACCTCATGCCCCTGACGCACCAGTTCTCCGATCAGACCCGCCGTGGCGTTCTCGAGCCCCCCGTGGAACACAAACGGCCGGCAGATAATCGCCAGCTTCATAAAGATTTCCTGAGGACTCGTTCGATCACCGGGAACAGGAGCCGGCGGGCGGAGGCATAGCTGTAGCGGGCGACCGAGCGCTCGCGGGCCTTCCGCCCGAGGGCGGCGGCCTCGCCGGGATGGTCGAGGAGCCAGGCGATCCCCCGGGCGAGCCCGGCGGGGTCCCCCGGCCCGACGAGCACGGCGCAATCCTCCAGGATCTCGGGGATCATCGAGACCCGGGTCGAGACGATGGGGCGGCCGAGGGCCATTGCGTCGAAGACTTTCGCTGGCACCTGGCCGACGGTGTCGGGGCCGAGCCGCTGGGGGATCGCCACGACGTCGGCAGCGGCGAGATAGAGCGGCACCTCGGTGAAGGGAATTTCGGGGACGAGTCTCACGCCCCTCCCCAGGCCCGCAAAGGCGCGGGCTCGGGCACTCTCGGGAGCGCAGCCGACCACCACCAGGACCACATCGGGTCTGGCCAGGAGACGCATCGCTTCGGCAAGGTCGTCGATTCCCTTGTGAACCCGCGGCGTCCCCAGGAACATGACCACGCGCTCGCTGCTCACGCCCAGGCGCCCCCGCCCGGCCTCGGGGCGGTAACGCTCAGGGCGCCACTCGTCCGTGTCGCGGGCGTGGGGGATCAGCACGCCGCCGAAGCGCTGCTGGAGGAACCGCGAGGCCACCGTGACGGCCTGGGCCCGGCCCGTGAGCCGCTCCATCAGCCAGGTCCACGGCAGCCCGTTCGGGTTCGCCACGTTGAGAAGGCGCCCGAGCCGTCCCCACGCTCCCGAGCGATAGAAGAAGCCCACCTCCCAGTCGTCGATGTCCAGGAGCAACGGCCGCTGCCGCGCCATTCGCGCCAGGAGACCGACGCCGTAACTGGTGGGCCGGGGCTTCGAGGCGTAGAGCAGGTCGCCATCGGCCAGTCTCACGAGGGATCGACGCGTCGCCAGGAAGGCAGGGTACTTCGAGCCTCGGACCGTCCGGTACTTCACGCTGCCGCCATTGACGGGAGCCCAGACCTCGCCCTTGAAGCACGGTCCGACGACCTCGGCTTCGTACTCCGGCCGGAGGAGGCGGGCCAGGAGGTCCGCGCGCCCCGCCGCGTTCTCAGAGCAGTCGAAGCAGAGGACGGAGACCTTCACGCCGAGAGCCCGCGGACGACCGCCGTGTAGAGATTGGCGAGCCGGGCGGCGGCGCGGGCGCCCGAGTAGTGCACCAGCACGAGCCGGCGCGCGGCGAGGCCGAGGGAGGTCCGGAGCACGGGATTGGCGACGAGGCGCTTGATCGCGGCCGCCAGGAGCTCCGGGTCGCCGGCAGGCACCAGGAGCGCGTCGCGCCCATCCACGAGGATCTCGGGAACCACGCCGACGCGGCTCGCGATGAGCGGCCGCCCGAGAGCCAGGCACTCGAAGACCACGCGGCTCATCCCGTCCGACTCCAGCGGGACGTAGAGCGCGACGTCCAGGGCCGCCATGGCGCGGGGGAGGTCGGAGATGAACCCCACGAGCGTCACCTGGTCCTCGAGCCCCTCACCGCGGATCAGTTCGCGGATCCGTTCCTCGCGGCGCCCCTTCCCGATGAGGAGGAAGTGGGGGCGAATGCCGTCCTGGGCCAGGACCGAGGCCGCCTGGATGACGACCTCGTGACCCTTCATGACGCGGAGCCCGCTCACCATCCCGACCAGCAGACGGTCCCGCGGGACCCCGAAATCGACGCGGAGGAGACTCCCGTCCAATCCCGGGTGGAACTCCTCGGCGTCAACGCCGCCCGGAAGCGTCACGACCCGCTCGGGCGGGAGGAGGCCCGAGGTCACATACTGCCGCCGGATGGCCTCCGTCACCGTCACGACGAAGTTCGTCGCCGTGCCGTAGAGCCAGCGGTTGGCCGCGTGCGGCCTCACGGCGTGGACGATGTGGCGGGTGCGGAAGAGCGGGCGCGGTGTCTTGGAGAGCCGGTTGGCGAGAGCCGCCACCCAGTGCTCCTTGCCGCGGTGGACGTGGACGACGTCGAAATGAGGCAGCCACTCCCTGAGCCGCCGGATGTCCGTCAGGTCGTCGCGCGGCCGGAAGCCGCTCTTGAAGCCGAGGGTGACGATGCGGCCGACTCCCATCTGGCGGGCGCGCTCGATGACGCGCGCCTCCGTCCCCGCGCGGCAGCAGAGGGTCACGTCGTGGCCGGCCCGCTCCAGCTCCACGACAACGCGGGCGGCCCCGTACGCGTCGGAGCTCCACCCGCGGCCGCTCATCAGGTGAAGGATCCGGAGCCGGCTCATCGGCGGCGCTCGAGAATGGTCAGGTACACCTGCTCCACCTGCTGGACGCGGCGCTCAGGGTTGAACTCGGCCTCGGCCCGGCGGCGCCCCTCCTTCCCCATCCGCCGGACGCGTTCCGGATCGCCGAGCACTGCCAGCAGGGCCTCGGCCACCGCTTCGGGCCGATCGGCGCCCAGGAGAATTCCGGTTTCGCCGTCCACGATCGTCTCGGGAAGGGCTCCCACGCGCCGCGCGACGACCGGCTTGCCCGCGGCCATGGCCTCCAGGGCCGCCCGACACGACTCGTCCGACCCTGCCCCCATCAGGGCAAAGCAGTCCAGCGCCGCAAGCACCTGGGGAAGATCGTGGTCGCGGTAGCCGCTGAAGACGATCTGGCTGAACAGGCCAAGCTCGTTCACGAGGGCCTGCAACTTCGGCAGCATCTCGCCTTTGCCCACCAGGAGCAGCCGCGCATCGGGGAGCTGTCTCAGGAGCCGCGCGAAGCCGTGGATCAGGAGCTCGTGGCCGCGGTTGGGGGCCAATCGCGCCACCGAGCCGACCACCGGGCCCTGACCGAGGCCGAACTCCCGCCGGACCGCCTGCCCGTCGGCATCGGGAGTGAAGCGCCGGAGATCCACGCCGCCGCCGATAGTCCAGACCTGTTCAGCGGGGATTCCCACCGCCCGGCAGCGCTCCCAGATCTGGCGGCTCACCGCGATCGCCCCGTCCGTCCGCCGGTAAAGCGTCGCCGATGGCCAGCCGCGCCTGACGGCGCGCGCGTTGTGAAAGGTCCGGACCGCCGCCGCCGAGCCCCGGGCCAGCGTCGCCAGCCAGTGGTCGTGGGAGTGGTGGGCGTGAAGGACATCCACACGCTCGTCCCTCACCAGCCGGCGGAGACGGTTGAGATCGTGCAGAACGGCGTGCGGCGCGAAGCGGACAGAGAGGCGGAGCCCCGGAACGAGCGAAACGCCCGCCTCTCGAGCCTTGGCCTCGAAGCGGTCTCCCGGCGTCACGCCGAGCAGGACGCGGTGCCCGTGCTCCTCGAGCCCCTGGGCGAGGCGGATGATCGGGTCCGCACCCCCGGTCCACCAGCGGTTCGCCGCCAGATGAAGGATCGTGAGCGGTCTCACCGCCCGATCAGCTCCGCGTAGAGCGTGGTGAGCCGCTCCATCATACGGTCACGCGAGAAGCGCGCTGACACGAGAGCCCGACCGGCCTCGGCGCGGCGGCGCGCGGATTCAGAATCCTTAAACACTGCGCCGATGGCCGCCGCCAGAGCCTTGGGATCTCCTGGCGGAACCAGGAGCCCCGTGGCGCCGTCCTCGATCACCTCGGGGATCCCGCCGATCGCCGAGGCCACCACCGGCACGCCCGCGGCGAGCGCCTGGAGGAGCGACTGAGGCACGCCCTCCGTCCGCGTCGAGGCCAGGACGAAGCAGTCCATCGCCCCCAGCAGGTCGGGAACGTCCTCCCGGAACCCGGTGAACGTGACCCAGCCGTTGAGCCCGCGCTCCCGGGCCAGGGATTCCACCCACGCGCGTCGGATCCCGTCGCCGACGAGTAACAGCCGCGCTTCGGGAAACTGACCTCGGAGGTCATGAAACGCCTCAAGCAGGAGGTCGTGCCCCTTGGAGCCTCTGAACATGGCGATGGAGCCGATGACGGGACGCTTCAGCCCGAATTCACGCCTGATCCGCTCCCCGGCGTCAGGCCGAGGGAACTCGGTCAGATCCACCCCTGCCGGGATCGCCACGACCTTGTCCGGGCTCGCGCCGGCAGCGAGCACGAGGCGACGGATCGCCTCGCCGCTCGTGACGACACGGTCTGCCAGGAGCGTGTATACGGGGTTCAGCCGGCGCCGGATGGGGATGGAGACGTGCCGGGTCCTGACGATCGGAACGCGGGCGAGTCGCGCCGCCATCCCGGCGAGCCAGGCATCCACCGAGCTGTGGGTGTTGACGAGGTCGACGTGCTCCCTCCGGATCAAGCCGACAAGCCTTAACACCGAGGCAAGATCCCAGGCGCCGCGCATGGAGACGGGGACTGCGGTCACACCGGCCCGGCGGGCCCGAGCCAGGATTGCGCTCCCGGGGGTGCATGCGACGAGGACGCGCCATCCCAAGTCCTGGAGCCAGCGGGCCTCGGTGAGGTTCCGCACCTCCTGGCCGCCCCACCCCGGCGAAGACTCGGCGTGCAGAATTGTGCTCATGCTATCTCACGGCCGAGCCTCGGGCGCGGAGGCGCCTCGAGGCCAGATGACAACGCGGCGCGCTCATCATCGCCGCGCTCCCACGCGGGCCTCCACCGCCTCAAGCACCTCCTCCACCCCGATGGCCCGCATGCAGGGATGCTCGATGGGGCACTCGGGAAGAAAGCACGGCGAGCAGGGCGGAGGCTTCCAGATCACGCAGGTGCTGGGGCCGCGGGGCGCGGTGAGCCCGGGATCCGTCGGCCCGAAGAGCGCCACGACGGGGACGCCGACCGCCGCCGCCAGGTGCGCGACCCCGGTATCCATGCCGACGAGCAGGTCGAGGCGGGCCAGGAGACCGGGGAGCAGCTCGGGGGCGTCCTTGCCGACCAGCGAGATGAGATCCCCGCCCGCGGAGGCGACGATGGCGTTCGCGGTCGCCTCCTCCGACGGGGTCCCGAGGAGCACGGGCACCAGGCCGCGGCGCCGGAGCTCGCGGCAGAGGGCCGCGAGGCGGTCGGAGGGCCAGAGCTTGGACGGTCCGAAGGCGGCGCCGAGGTGGATCCCGATCCGGGGACGGGAGGTCACGCCCTCCGACGGCAGCAGCGCGTCGAGCCGCTCATCGCCGTTGCTCGGGAGGATCCACCGCGGCGTCGGCTCGGCATCGCTGATCCCGAAGGGAGCGAGGAGCGCCACATACTCGTCCACCTGGTGGCGGCGCGGTGCCGGAGGCGGCAGCGGATGGGAGAGGAGCCGCCCGCGGCCGTCGGTGGCGTAGCCGAGGATCCAGCGCGCGCCCCAGAGCCAGGCGGCCAGCGCCGACTCGATGGAGTTGGGGAGAAGCAGCACGGTGTCCCCCTCGAGCCGGCGGAGTTCAGGGACGGCGGCCAGGCGCTTTCGCGCGCTGCGCGGATAGGCCACGAAGCCGTCGGCGGCTCCCTGCCCGGCCAGGAGCGGCGCCCACGGCCCCACGAGGGTGATCCGACGTCCGTGGAGGCCGGACCGGAGCGCCCTGAGCGCGGGCAGCGCCATCACCGTATCGCCGAGCCAGTTCGGAAGCCTGACGACCAGGTGCCTGACATCCGTGGCGAGGTTCACCGTCGAAGGACTCCTTCGAGCGCCGCGCGCCACTGGGCGTGGCCCTCGGTCAGCTCGAGACGCACCGACAGAATCCAGATGGGGATGGTCCGGAGGGCCAGGGCCGAAAGCCTGACGTAGTCCTTTTCCGTGGTAATCAGCCCTTCCGCGCCCGCCGCTTCGGCCTGGCGGACCATCGCCGCCAGATCCTCGGGCTCGTACCAGTGGTGATCGGGAAACTCGACGAGCCCCACGAGCGGTACGCCCAACCGCTCGACGGTCCGGCGGAAGCCGTCGGGGCGCGCGATCCCCGCAAATCCCAGGAGCCGACGGCCCCGCAGCGTGTCGGGAGCGCACGGCGTCGTCTCCCTCACCTGCCAGCATTCTAGCGGCTGATAGTCGGCAGCGACAATGGGCGCCGTCGGGTTATGGCGCCTCACGTCCCCTCTGACACTGGCCCGCTCATGGGAATCCCCGCCGACCACAACCACGAGATGCGCTCGCGCGAGAGCGCCCACCGGTTCCCGGAGCGGCCCGCGCGGAAAGAGATGGCCGTTCCCCCAGGGCGACCGGCCGGGGACGAGGACGATCTCCAAATCCTTCTCGAGGGTGCGGTGCTGGAAGGCGTCGTCGAGGACGAGGGCGTCGACCCCGAAGCCCTCCAGGCAGCGCCGCCCGGCTTCGTACCGGTTCTCCCCCACGACCACCGGCACGCCGGGGAGCCGGCGGGCCAGGAGGAACGGCTCGTCCCCCGCCCCCTGGGGATCCACCCGGAGCCCCGTTCGATCCGCGACGACCTGCACGCCGGTCGAGCGGCGCCCGTACCCCCGGCTGACCACCGCCGGACGAACGCCCGATTCCCGCAGCGTCCTGACGGCCATTTCCACGGCCGGGGTCTTCCCGCTGCCTCCCAGCGTCAGGTTGCCGATGGAGATCACCGGACACGGAAGCCGCCGGCTCCTAAGAACGCCCCACCCGTAGAGGCGCTCCCGGACCTCCAGGAGCCCGCGATACCCCGCCGTCACGGCCGAGAGGCCGAGGGCCACGGCGGGAGGCATCCCTCGCTCCCAGGCCTGACGCACTCTCACTCGCGCCGAGGAAAGGCCGCGACTCATGCGGGCATCAAAAAGCGCTCGATCAGTTCCAGCGTCTGGAGCACGGCCCCCTGGCGCCCGGCGACGGCCTCGAAGGCCGCCTCTCCCATGGCGGCGCGGCGCGTAGGATCGGACAGAAGCCCGTCCAGCGCTCCTTCCAGCTCCTTCGCGTCCCTGACGACGAGGGCGGCCCCCGCCGTCACCAAGAGCTCGGCCCCTTCCCGGAAATTCGTCGTGTGCGGGCCGAACACCACGGGCTTTCGCCTGAGCGCCGGCTCCAGCATGTTGTGCCCTCCGAGGGGCACGAGGCTCCCCCCGACGAAGACTACCTGCGAGAGCTGGTAGAGCTGCGGCAGCTCCCCCACCGTGTCCAGCACGATGACGGCGTTCGCGTCGCGGGCGCTCGGCAGGCCTGTGCGTCGCACGGACCTCAGGCCCCGCGTCCGGATGAGGCGCTCCACTTCCGCCACCCGCTCGGGATGGCGCGGGGCGATGACCAGGACGAGGGTGGGATGGCGGCGCCTGAGGCTCAGAAAGGCCTCCAGCAGGAGCTCCTCCTCCCCCCGGTGGGTGCTGCCCGCGATCCACACCGGCTCCCCGCCCGTCAGCCCCATGAGACGGCGCCAGAGCTGCTCGGCCCCCGGCTCGTTGGGCATGGCGTCGGTCTTCAAGTTGCCGGTCACGACCACCCGCTCGGGGGGGGCGCCGAGGGCGATGACGCGGCGCGCGTCCTCCGCCGACTGCATGGCGAAGACGGTGACCCCGGCCAGGATGCGCCGCATGAAGGGGCGCACGAGCCGGTAACGGCGGAACGAGCGATCTGAGATCCGCCCGTTGGCGATCATGGCCGGGATGCCCCGGGCCCCGAGAGCCCTCAGGAAATTCGGCCAGATCTCGGTTTCCAGCGCGAGGAAGAATTCGGGGTTGACGCCGGCCAGCGCCCGGCGCACGGCGCCCGGAAAGTCCAAGGGGAAATACCGGTGCGTCGCCGCCGGCTCCAGCCGATCCTTGACGACCCGCGCTCCCGTCGGGGTCACGGTGGTGACGACCGGGTGGAGGTCCGGCCAGCGCCGTCGCACGGCGTGGATCAGCGGGATCGCCGCCATCGCTTCCCCCACCGAGACCGCGTGGATCCAGCAGCGGGGCTCGGGAGGGAGCCCTGCCGACCGATAGCCCAGGCGCTGGAGCAGCCCCACGCCCGTCCTCTGCGTGAGCAGGCGGCGGACAAGGAACACGGGAGCGTACGCGAGCGTGAGAATTCCGAGGAGGCACGTGTAGAGGAGGTACACGTCAGGGCTCCCGGACCAGCCCGTCCACGCGCCAGGTGAGCTGAGACAGCTGGACCTCCAGCTCTTTGCGCAGCGCCTCCTGCTGGGAACGGTCGGCGCCGGAAGGAACGAAGAGCGGGGGGCCGAAGCAGACCGCCGCGCGGGCGAAGGGCTTGGGGATCAGGAACTCGTCCCAGCTCCTGAGCCGCCATGCGGGATACGCACTGAACGCGAGAGGGAGAATGGGCGCCCCCGTGATCCGCGCGAGGGCGATGACGCCGGGTCGGACGATTCCTCTGGGGCCCAGGGGGCCGTCGGGGACCACCGCCACCTCCTGGCCCCAGCGGAGTACTCGGGCGAGGCGGCGCAGGGCGTCGGAGCCGCCGCGCGTCGTGGACCCCCTGACGGTCTTGAAGCCGAACCGCCGCACGAACCGCGCCACCAGCTCCCCGTCGCGGGAGCGGCTGGCCATGACGTTCACCGGATGCGTCCGCCCGTAGAGAAGCGGGATCAGCAGGATGCGCCCGTGCCAGATCGCGTAGATCACGGGCGCGCGACGCGCCCAGAAGGGGCGCGCGGATTCCTCCTCCCGCCGAATCCTGAGCGTCGCGGCCAGGAGGCGCACCGCCCAGGACCCCAGGGCAGGCGCCCACACCACGAGCAGCCGGTCGTACGCCGTCATGCCGGAAGACCCGCGACCTCGAGCACGCTCCGGGCCGCGCGCTCGCCGACCCCTGCGCTCCCCAGTTTCCCCCGGATCTCGGCGAACGCCGCGCGCTGGGCTTGGCACTCCGGCGCCGAGGCCAGGAGGCGGAGCGCCTCGGCGGCCAGGCGCTGCGCCCCCGCGTCCTCCTGCAACAGCTCAGGGACCACGGCGCGCTCGGCCACGATGTTCACCAGGCTGATCCAGGGGATCCGGATGAGCAGGCGCCCCATCACCTCGGACAGCCGCGACACGCGGTAGCAGACGACCATCGGGGTCCCGATCAGGGCCGCCTCGAGCGTGGCGGTCCCCGACGCGACGAGCAGGAGATCGGATGCGGCCATGACCTGATGGGCCCCGTCGGCCACGACCGAGATCTTCACCGGCGCGGCCGCCAGCAGGGCGTCTACCAGGGCTCGATCCACGGTGGGCGCCAGGGCGAGGACGAACTGAGCGCCGGGCCGGGCTTCGGCGATTCGCCCGGCGGCCCCAGCCATCTCGGGGAGGAGGCGCTCCACCTCTTCCTTGCGGCTGCCTGGAAGGAGCCCGACGAGCGTCGCGTCACCGCCCACGCCGAGGCCCTCGCGGGCTTCCCGTCGGCTCGGCGCGGCCTCGAGCCCGTCCAGGAGCGGGTGCCCCACGAATTCCACGCGCGCCCCGACGGACTCGTAGAGCGGCACCTCAAAGGGGAACACGACGAGGACCCGGGTCGTCAGCCGCGCGATGAGGCGCGCGCGCCGCGGGCGCCACGCCCACACTTGCGGGGGAATGAAGTACACGATGGGGATCCCGAGGCGCTGGGCGGTCCGCGCCAGCCTCAGGTTGAACTCCGGGAAGTCGATGAGCACGACGGCCCGCGGGGGGTGCTCCCGGAGCCGCCGCCTCAGCGCGCGGAAGGCGCGGTAGAGCCCAGGCAGACGCCCGAGCGCCTCCCCCGCGCCCACGACCGCCAGCCGGCTCACGTCGGCAAGCAGCCCGACCCCGGCAGCGGCCATCCGAGATCCTCCCATCCCGCTCAAGGAGACCGCGGGCGCGAGGCGGCCGAGGTGGCGGGCCAGCGCGGCCCCGTGGAGATCGCCCGAGGCCTCCCCGGCGACGATCATGATGCGCGCGGCGCCCTCCATCACGGCGCATCCGGGTCGAGGCTCACGATCGCGATTCCATCGCTGCGCGCCCGAGCCACAACCGCTTCCCGATCGAGCAGCAGGACCCTCCCGGCCTCCACCGCGAGCACCGCGGCCCGGCCCTCGGCCAGGGCCCCCACGGTCTCGCTCCCGACCGCCGGCACGTCGAAGCGGTAATCGTGCCGGGGCGCCACGGCTTTCACCACGACCGCACCGGGGCCCGCCAGCCCGCACCCGCGTCGGATCGTCTCGGTGGTCCCCTCGATCCCCTCCAGCGCCGCGACGACACCGTGCTTCAGCACCACGGTCTGCCCAACGCCGAACCCCCCGCACTGACGCGCCAGGCTCAGCCCCAGGCGGATATCCTTCCACTCGGCCTCGGAGGGCGCCCGTGATGTCAGCAGGCCCGGCGCAACGAGCAGCGGCGCGAGAAACGCGCGCTGGTCGAGGACCTCGATACCCATCGCCCCCAGCGTGCCGACCACCGCCTCCGCGAGGCCGCTGTCCGACAGCCCGCCGGCCGCCCTCAGCATCTCCCGTCCCGCCGGGTCGGCGGTGGCGACGCCATCCAGGAGCTCTCGCTTCCAGAGCTTGCCGGCGAAGACGACAGCGGAGACCCGCTCCTGCCGGAGCCCGTCCAGAACCCCCCCGATGTCCGTCACCCGGCCGGGGATCTCGAGATGGGCCACTCCCTCGACGGCGGGGGCGTCCGCGAAGGTGAAGGCGACGACGCGCCATCCCTGGCGACGGGCTTCGGAGGCGACGTGGGCCGGAAGCGTGCCGGCCCCGCACATCAGGCCGAGGACACGCTCCACGGAAGATCCTCGGGCCAGGCCGTTTCCCCCCGGCCCTCTCGGATCATCCGCTCGATCTCCAGCGCCACGGCCAGCGATCGGAGATCCTCGCTCTCGGCGAGCTCGACCGACCCCCCCGCCAGCACCTCGCGGGCCGCCCGGATCAGGTGGAGGAGTTCCAGCTTCAGGGGGTTGTCCTTGTGGACGTGCAGGTGCTCGACGAAGGAGGCGACGCGGTAGCGGATGGACTCGTGGTTCAGGGTGTACTCCTGGGCCGCCCGTCGGTGGATCTGGATGTCCTCGTCCGTGTAGTCCAGGGTGATGTAGGCCTCGGGCTGGGTGATGGCCAGCGTGCGGATCTTTTGCTCCGTGGCCCGGCTGGCGGTGATGTTGGCGATCGTGCCCGTGTCGAACATGATCTGCACGTTGGCCACATCCGGGACGGCCGAATGCACGGATCGTCCGACGGCGCTGATGCGCCGGGGCTCGCCGTCCACGAGGCCCAGCACGATGTCGATGTCGTGGATCATCAGGTCCATGACCACCGAGTCGTTCTGGACCCGGGGCACGAAGGGGCCCAGACGGCGGGACTCGATGAGGATCGGATGCTGGACGATCTTCCGGAGCTCCTGAACGGCGCCGTTGAAGCGCTCCACGTGTCCCACGTGGAGGACCGCCCCGCGCTGGCGGGCCACCCGGAAGAGCTCCTTGGCCTCCTCCAGCGTCGCGGTCATGGGCTTCTCCACGAGCACGCCGATCCCCGCTTCGAGGAGGTCCCGCGCCACGCTGAAGTGCTGATCCGTCGGCACCGCCACGCTCACGATGTCTACCTTGCCGATCAGCTCGCGGTGGTCGGTGAAGGCCTGGGCGTGGTACGCGGCCGCCAGCTCACGCGCCTTGGCCGCGTCGGAGTCCACGAGCCCTACCAGGTCCACGTCCCAGAGATCCCGGTAGACCAGGATGTGGTACTGGCCCATGTGGCCGGCCCCGACGACGCCCGCGCGAATCCGCCGCTGCTCGACTCGTTGCTCCATCAGAAAATTCGCTCCTCCTCCGGTTCGGCTGGCTCCCGATCGGCGTCCGCTCTGAACGGCCCCACGATGCCGAGCTTGGTGGTCTCCACGAACTCCACGAGGCGGGCCATGAAGGGGGTGTGCGCGAGCTCCGCCCTGATGCGCCCGATCGCAGTCGCCGGAGAGAGCCCGGAGCGGTACAGGATGCGGAACGCCGCCTGGATCTGCCGCCGATCCTCCGCGCCGACGCCGCCCCGCCTGAGGCCGATGAGATTGACCGACCGCGCCGTGGCGGGCGCCCCATCCACGATCACGTAGGGCGGGACGTCCTGGAGCACCTTGGAGCACCCGCCGATGTAGGCGTAGGTACCGATCCGGGCGAAGGGATGGATGCCGCTGAGCCCGCCCACCGTGGCCCGCTCCTCCACCCGGACGTGGCCAGTCAGCCCGGCGTAGTTGATGATGATCACGTGGTTGCCGATCTGGCAGTCGTGGGCGATGTGGCTCGAGGCCATGATGAGGCAGTGCTGGCCGATCTCGGTCCACCCGTGCTCGCGCGTCGCGCGATGGATGGTGACGTGCTCCCGGATCACCGTGTCCGCGCCGACCCTGACGCCGGACGGCGTCCCCTCCCGGTATTTCAGATCCTGCGGCGCCGCCCCGATAACGGATCCGTGCCCGATCCGCGCCCTCTCGCCGACTCTCACCTCCCCTTCTAGCACGACATGGTGTCCCACCTGGCAGCCCGCCCCCAGGACCGCTTCGGGCCCGATGACCGAGTAGGCGCCGACGCTGACCGTCGGCCCCAGCTGGGCTCGGGGGTCGATGACCGCCGTGGGATGGATCCCCTCAATCGGCATCGGCCTCTCCGCTCCCCGTGGACTCGATGCCGAGGCGTGCTTCAAGCTCACGAACTCTTCGCTCGAGGGCGCGGACCTTCTTGAGGAGATCGGGGAGGCGGGGCATGGCCGCATAGATCCGCCGCGCCTCGGCCACGGGCCGCGCCGGGGTCCCCAGGTACTGCCCGGCGGCGCGGATGTCCCCCGGCACGCCGGACTGGGCCCCCAGCATGACGCCGTCACCGATCGTGACGTGGTCGGCGATCCCGACCTGCCCGCCCAGCACCGCCCCGGTCCCCACCCGGCAGGACCCGGAGATCCCGCTCTGGGCCACGACGATGGCGTGCTGCCCGATTTCCACGTTGTGCGCCACCTGCACCAGGTTGTCGATCTTCGTCCCGCGCCTGACCACGGTGTCTCCGAGCGTGGCTCGGTCGATGGTAACATTCGCGCCGATCTCCACGTCGTCCTCGATGACCACGCCTCCAACCTGGGGGATCTTCTGGTGCGCGCTGCCGTCGAACGCATACCCGAACCCATCGGAGCCCAGCACCGCTCCGGCGTGGATGATCACCCTGCGGCCGATGCGAACACCTTCGCGGATGACCACGTTCGCATAGACAGTGGACTCTTCACCGATCTCCACCCCCTCGCCCACATACACCATGGGAAAGATCCGGGCCCGGGGGCCGACCACGGCGCGCGGCTGGATGACGGCGAACGCTCCCACTGAAGCGTTCGGATGAATGCGGCTATCCGACGCTACGAGCGCCGAGGGATGGATCCCCGCCGAGAAGGGCGGGGCCGGGTGAAAGAGCTTGAGCAGGGCGATCAGCGCCGTCTGGGGAGACGCCGCCCTCAAGAGCGGCGCGCGCAGGTCTTTGACCTCGGCGCCAACGAGCAGAGCGCCGGCGCGAGAGGAAGCCGCCAGCGGCAGCGACTTCGGGTGCGTGACGAACGAGAGCTGATCGGGGCCCGCCGTCTCCAGCGGCGCGACCCCTCGAATCACCAACTCGGAGTCTCCCTCCAGGACCGCCCCAAGCGCCTGCGCCAGTTGCCCCAGGGTGTACGGTCCTCCCCTGTCCCCCATGGGCCGGCTACTTCTTTGCCTTCGCCGCTTCCTGGTCGAAGGCCTTGATGACCTCGTCGGTGAGGTCCGCCTCGGGAGCGCCGTAGATCACTCCGGCGCCTCGCTTCTCGACGATCATGAGAAAGCCTTTCTGCTTGCCGACCCGCTCCACGACCCCGGAGATATCGACGAGGACCTTCTGGAGGAGCCCCTGCTCCTTCCGCTCCAGCTCGGCGCGGTAGTCATCCACTATGCGGCGGAGATCGCGGACCTTCCGTTCCAGGGTCTCCTGCTTTTCCTTCCGGGCGTCGGCACTGAGGAGGGCACCCTTCTTTTCGATCTCCTCGCGGAGCTTCTCCACCTCCCCGCGCTTGCCGTCCACATCCTTCTGCATGGCCGCCTTGTCCTTTTCCAGCTGCTCGCGCGCGGCCACGCCAGCGGAGGAGCGAGCGAGGATCCGCTGCACGTCGATGTAGGCGACCCGCGCGGCGCCCTGGGCCCAGGCCTCTCCCGCCGCCAGGGGGGAAGCGCAGACGCCCACCGTCATCACGAAAAGCGTCAGGACCTTGGCTACCCGTTTCGTCATGCCTGCCCTCCCTCTCTAAAACGGTGAGCCGACGGAGAAGTGGATCTGGCTTGCGCTCTCACCCTTCCGTCGGTCCAGGTTGTAGCCCCAGTCCAACCGGATCGGCCCGAACGGCGACTGCCAACGGACACCGACCCCCGCGGCTTCGCGCGTGTCGGTCAGGTCAAAGGGCGTGGTGAAGCCATACACGTTGCCCGCGTCGAAGAACGTCGCGAAGCGGACTCCGAAAAAGAGCGGGATGATGTACTCGAGATTGAGGAGCGCCTCGGAGGTGCCGCCGATGCGCGTCCCGCTCGAATCCACGGGTGAGACCTGGCGGAACTTCCGGCTCCGGATAGAGTTCGGACCGCCCAGGTAGAAGCGCTCGAACAGGGGGAGGTCGTTGTCGCCCAGCCCGAAGCCGTAGCCGCCCTCCACCCGTCCCGCGAGGACGGTATCCCAGATCACGGGCTGGAAATACGCGACGTCGCCGATCAGCTTCCCGAACTTGCTGTCGCCGCCAAGCCCCGCCACGTCCACGATCAGGCTGGCCCGGCTGCCCTTGCTGGGGGTGAAGACGTTATCCCGGGTGTCGCGGGAGAGGGCGCCCTCCACCAGGGAGGTGACACGGCTCCCCTCCTCCCGCTTGAGGACCTCGGAGACGTTCTCCCTCACGTCGGAGATCTTGTCCCGCGTGAGCCGATAGGTCAGGTACCAGCGGGAGAAGTCCAGGAAGGGATGGCTGAACCGGATATCGCCGCCCAGGCTCTCCGACGTGTACTCGGTGAAGACCCGGCGGTTGTTGAAAAGGTCGAAGCCCGCCGAGAGGGGGCGATCGAAGAGCCACGGCTCGGTGAA
>JACPCF010000147.1 GCA_016179965.1 Candidatus Rokuibacteriota bacterium | reverse complement strand
GGGTGACCTCCCGCTGCTCACCGGCCTGCGGGTTGATGCCGAAGAGCTCGAAGTCGCCCGGGAAGCCACCCGAGCCCACGCCCCAGTAGAAGCGACCCCGCGCCATCTGGTCGAGCTGGGCAATGCGCTGGGCGAGCATCAGCGGGTTGTGGTTCGGCAAGCAGGAGACGCCGGTGCCGAGCTTGATCGTCCGTGTCGCGCCGAGCGCCCGGGCGATGAAGAGGTCCGGGCAGGGAATGTTCTCCCACTCGGCCGTGAAATGCTCTCCGATCCATGCCTCCTCGAAGCCGAGGCGCTCCAGGGTGACGAGTTGCTCCAGGTCTTCCTCCATGGTCCGCGCAGGCTCCGCCCCAGGCGGGTGAAGCGGCATGGCGAAGTATCCCAGGCGCATTTCCGGCAGTCTAGGCGGGGCCGTCGGGACTGTCAACCTGCCCCTCACGGAATGTCATCGCGGCATTCCGCGGGCGGGCTCCAGATTGGGAAGGCAGCATTTCTCGCTCGATCCGATGCGGCGTAACCTGGCATCCTCTATGCTGCTTTTGAGAGGTGGAGACGCTCGTTGGGAGGTGATCCGTATGCCTGACGAGGCCCACTCGACCTTTCACAAGCCGTCGCCACCCGGCAAGCCCCTCGTTGCGCCAGCGCCGCACATCACCGATGCGGAGCGACAAGTCCTGTACCTGCGGGTCGGGTCGCGCTGTCGCCACTCGCTGGCGCCCAGCCCGTTCATGAAGGCGCTCTACGAGGCGTTCTTCCAGGCGAGCGGTGAGGAGTTCGCCCGCCTGGAGTCGGCGTTCCCGGAGCAGGCGGTGGCGGTCCGCCGCTGGCGGACGGACCCGATGTTCGCGCCGGTCCACGGAACCGAGCGCTGACGCGGAGGAGAGGAGACAGGCGCATGACCTCAGGGAAGGTCTTTTTTGTCTCGATGGGGCTGGCGGTCACCCTCATGACGGCGGGAGTGGTGAGCGCCCAGGGGCTCGATCCCGCGTCGGCGGAAGCGCTGTCGGCCACCCTGAGGATGCTGACGGACCCGTCGCTCAGAAACCCGGCCATCGCCACGAACCCCCAGGCGGGCGCCATCGACCAGCAGGTCCAGGCGATGGTCGGCGCCGAGCCGCTCCGGCAGGAGTTCTACGCCTTGTCGGCCCAGATCTTCGAGGAGCTCACGCGGAACTCAGGCGGCGACGTGCGGAAGATGAGCGAGGCGCTGGAGCGCGCAAAGAGCGACCCCGCAGCCTTCGCCGCTATGCTGAGCCCCGCCACGCTCCAGCGCCTCCGGGAGCTCTCGATCAAGATCTCGGACCAGCGCCGCTGATCCCTCACCGCCCGGGCGGGCTGTAGCTGACGGTTTTCTTGGTGGCCTGGTCCATCTCCTCGGGAGTGAGCAGCACCGTCGTCTTGGCGTGGACCGCCCCGCTGGCGCCGACGGCCAGGGAGACGGCGGCGGCGCTGATATTGTCCGGCGCGTCCGCAATGACGAACGCATCGGTGTCGCCGAAGGCGAAGTAGAAGGCCTCAAGCCGGCCCCCCAGGCTCTTGATCGCCTGCTCGGCGGCCGCCCGCCGCTTCGAGCCTCCGTCCTTCAGGAGCCCCCGGATCCCTTCCGTCGTGTACGACGCCTGCACCAGATACTTCGGCATAGAACACCTCCGTTGGACAATGCGGTAGGGGATGTAGCAGGACTATGAGCGGGGTCGCGAGCCGCGTCAAGCCCCTAGCGGGGCAGCATCTGGACGAGCGGCTCGAGGTTCTTGGGGTCCGGCTTGAGCCTGCCGACGCCGTGACCGTGGATCAGTCTCACGATGGCGTCGTTGAAGGGCGTCTTCACGCCGACCTTCCGCCCCTGCTCGGAGACGTAGCCGTTCAGGTAATCCACCTCGGTGCGGCGCCCCTTCAGGACGTCCTGGAGGAGCGACGGGCGCCCGCCGGTCAGGAACTGGGTGCCGGCGGCCATGTCGGCCTCGACCTCCGCGAGGCCCCGCCCCTCGGCGGCCCCCACGAGGCGCTGGGCCTCGATCCCGAAGATCGGCTCCACCTCGTAGCCGTAGGCGCGCCCCACCTTGATGACCTCCGCCGCGATCTGGATGGCGATGCGGCGCGGGACGGGCTGGGAGCGGACCTCCGCGGAGCCCAGGCCGGAGAGGCCGGCCAGCGGGTTGGCCATGCAGTTGACCGCGAGCTTCGACCAGCGCTCCCCCCCGAGGTTCGTGGTGAGCGTGGCCGGCGCCACGTCCTTGAGGATCCTGACCAGTTCCCGCGCCCGCTCGGTGTCCCGGCCGTCGAGCTCGCCGATCTTGAAGCCGAGCTTGCCCGTGTCGGTGCGCATGGCGTGGCCGGGTTCGTAGAGGCCGGCGCCGATGGTGATGACGCAGCCGAGCGTCCGCTCCTTGCCGGCGATGGCCGCCACCCGCTCGTCGTTGATCCCGTTCTGGAAGACCACGACGACCCCGGCGGGCTCCTGGAGGTACCGGAGGCCGAGGGCGGTCGCCCACTCCGTGTCGTAGGACTTGACGGCGATGAAGACGGCCTCGAAGGGCTCGCCAATCGACTGGGCCTCGTGGATGTGGAGCGCCTTGACCGGGATCGTGTGCTCGCCGCACGTGCCGCTCAGGCGGAGCCCCTTCTGCTTCATCGTCTCGACGTGCTCGGGCCACTGGTCAATGAGCGTCGCGTCGTGGCCGGCCTTGGTCAGCAGGCCGCCCACGATGGACCCGATCGCCCCCGCGCCGATGATCCCGATTCTCATGTCACGCTCCCAGCCGCGCGATGATAGCATAAAAAACATCTTGAAACGGGCCCTGGCGCGTCTCCTGCCGGGCGGCGTGCTCCTCCTGGCCGCCACGCTGCTCCCCTCCCTCGGGGCCCTCCGGGAGTCGCTCCCGGCCCTCCTCCCCGTCTACTTCTACGTCGTCTTCGGCGGGGGCATCCTGCTCGCCTGGCGCTTCGACCGGAGCCGCCTCGTCCTGGCGCTCCTCGTCCTGGCCCTGGCCGACCGGGCGCTCCTCCACCTGGGCCCGAGCGCGGCCGCCGCCGTCGCGCTTCTCCTCCCCCTGGACCTGGCCGCGCTCTGCTGGCTCTCGGAGCGCGGGCTCCTGACTCCGCGCGGCCGGGTGAAGCTGCTGGTCCTGCTGCTCCAGGCGCTCGCCGTCGCCCTCATCTCGCGCCCCGAGCTCGCCTTCGTGGCCGCGTGGCTCCAGTACGCCTTCGTGGAGTCGGCCTGGCTCAGCGCGCTCGGCCTCCCTCAACCCGCGCTGCTCGCCTTCGCCCTCGCCCTGGGGCTGGTCACGCTGCGCTTCATCCGACATCCAACGGCCCTCGAAAGCGGCTCACTCTGGGCGCTCGCCGCCGCCTTCCTCGCGCTCCTCACCGGTCCGGTGGAGCCCGCGTTCACGCTCGACCTCGCCACCGCGGGGCTCATCCTCGTGGTCTCGCTCGTCGAGACCTCCCACGGTATGGCCTACGGCGACGAGCTGACGGGGCTGGCGGGGCGGCGGGCCCTCATCGAAGCACTCCTCAAGCACGGCGACCGGTACGCCATCGCGATGGTGGACATCGACCACTTCAAGCGCTTCAACGACGAGCACGGCCACGATGTGGGGGACCAGCTGCTGCGGATGGTGGGGGCGAGACTGGGGGACGTCGGGGGCGGCGGCCGGGCCTACCGCTACGGGGGCGAGGAGTTCGCCGTGCTCTTCCCGGGCAAGTCGGCGGAGGAGATCATCCCCTACCTCGAGGCCCTCAGGGTCGGCATCGCGGTCTCGGCGTTCACCGTGCGGGGGCGGCGGCGCCCCCGGGAGAAACCGGACAGGCCGCGGGCGGGCGCCGGCCGGAAAAAAGCGGCCGTCACGGTCTCGATCGGCGTCGCCGAGGCCGGTCGCCAGCACCCGACGCCGGAGCAGGTGATCGCGGCGGCCGACGCCGCCCTTTACCGCGCCAAGAAGGCCGGCCGCAACCGCCTTGGCACATAGGAAGACCGAATGATGCGGGTGTGGGTCATCGTCGGCGTCGGCCTCGCCGCGATCGTGACCGTACTCTTCCTCCCACCTATCCCTCAGGATCCCGCCTATCACGACTTTGCCGACCGGCGCCGCTTCCTCGGCATTCCCAACGCCCTCAACGTCCTTTCCAACGCGCCGTTCGTCCTCGTGGGCGCTCTCGGTTGGACATTCCTCCTGCGCCAAGGCCGGCCGCGCGCGGACGGGCCCCTGACGGCGCCCTGGGAGCGGGCGGCGTTCCTCATCCTCTTCGCCGGGGTCGGCCTGACCGGCTTCGGCTCCGCCTACTATCACCTGGCGCCCGGCAACGTCACGCTCTTCTGGGACCGGCTACCGATGACGATCGTCTTCATGTCGCTCTTCGCCCTCCTCATCGGGGAGCGGATCAGTCTCAGCGCCGGGCAGCGGCTCCTCCCGGTCCTCCTGCTGGTCGGCGCGGGGAGCGTGGTGTACTGGCTAGTGGGAGAGCTGTCCGGCGCGGGCGACCTCCGCCTGTACGGCCTCGTCCAGTTCTTCCCGCTCGTGGCCATCCCGCTGATGCTGCTCCTGTTTTCGCCCCGCTACACGCGGGGCGCCGACCTGGTCGGCGCGCTGGCATGGTACGCGCTCGCGAAGATCTTCGAGTTGCTGGATGCCCGGACCTTCGCGGTGGGGGGAGTCGTGAGCGGCCACACGCTGAAGCACCTGGCCTCGGCCGTGGCGATGTACTGGATTCTCAGGATGGTGAAGACCCGCCGGGGGATTCGGTGGTAAGATAAGGGCGTCGCCAGGCGCCGCCATGCCGAGAAGGGTCCTCGACCCCCAGTTCGTCATCGAGCACCTGTCCATCCTGGACAGCGACGGCAACCTCGACACCGCTCTCGAGCCTGACATTGCCCCTGCTGATCTGAAGCGCCTGTACCGCGCCATGCTCCTCGGCCGGCGCCTGGACGAGCGGATGGTGCGGCTCCAGCGCCAGGGACGGATCGGAACCTTCGCGCCCATCAAGGGGCAGGAAGCCTCGCAGATGGGCAGCGTCTTCACCCTGCGCCCCACCGACTGGATGGTGCCCTCCTTCCGCGAGACGGCGGCCATGATCTACCGGGGGTGGCCGATCGAGAAGGTGCTGCTCTTGTTCGCCGGCTCCCTGGAAGGCGGCCGGCCGGCCCCCGACCAGCACGATCTGCCGATCACCGTCCCCGTGGCGACCCAGCTCCCCCACGCCGTGGGCCTGGCCTACGCCGCCCAGTACCGGGAGGACAACGTCGTCGTCATGGCGTACTTCGGCGACGGGGCCACCTCCGAGGGCGACTTCCACGAGGCGCTGAACTTCGCCGGCGTCTGGCACGTGCCGATCGTCTTTGTCTGCCAGAACAACCAGTGGGCCATCTCGGTGCCGATCAAAAAGCAGACCCATTCCCGGACGCTCGCCCAGAAGGCGCTGGCGTACGGCTTTCCGGGGATCCAGGTGGACGGCAACGACGTCCTCGCCGTTTACGCGGCCAGCCGCGAAGCGGTCGAGCGCGCCCGCGCCGGCGAGGGGCCGACCCTGATCGAGTGCGTCACCTATCGCCTGGGAGTCCACACGACCGCCGACGACCCGACCAAGTACCGCTCCGAGGAGGAGGTCAAGGCCTGGGAGCAGAAGGATCCCCTCACGCGCTTCAACGCGTACCTCCAGAAGAAGAACTTGCTTGAGGAGGGGCTCGAGGAGCAGATCGACGCGGAGATCGCCGCGGCCGTGCAGCGCTTCGAGGCGATGGCGGCCGCCGATCCGCTGACGATCTTCGACCACGTGTACGCGGAGCTGCCGCCGCACCTCCGAGCCCAGAAGGAGGAGCTTCGCGAGCGGCTCGAGAAGGACGTCGAGCGCCGCGCCGACGAGGAGCTGCCACCGCCGCTCCCGATGCGCGGCCAGCGGAAGACGAGCCGATGGCAAAACTGAACATGGTCAAGGCGCTGAACCTGGCGCTCCACCAGGAGATGGAGCGCGACCCCGACGTCCTCGTCATCGGCGAGGACGTGGGGGTGGACGGCGGCGTCTTCCGCGTGACGGAGGACCTCCACCGGAAGTTCGGCGGGAGGCGCGTGATCGACAGCCCGCTGGCCGAGGCCGCCATCATCGGCACCTCGGTCGGCATGGCACTCTACGGCCTCAAGCCCGTCTGCGAGATCCAGTTCTCGGGCTTCGCGTTCCAGTGCTTCCACCAGATCGAGAACCACGCCGCGCGCTACCGCACGCGCTCCCAGGGGCGCTTTCACTGCCAGATGGTCATCCGCATGCCGTACGGCGGGGGCGTGCGCGCGCTGGAACACCACACCGAGTCCGAAGAGCAGTTCTACGCCCACATCCCCGGGCTCAAGATGGTGATCCCGTCGGGGCCCCGCACGGCGCGCGGCCTCCTCGTCGGCGCCATCCGCGATCCGGACCCCGTGATCTTCTTCGAGGCCAAGGGGCTCTACCACGCCGCGCGGGAGGAAGTCCCCGACGAGATCGAGACGCTCCCCCTCGGCCGCGCCCAGGTGGTGCAGGAAGGGAAGGACCTGACGCTCATCGCGTACGGGGCGATGCTGCGCGTCGCCCGGGAGGCCGCCCAGGTCCTCCAGGATGAAGACGGCGTCGAGATCGAAGTCATCGACCTGCTGACGATTTCGCCGCTGGACCGGGAAACGGTGGTGACGTCAGTGCAGAAGACCGGGCGCGCCGTCATCGTCCACGAGGCGCCGAAGAGCTTCGGCCCGGGGGCGGAGATCGCCGCCACCATCATGGAGGCCGCGTTCCTCTCCCTCGAGGCGCCGATCCGGCGCGTCGCGGCCTACGACGTGTCCTTCGCCGGCTTCGCCCGGGAGAAGGCGAACGTGCCCGACGTCGCGCGCGTCGTCGCCGCCTGCCGCGAGACCCTCGCCTTCTAGAATGTCCCGCGCGTTCCCGCAAGCAGCCCCTCTCCCCCTCACCTTTTTCCTCTCCCCCACCGGGGGAGAGGGTCGGGGTGAGGGGGGGAGAGGGCAAGGGTGAGGGGGATGTCGCGCGCGTTCGTCCTGCCCGACCTGGGCGAGGGCCTGACCGAGGCCGAGATCATCAAGGTCCACGTCCGCGAGGGCGACGTGATCCAGGAAGACGCCCCGCTCCTGGAGGTCGAGACGGACAAGGCCCAGGTCGAGATCCCGTCGCCCATGAGCGGCCGCGTGGAGAAGGTCCACGTGCGCCCCGGCCAGACCGTGAAGGTCGGCGAGGTGCTCGTCACCTTCGCCGACGGGGCTGAGAGCGCTGCCCCTCGCGCCGCCCAGCCGGCGAGAGCGCCGGCCGCCATCCCCGCCCCAAAGGCCGCGCTCCGCGCCGGGGCCGGTCCCGTTCCAGCGACGCCCACAACGCGGCGGCTGGCGCGCGAGCTGGGCGTGGATCTCCGGACGGTCGCGGGTAGCGGTCCCGGGGGGCGAGTCACCGACGAGGACGTCCGCGCCGCCGTCGGCCGGCCAACACCCGTCGCCGCTCGCGAGGTTCCCGCACGGCCGACCGAGGCGAAGCCGCTCGCGCCCGTCGCGGTCGAGCCGCCTCCCCTCCCCAGGTTCGAGCAGTACGGGCCCATCGAGCGCCAGCCGCTCTCCCACCTGCGCCGGACCATCGCCGAGCGGATGACGCTCTCGGCCACGCTCATCCCCCACGTCACCCACTTCGACAAGGCCGACATCACGGACCTCGACGCCGTCATCCGGCGGAACCTCGAGGCCGCCCGCGAGCGAGGCGTCACGCTGACGCTCACGAGCTTTCTCCTCAAGGCGGCGGCCCTCGCGCTCCAGGCCCACCCCCCGTTCAACGCGAGCCTCGACCCGGCGACCGGGGAGCTGATCCTCAAGCGCTACTACCACCTGGGGATCGCCGTGGCGACGGACCGCGGCCTCATCGTCCCCGTCATCCGGGATGTGGACCAGAAGCCGCTCCTCGACCTGGCGCGCGAGCTGGCCGCGCTCGCCCAGCGGGTGCGCGACGGCAAGGCGACCCTCGACGACCTCCGCGGCGGTACCTTCACGATCACCAACATCGGCGCCCTCGGCGGCACGGGCGCCATCCCCATCATCAACTACCCGGAGGTGGCCATCCTGGGCGTCGCGCGGGCGCGCGAGGAGGCCGTGGTGTATGGCAGCCAGATTCGCCCGCGGCTCATGCTGCCGCTCACCCTCACCTTCGACCACCCTCACCTTCGACCACCGTGTCGCCGACGGCGCCGACGGCGCCCGCTTCGCCTCCGACATCGTCGGCCGCCTCGAGCACCCCGACCAGCTCCTGCTGGACCTGTGACCGATGGTCATGGGGGATCTCGTCCGCGAGGTGGACGTGGCCGTCATGGGCGGCGGCCCCGGCGGCTACTCGGCCGCCTTCCGCTGGACGAAGGCAGAGTCGTATCAACCTGTAGACGGGTCGAGGCAACCTGCTGGCCTCGGGAATCGCAACGGGATATAGTAGGAACCGAAGGGGAGCGGGAATGGTTTACCGTTACCGTGTGATCCTGGAGCCGGAGCCTGAAGGGGGCTACGCCGTGTGGGTTCCGGCGCTGCCCGGGTGCGTGAGCCAGGGTGATACGCGCGACGAAGCCCTCGGCAACATCCGGGAGGCTATCCAGTGTTACATCGAGAGCGCCCTGAAGCACGGCGAAGGCGTGCCCGATGAGAGCACGATGACGGAGGCGACGGTCGAGGTCGCCGTGTGACCAAACTGCCCCGGGATGTCCCGGGGGACCGTCTCGTCCGTGCCCTCGGCAGGGCTGGCTGGTACCTCGATCATCAGGTGGGTAGCCACGTGACGCTCCGCCACCCCGAACAGCCCGGAAAGAAGGTCGTCGTCCCGGTCCATCCGGGTCGCCCACTGAAGCCCAAGGTTCTCCAGCGCATTCTCAAGGAAGCCGAACTCACTGTCGATCAATTGCGCGAGCTGCTCTAAATGGTCATGGGGGATCTCGTCCGCGAGGTGGACGTGGCCGTCGTGGGCGGCGGCCCTGGGGGGTACTCGGCAGCGTTCCGCTGCGCCGAGCTGGGGCTCGAGACGATCGTCGTGGACGCCAACAAGCGATTGGGCGGGGCGTGCCTCTACGAGGGCTGCATCCCGTCCAAGGCGCTCCTCCACGTGGCCGCGGTCGTCCACGAGGCCGAAAGCGCGAAAGAATTCGGCGTGGACTTCGGCGACCCCCACGTCTCCCTGGATCCCCTCCGAAAGTGGAAGGCCGAGCGGGTCGTTGGGAAGCTCTCGCGGGGACTCGCCTCTGTCGCCAAGGGCAAGGGCGTGGAGGTCGTCGGCGGGCGGGCCGTCTTCGAGGACTCGCGGAGCCTCCGGGTGGAAGGGGAGGAGCCCCAGAAGATCCGCTTCAAGCATGCCGTGATCGCCACGGGCTCGCTGCCCGCTCCCTTGCCCGGCCTGGCGCTTGAGAGCGAGCGCGTGATGGATTCAACGGCCGCCCTGGAGCTGGCTGACATACCTGAGCGTCTCCTCGTGATCGGCGGCGGATACATCGGCCTCGAACTGGGCCAGGTGTACGCGGCCCTCGGGAGCCAGGTCACGCTCGTCGAGATGCTGGATGGGCTCCTGCCGGGCATGGACCGCGATCTCGTCCAACCCCTCGCCCGTCGCTGCGAGAAACTCTTCCACAAGATCCACCTCAACACGACGGTCACGGGGCTGCGCGAGACCGGCTCCGCCATCGAGACGACCTTCGGCTCGGAGAAGCAGCCCTTCGACCGGGTGCTCGTGGCCGTCGGGCGCCGGTCCCACAGCGCGGGTCTCGGGCTGGAAACCACGCGCGTCAAAGCTGATGCGCCGGGCATCATCGCAGTGGACGAGCGCTGCCGGACGGACGACCCGCACATCTATGCCGTCGGCGACGTGACGGGCGAGCCGATGCTGGCCCACCGGGCCATGCGCCAGGGCAAGGTCGCCGCCGAGGTTATCGCGGGACGGCCGGCGGCCTTCGACAACGTCGTCGTCCCGGCCGTCGTCTTCACCGACCCCGAGGTCGCCTGGTGCGGGCTGACGGAAGGCGAGGCCCAGCGCGCGGGGCGGCCGGTGAAGGTCGCCAAGTTCCAGTGGGCGGCCTCAGGCCGGGCGGCGACGCTGGGGCGCTCGGACGGGCTCACCAAGCTCGTCGTGGATCCCGACTCCGGCCGAGTGCTCGGCGTCGGGATCGTGGGGCCGGGCGCCGGCGAGCTGATCGCCGAGGGCGTTCTCGCCGTGGAGGCCGCCTTAACCGCGGAGGACCTGGCCCTGACGATTCACACCCACCCGACCCTCTCCGAAACCTTCATGGAGGCCGCCGAGTCCCTTCTACGCGAGGCGGGCGGCCGGTAGGCACCAAGGCCAGCAGCGCAGCCGCGGCCACGGCGGCCGCCGCGATGACGAACGCCTCCCCGAACGCCGCGTCGAAGCCCACCCGGAACCGCCGCACGGCAAACACCTCGGCGAGGGTCAGGACCCCCGCCACAACTCCCAGCGTCCGAGCGAGGAATGCGAGCCCGCCCGCCGCGCCCTGCTGCTCCCGCGGGAAGGCCGCCATCACGCTAGCCATGTTGGGGACCTGAAAGAATCCAAGGCCAAGGCCGGCGGCGAGGAGCCCGAGGGCAACGAGGGCAGGTGACGTCGCGGCGTCGGCGCGGCTCAGGAGGAAGAGGCCCGCCGCCTCCAGCGCGAGCCCGGCGGCCATCGGCGCCCGCGCCCCCACCCGATCAGCGAGCCAGCCGCCGGGCGGCGCCGCCAGCGTCGTGCCGAGCGGCGTGAGCATGAAGAACACCCCGCCCAACCGGGCATCGAGGCCGCGCCGCTCGACGAGATAGAAGGGGGCCAGCAGCCAGATCGCGAAGATCCCCGCGTTGGCGATGAAGGAGAGGAGGCCAGCGTGGAGCACCGGCGCCCGAACGACGCGGCCGAGACTCCCGAGGCGGTAGGCGACCGCCGCGCCGGCCGCCGGCGCCGCCAGCATCCCCCAGGCGAGCCCGGCCAGTGCCAGCGGAACCCGGACGTGGAAGACGGCGCGCCAGCCGAAGGCCTCGACCAGCAGTCCCGCGAATAGCGGCCCCGCCGAGAACGCGAGCCCGATCGCGGCGGTCAGAAAGCCCAGCGCCCGGCCGCGCGTCTCCGGAGTCGCGGCCAGCGTCACGAGGCCCGGCGCCGTGCCGTAGACGAGGCCGGCCGCGAATCCTTGCACCAGACGCCCGCCGAGGTGCCAGGAGAACGTCGGCGCCGCCCCCGCGAGCAGCAACCCGACGGCGGTGAGCCCCAGGCCTGCCTGGAACACGCGCCCATGGCCGAGCCGATCGGCCAGCGCCCCCCCGACGAACGACATCACGGCATAGGTGCCGACGTAGCAGATGATCACCCATCGCATCTGCTCCGGCGGGACCTGAAAGGCGGCGGCCATCGCAGGGAACGCGATGTTCACCGTCGAATCGAGCGACACCACGAACGCCCCCGCCGCCGCGATCCAGCGCGCCATCTACTGTATGATGCTCTAATTTGCCGGAAATCATCGGCGCCCAGTGGCCCCGCGCGGGCTGGGTGTTCGGCCTCCTGTCGCTCGTCTGGTGAAGGTGCGCCACCATTAGTGGATCGCGGCGGGCATCCCCCAACCGGTGGGAGGCCTCGCCGGCGCATTTTTTATTGACTCGATCCCGCCCGGCGCCTCCTACGATGGGAACACTCCATTCATGAATGCGTTCAGACGTGGCGGGCGAGGGCTTGCGGTCATCGGAGCGATCCTGCTCCTGGCGGGTTGCGCCAGCGTGCCGTCTGGGACGTACTTCCCGTCGCTCACCGATCCTGACGCGCTCAAGGTCAGCCACGCGCTCTACAAAGCCGCCCAGGCGGCGGGCGACGATCCGGCCCGCTACAGCTTCGCCCTGGTGAAATCTCCCCGAGCGCAAGCCTGGACCACCGACGACGCCACCTTTTACGTGACCGACGGCCTGGCGCGACTGCCCGTCCACGTGGTGGAGCCGCTCGTCGCCCATGAGGTGGCTCACGAGGTGCTCGGCCATCTAGGGAAGCGGCAGGCGCTGTCGCTCTCCATCACCGCGGGCTTCGCGATCATCGGCGTCCTGGTCCCCGGGGCGAGCCTCGCCGACTTCGTGGTGAACCCCCTGGTGGTGCGCGCCTACTCGCGCGAGCACGAGCTGGAGGCGGACGCGCGGGCGGTGGAAATCCTCCGCGCGATGGGCTACCAGGCCCCCCGCCGCGCGCTCCACCTGGCGCTTCAGACAGCGGACACCCTGAACGGTAGGATCAAGGAGCAGGGCGGCGTGCTGGCCACCCACCCGAAGATGACCGATCGGCTCGCGGCGCTCCAGCCCATCGAGCCGCCCGCCTCGCCGCTGGCCGAGGCCGTCATCGCAAAGTAGCGCCCGCTAGCCCGCCGCAAGGATCGGCTTGAGGCGGGAGAGCAACGCTTCCCCCGCAGCGTCGTCGGTGATCAGCTGGATCTGCTCGGGCCCGGCGATCCCCACCCCCAGCTCCACCGCCCGCGCGATCTGCTCCTGAGCGAAGATCTTCCCCGCCGAGACCGCCTGCGTCGTCCCGTAGAGCCTCAGGATCGCGACGCCAACGGCGTCCACCGCCACGCGGTCCGTCCCCGCGACCATCACGCCCGGCCGGACCTTCGTCCCCGCCTCCGGCCCGCCGGCCACGAAGGCCTCGAGGCCGTCGAGCAGGACCAGCGCAGGGCGGTAGAGGGTGTTGAGCTCGGCGATCATCTTCCGCTGATGGGCGGAGGTGTGGAGCTCGCTCATGTAGTTGTAGCCGTCGGGCCCGTACTTGGCGACCGCGCCCACGCTGTTCTTCAGGGATAGGGTGAAGTGGCCGCCGAAGCGGTGGGTCTTGAGGGCGCAGGTGGAGACGATGGCCTCCGCCTCCTCGAGCAGGCGAGGAAAGAGCGCGCCGCGGCTCCAGTGGCTGCCGCGGAGCGGGTGGGCGATCCAGTCCCGGCCGGGGAGCTCGTCGAGCACGATCGTCGGGAAGCCGAGCTTCTTGCTCTGAGCCAGGACACCCTTGGCCTCCATCACCTCGCGCGTGACGCCCATGCCGCTCCGATCCGCCACGGTCACGCGGCTGGCCCCCGCGGCGCCCAGCCACTCCACGAGGGCGCCGAGCGTGTCGGGATGGGTGGAGCCGGGGAAGGGATCGGCGGAATTGAAGTTGGGCTTCACCACCGCGTGCCGGCGGCTCACGCCGTCGGCGCCGAGCAGCCGGAGCGCCCGGGTGACGCCGTCCCGGTGATCTTCAGCCCTCACCACGACCACGCGCGTCTGGCTCTGGGCTCCGGCCGTGGCAGGCGCCCCGTGCGCCAGCGCGAGCGCGGAGCCCGCCGCAGCGCTTAACTCAAGAAACTCCCGTCGGTTCATTCAAGCCCTCCAATACGGGTGAGGGGGTCGTTCGGGCCGGCGCGACGTCCCAGCGGACCACCCGCGTGCCCGCCATCCAATCGTGGAGCCCGCGCCGCTCGGCCGTGAAGAACGCCGGGACGAACCCGAGTCCAAGCGGCAGCGCGGAGACCCAGCAGCCGATCCAGCGGAGCAGGGCCCGCCCGTACCCGACGGGAGCGCCGTCCCGCCGAACCACGGCGATCCCGAGCAGCATCTTGCCGGGCGTCTGCCCGCACCCGCCGACGAAGACGACGAAGTACGCGGCGTGGAGCCCGATCCCCCACAGCAGCAGGAGGCCGATGAGCGCGGCCAGGTTCAGCAGATCCGGGGGCCACCGGATCAGCTGGAGATAGGCCACGAAGCCCCAGGAGGCAACGAGGATCCAGAGGGTGGCGAGAATGAGCCGGTCCACGAACCAGGCGACAAGGCGCATACCCATCCCCGCCGCCTCGAGATCCGTCACCGCCCCTCTCCGCGTCGCGTCCCTCCAGGCGGGGGAACTCGGCGAGGAGAAAGGCGAGATAGGTGGCCCCGAGCTGGAGGTTCGGCGCCGGCTCGTCGAGGAACTCCCCGTCGCCGAACGCCAGGCCCCGGCGGAGCGCCAGGCCGCGGGCGGTGTCGGGCATGAGCTGCATCAGCCCGCGCGCCCCCGCCCGCGAGCGCGCGGCGGGGAAGAAATTCGACTCTTCCCTGACGAGGGCCGCGACGAGGAACCGGTCCACGCCGGCCCGGGCGGCCGCTTCCCCGACCTCGCGCGCCCAGGCGAAGGGGTAGAACATCTCCCAGAACTGCCGCGGCAGCGCCGGGTCCCCGCTGGACGCCAGGTCGGCGAAGAACCGGCGCAGGACGCGGAGCGCCAGGTGGTAGCGCTCCTCGCGGACGTAGGCGGCGCCGAGGGCGTAGAGCTTGGGCGGCTCGGCCAGCGAGCGGGATTGGATCTCTTCCAGCTCGCTCACGGCGAACTCGACCAGGCCCAGGCCGCTGAGCGCCGTCGCCTTCGCGAACCGCCGGTCGTTCGCCAGCGGCCTGAGTGGGTCCGCCGGCAGAGCGTTCGCGAGCGCTCGGCCCCGGACGGCCGCTTTGGCCCGCGCTCGCTGGCCCGCGAGGATCCCGTAGTAGCCCCGGGGCGCCTCGGCCACGAGGAGGCCGTAGAGTCGCCTGGCCTCGGCCGCCTCGCCGAGGGCCTCCCGCACGCGCCCGGCCCAGTACGTCGCCGGGTGGCGGTAGAGAGCGCCCGCCGGCAGCGCGCTGAGCCGAGCGAATTCCGTCGCCGCCGCCGGAAGGTCGGAGCGGAGGTAGGCAAGCCACGCGAGCCGCCAGAGCGCCGCTCCCGCGGCGTCGCGATCGGGGAAGTCAGCGGCAAGGCGCCGATAGATCGTTTCGGCCTCGGCGGGCCGCCCGGTGTCCTCGAGGAGGCGACCGCTCTGAAGGAGGGCCTCCGCGACTTCGGAGGCCGTGGGATGCTCCCGCGTCAGGCGCGCCAGCGTCGAGAGGGCCAGCTCGCGCGCGCCGACCCGCTGCTGGAGACGCGCCAGCTCGAGGAGCAGCGGCGGCCGCCGCTCCCACGGCGTATCGGCCAGCGCCCGGTCGGCGGCCCGCTGGGCCGCGTCGTACTGGCCGCCGCGGCGCCAGCCCCCGCTCATCACGCGCAGCCCGCGGAGCGTCAGCTCGGGGTCGGGCAGCTCCGCCAGGAGCGCCTCGGCTTCCTGGCGCGCCGCGGAGGACATCCCGCCGGCGAGGAGCCGCTCGGCGCGATCCATCCGCTCCGTCTGAGTCGGCGGAGGCAGCGCCACACCGGCGCTGGCCAGGGCCTCGAGCCGATCGCCGGCCGCCTCACCGTAGGCGGAGGTGGGCGCCGTCAGCCAGAGCTCGCGGAAAATCCCGGCAGCCTCGAGTCCACGCCCCTGGGCTTCGAGCGAGAGGCCTAGCAGGTAGCGGCCGCCCGGCGCCTCGGCATGACCGGCAAACTGGGCGAGGAAGCGCCGGAGCAACGACGCGGCCGCGGACTCGTCCCCCTGTCGCGACGCCCAGACGGCCGCCTGAAGGAGCGCGAGCGGGGCGAGGAGGCTCTCGGCATGACGGGCGGGAATGCTCTCGGCCGTTCGGCGCGCGGCGGCCAGGTCACCCTGGCGGGCCAGCGCCTCGGCGAGAAAGAACTGGGCGTAATCGGCGAGGAGCCCTCCGCGCTGAGCGGCGGCGCCAAAGCCGCGCGCGGCCTCCTGCCAGTCGCCGCCCCGAAAGGCCTCCACCGCCGCCCCGAAGCGCGCGCGCTCCGCGTCCGCCGGCCCCGCAAAGGCGGGGCAGGCCCCGAGTCCACTCCAGAGGAACACCCCCAGGATGAGAGCGGAGAGAAAAATCCTCACGGCTCCGAGTTTAACAGATCTCAGGCGACGGGCTGGCGCCGCGCGCCGGGCTGCTGGCGCGCGACCCGGCGCGTATGGAGGATGCGCTGGATCGCGGTCAGGTTGACCAGGACGGCCAGGACCAAGAGCGCGAGAGTCATCAGGTCGAAGAGCCCGCCGGCGATCAGGACGATGAGGCGCTCCGGGCGCTCCATCAGGCCGATCTCGCACGCCACGCCGATGGCCTGGGCGCGGGCCTTCGTGTAGCTCACCATCACCGTCCCGATCAGGGCGACGAGCGTCAGCACCACCTCCTGGGGCCGCCCCCAGAAGAGGAACACGACGCCCGCCAGCACCACGAGGTCCGAGTAGCGGTCGATGACCGAGTCCAGGAACGCGCCGAACGGCGTCACCTGGCCGGAGAGCCGCGCGAGGGAGCCGTCGAAGAAATCGAAGAGGCCGGCCACGATCAGCAGGACGGCGCCCCACCGCTCGCGCCCGCGCGCGAAGGACACGGCGGCCAGGAGGCTCACGCCGAGCCCGAGCACGGTGAGGTGGTTGGGACGGAGCCGGAGCGCCAGGAGCGCCCGGGCCACGGGATCGGTCCAGTGCGCCAACCGCTCCTTATAGTGGCTGAGCATGGGGCGGCCGGGTGCGCCCCTACAGCGGGGAGACCAGCGCCTCTTCGAGCGCCTCGCGGACCCGGTCCATGGCGTCGGGATCCTCGATCTTCCGCCCCTGGCGGTCCGTGACGTAGAAGGCGTCGAAGGCCTGGTCGATCTCGGTGGCGATCCGCGCGCTGCCGATGTCGAGCCCCTCGCGCGAGAGCGTGCGCGTGATGAGGTAGAGGAGGCCCACGCGGTCTGGGCACTTGACCTCGACCACGGTGTGGGTGTCGGAGAGCTGGTTGTCGAGCGCCACCTTCGCGGGCCCCGACGCCGACGCGGCCTCCCGGCCGGCGGCCTGGCGGCGGGCCAGGAGCGCCTCCACCGTCTGCTCGCCCCGGATCACGGCGCGGAGGTCCTCGAGGGTCCGCTCCCAGCGCGGCTCCTGGGTGATCGCCTCGCCGATCGGATCGTTGACCTGGAAGGTGTCCAGGGCGATCCCGTCCGCCCGCGTGTGGATCTGCGCCGACAGGATGTTGACCCCGTTGGCAGCCAGCGTCCCGGCGATGAGGGAGAAGAGCCCGGCCAGGTCGCGGGTCACGACGACGAGGTCGGAGAAGCCCAGGTCCGGGTGGTGGAAGAGCTCCGTCGCGACCGGCTCGGTCCCGAGGCGCTGGACGAGGCGGAGGTGGGCCGCCATTCGCTGGCCGCCGGTCGTCACGAGGTAGCGCTCCGACATCCGGGCGAGATGCGTCTCGACCTCCTCGCGCGTCCCCTCGCCCCCGAGCTCCGCCCAGACGCGGCGCGCCACCGCCTCGCGGCTGGGGGTCTCGAGCCGACCGCCCGTGAGGCGCACCAGCGTCCGGCTGTAGAGCTCCCAGAGAATCGCCGCCCGCCACGAGGTCAGGACGCCGGGGCCCACGGCCTTCATGTCGGCGTAGGTCAGGAGGTAGAGCATCCTGAGCCACTGGGGATCCCGCATGGCGGCGGCCAGCTGCGCGACGGTCTTCGGGTCGTCGATGTCGCGGCGCTGGGCCACGTGGGACATCAGGAGGTGGTGCTCCACGAGGAAGACCAGCGTCCCGGCGTCCGCCGGCGGGAGCCCCAGCCGGGCGACGAGCGCCTTGATGAGCGGAATGCCCTTGGCCACGTGGCCGTGCCCCTTGGCCTTGCCGATGTCGTGCAGCAGCATCCCGAGAATGAGCAGCTCGGGCTTCTCCACCTCGGTGAGCACCCGCGCGATCCCCTCGGACTCGGCCGACTGCCCGGGGGCCAGCGATTCGAGCGTCTCGACGGCGAGCAGCGAGTGCTGGTCGGCGGAGAACTTGTGGTACGCGTCGTACTGGACCAGGCAGGCCAGAGCGCCCCACTCGGGCAGGTACCGCCCCAGCACTCCCAGCTCGTGCATCTCCCTGAGCGTCGGGGCCACGCGTCCCCAGTTGCGGCAGATCGCCAGCAGGAGGTCGCGCACCTCGGCGGAGCGCTGCAAGCGCTCGTCGATGAGGTCCAGGGATTCCTCGATGGCCCGCTCCAGATCAATCGACAACTCGCAGCCGAGCCGGTGGACGTGCCAGAACACCTTCATGAGGCGGGTCGGATCCTCCCGGAACGCCCGGCCGTCGGCCTCCGCCGGGTGGAGGCGCCCGTCGAAGAAGAGGAGCCCGTCGGCCAGCGCCGCCTGGCGGAGCCCGCGCTGGGCCGAGCCGCGCCGCGAGAGCGTCTCCTGGCAGCGGGCGATGAGCCGCCGCGCCACCCGGTGAATGACCCGGGCGTGCAGGTAGTACTCGCGCATGAACTTCTCGACGCCGAGCGCGCCGTCCGCGTCGCTGTAGCCCAGGTTCCGCGCGATCTCGGGCTGGAGTCCGTGCGAGAGCACGTCGTTCTTGTGGCCCGAGAGGAAGTGGAGCTCGTTCCTGACGCGCCAGAGGAATGTGAGCGCCCCGTCCGCCGAGCGCTGCTCCCGGTCGGTGATGAGCCCCTTGTCGGTCAGCTCGCGGAGCGTGCGGGCGCCGAACTTCGCGGAGGCGAGCCACATGGCGGTATGGATGTCCCGGAGGCCGCCCGCCGACTCCTTGATGTTGGGCTCGCCGATGTAGGGCGACCCGCCGAACTTCCGGTAGCGCTGGTCGCGCTCGGCCAAGGCGGTCTCGAGGAACCCGGCGAAGTCCTTCCGGTAAAGGTTCTCGCGCAGGACCTTCTGGAAGCGCCGGAAGAGGACCCGGTCGCCCGCCACGTAGCGCGCCTCCTGCATCGAGGTGCGGCTCGGGAAGTCGGTCCGGGCCATGGCCAGGCAGTCGGGAAGGCTCCGGCACGAATGCCCCACCTGGAGGCCCAGGTCCCAGAGCGTGTAGAGCAGCTCCTGGGTGATCCGCTGGACGTAGGGCGACATCTCCCCGTCGTAGATCACCATCACGTCGATGTCCGAGGACGGGTGGAGTTCCCCGCGCCCGTACCCGCCGAGGGCCACGAGGACGATGGTCGACCGCGCGAGGCCTTCCCTTAGGGCGTCCTCCACGGCCAGGGTGAAGAGCCGGCTCAAGAAGCGGTCCATGAAGCCGGCGTAGGCCTGGACCGACTCCTGCCCGGAGGCCCCCGCGGCGTGGCGGGCCTTCAGGGTGTCGAGGCCCGAATCGAGATGCTGGCGGAGGAGGGCGAGGCGCAGGCGGCGCCGCTCGGCCGCCAGCTGCGCCGGCGGGCCCTCAAAGGCGCGCTGGAGGAGGGCGTCGGCTCGCTTGAGCTGGCGAAAAACCTCGAGCGCCATGACGGGGATACCCTACACGGGGGCGCCAATATTGTCAAACACGACGCCGACTTGGACGATACAATGGAACCGTCATGCGACGACTCTGGCGCCCCGTCCTCGATCGGTTGGCACCCTACGAGGCCGGCCCCTCGCTCGAAGCCCTCCAGGCCCAGCTGGGGCTCACCGAGGTGATCCGCCTCAGCGCCAATGAGAACCCCCTCGGCCCGTCCCCGCGCGCCGTGGAGGCCGTCCGGGCGGAGGCGGCCCGCGCCCACCTCTACCCCGACGGCGGGGGGACCGCGCTCCGGGAGGCGCTGGCCAAATCCCTCGGGGTGACGGCCGAGGCGGTGATCCTCGGCAACGGCGCCGACGAGCTCCTCGGCCTCATCGCCTGGGCCGCCCTCGAGGCGGGCGACGAGGCGGTGATCCCGCACCCCGCCTTCGAGCCGTACTGGACGGTCGTCACGCTCGCCGGCGCCACGCCCGTGGCGAGCCCACTCGTGGAGTACCGAACGGACCTCGACGACATGGCGCGCCGCGTGACCCCGCGGACCAAGGTCGTGATGCTCTGCTCCCCCCACAACCCGGCGGGCACGATCGTCCGCCACGCCGAGTTCGCGCGATTCCTCGCGACCCTCGGGAGCGATCCGCCGCTCCTCGTCCTGGACGAGGCGTACCGCGACTTCGCCGACGACCCCGAGTGCGTGGACGGGATCGCGCTCCTCCGGGACCACCCCACGCTGATCGTCCTGCGCACCTTCTCGAAGATCGCCGGGCTGGCCGGCCTCCGCGTCGGCTACGCGG
Source organism: Candidatus Rokuibacteriota bacterium (assembly GCA_016179965.1). GTDB lineage: Bacteria > Methylomirabilota > Methylomirabilia > Rokubacteriales > CSP1-6 > CSP1-6. Next base: position 7,680 of record JACPCF010000147.1, on the reverse strand, counting down.
TGGCGCGGCCCGAGGTGGTCTCCATGCTGAACCGGACGCGGGCCCCCTACAACGTGAACCGCCTCGCCCAGGTCGCGGCCCTGGCCGCGCTGGAGGATCGCGAGCACTGGGAGCGGACGCGGCGGCTCGTCATCCAGGAGCGCGAGTTCCTGACGACGGAGCTCGGTCGCCTGGGCCTCGCCGTCGTTCCCTCGCAAGCCAACTTTGTGCTCGTTCACGCGGGTGAGAGAGCGGCGCAGCTGCGGGAGATCCTCTTCAAGGAGGGGATCCTGGTGCGCGATGGAGGGGCGGTCGGCTTTCCCGGTCACCTCCGCATCGCGGTCGGGACCCGGGAGGTCAACGCGCGGCTCGTGAAAGTGCTCGAGCGAGCCGCCCCCTCACCTTAATCCTCTCCCCCAGTGGGGGAGAGGGAAGGGTGAGGGGGACGACTTAGCGTTTGGGAGCGGGCTTCGTGGTGGGGGCGGGGGCCGCAGGCTTCTTGCCGCCCAGGCGGGCCTTGGCCGCGGAGAGCTCGGCCTCCAGTTCCTCGAGGCGCTTGGTCGTGGCTTCCCGCTCAGCGGAGAGCGCCATGACCTGCTTTTCCAGGAGCGAGACGCGCTGCTGGGACTGGGAGGCCAGGGCGCGGAGCTGCTCGGCCTCGAGGTAGACCTGCTTCACCTCGGACCGGAGCTTGATTTCCTGATCCCGGGCCTGCCGCCACTGGTAACTGGTCCAGGCGGCCAGCACGGCGAGGAGGAGGCTCGCGATGATGAGGAGCCACGGGCGGCGGGGCTTCGCCTCGTCCATCTCCTCCCGCGGTCGTTTGCCGGGTTCCCTCGTGCTCTCGCGCTCGGCGGCGTCCATGTTGCCTCCGAGTCTACCGGAGCCCCGCCCGCGGAGTCAAAGAAATTGGGCGACCCTTGGCCCGCGGGAGGCGATCACGTATGATGGTTTCGAGGTATGCCGCAGCCAAGCGCCCCGCCTTCACTCAGGCGCTTTTTCGCGCGAGCTGCGCCGCCACATCGGCGACTATACCCTCCTCAACTACATGCGGAAGGTTTACGTCCGGTCGGAGCACGGAACTCCCGACCTCCCGTTCTTCCGGCGGCTCGCCACCGAATGGTAGCCCGCCCTGCCGAGGACGAGGCCGTCCTCGTCTGCCTGGCGGCGCTCGAGGCTTCGCTGGCGGGTTCCGGCTCGCCGCCCCCTTCTTTCGCTGACGTCCCGCCGCGGACGCTCGAGGCGGCGCTCGACGCCCTGGCGCGGCGGCGCGGGGCGCAGGCGCTGCCGCTCATCACGGCGCTGGCGGAGGGCCGGGGGACGAAGGAGGCGCGCAAGGCCGCGCGCCGCGTCCTCTACCGCCTCCAGCAGTCGGGCGTGGCGCTCCCCCGCCCCGCCCCGAAGCCCGTGGTCGAGCGCCGGCCCGAGCAGGCTCTTCGCGCGTGGGTCTCGGCCGTGGACGGGAGCGGTTCGCGGGCGGTCTGGATCCTCTTCGAGGGCGCCTTCGGCGGCCTCGCCCTCTGCGCCCTGATCGTCAACGACCAGGCCGGCGTGCTCGAGGCCGCGGGCGGCGCCATCTCCAAGAAGCGGCTCGAAAGCGAACTCCGCGCGCTGCGCCGGAGCCAGAAGCTCCCCTGGGTCGAGCTCCCCCCGGCCCGCGCCAAGGCGCTCGTCGCCGAGGCGCTCGCCCTCCACGCGCGGCTCGGCAGCGAGCCGCCAGCCGAGTTTTCCCCGTGGCAGCGATTCTTCGCCGACGTGGACGACCTGGCTTCGCCGGGTCCCCCCCGCGAGCCCGAGCCGGCGGGGGGGGACGACCCCGCGCTCCTGGACCACTGCCGCGAGCTCCTGGGGCTGCCCGAGCTGGCGAGTTGGTTCCTGGACCCCAACGAGCTCCAGAGCGCGGCCCTCGAGCTGCTCCAGGCCCGAGAGAGCCGCCTCGTGCTCTCCGACCAGCAGAAGGCCGAGCGCGAGGCGGCCATCGTCGAGCGGGTCGTGGAGGCGGCGTTCACCCCAGAGGCGCGACGGCTCTGGGCCCGGCGGCTCAGCGAGATGGCGTGGATCTTCGACGCCACGGGACGCGAGCGTGAGACTCGGATCTGCCGCGCGACGTCCCACGCACTAGAAGACCCCGAGCGCGCCCCGCGCCACCTGCCGTTCGCGCGAGGACTGGCCGAGCGCGGCCTCGCCTTCGCGTCAGAGGTCGCTCTCGGGCGGCTGAGCGCCGCCGAGGTCAGCCGCGCCCCCCGCAAGCCATGAGCCGCATCCCGTTCTCCAAAGCAAAGTTCACTGCCTGGCTCAGCGCTGGTTCGAGCGCGGGCTTTGCCCGCGCGATCTCAGGGGGGAGGAATCCGGGTACCCGGGCCGAAGGCCTGGGTGGGCGGGGACCCGGGCATCCACGCCGGAGGCGTGGGGGGGCTTGGGTGGCCCCCCTCCGCGGGTAGCCATGAGCGCCATCACCGACGTCCCCGGCATCCGGGTCGGCCACGCGACGGATCCGGTGGGCCTGACGGGTTGCACCGTCGTCCTCGCCGACCGTCCGGCAGTGGGCGGGGTGGACCTCCGCGGCTGGGCCACGGCCGTCCACGGCCTGGACTTCCTGGATCCCCGGCACCTGGTCCCCACCCTCAACGGCGTCCTCCTCACGGGCGGAAGCGCCTTCGGTCTCGAGGCCGTCTTCGGCGTCATGCAGTACCTGGAGGAGCGGGGGGTGGGCTTTTCCGCGGGACCCACCGTCGTCCCCCACGTGGCGGGCGCGGTCCTCTTCGACCTCGGTGTCGGCGATCCCAAGGCCCGCCCCACCCGGGCCATGGGCTACCAGGCCTCCCAGGCCGCGCGGCCCGGCCCCGTGGAGGAAGGCAACGTGGGCGCCGGCACGGGCGCCACCGTGGGCAAGCTCTTCGGCCTCCCCCGCGCGATGAAGGGCGGGATTGGCAGCGCCAGCGCGAGGCTCGGGGAAGTCGTGGTCGGCGCCCTGGTCGCCGTCAACGCCCTCGGGGACGTCAGGGACCCCCTGACCGGGGCCCTCCTGGCGGGAGCCCGCGACCGGGCGGACGGCCGGGCCCTGGTGGACACGGCCGCGGCCCTCGCCCGGGGCGCCCCCGCCCCCCGCTTCACCCCCCAGCACACGACGCTCGGGGTGGTGGCCACCAACGCCCGCCTCAGCAAGCCCGAGGCGACCAAGGTGGCACAACTGGGGATGCTCGGCTTCGCCCGGGCCCTCTCCCCCGCCCACACGGGGGTGGACGGGGACACCCTCTTCTGCCTCTCCGTGGGCGACGCCCCCGCCGACCTGACCCCCCTGGGCCTGGTCGCCGCGGAGGCCGTGGCCCAGGCCATCGCCCGCGCCGTCCGGGCGGCGGCCTCGCTCCCCGGTCTCCCGGCCTCAAAAGACCTATGACTTTTTTGCTTGCCCTGCCCCGGCAGTTCGTCTAGATTGGGAAAGCGTCCGCGGACAGTTGCCGTTCGCGATGTGAACACAGCAGCCGCTTTTTTCAAGGGAGAGAGCCGTGCGTTCACGTTCAAGCGGACTGGCTCAGTGGGTGCTGTTCGTCGTCCTCGCTCTTGGGCTCGGAGGCTGCGCCGGTCTCACGGGCATCCTCCGGGACTCCTCCACCGCGATCCTTCCCGACCCGCCGCCTCCGGCTCGCGCCGTCGCCGTGGATGCCGACGAACCCGCGATCGCGCCCACCGGCCCCGACCTGAGCGCGGTGGCGCTCGGCCTCGACAGCGAGGAGCGCCGCCCGCAACTCCTGGCCGCGGCCGACGGCGACTCGAGCTACTCCCTGGACACTCGCCCGCAACTCGCCCTGGCCGCCGAGGCCGACGCCCAGTACGACGTCGCCCAGCGCCCCGCCGGCAGCCCGCCCCCCGACACGCAGATCGAGGAGTACGACCCCTGGGAGCCGTTCAACGAGGGGATGTTCGAGTTCAACCGCGCCCTGGACCGCTGGGTCTTGAAGCCGGTCGCGAAGGGTTACCGCAAGGTCCTACCGGACCAGGTGGAGGAGTGGATCGACAACGGCTTCACCAACATCCGCTTCGTCCCGCGCCTCGTGAACTGCGCGCTCCAGGGCAAGTTCGCCGGCGCCGGCCGCGAGCTGGCGCGCTTCGTCCTCAACAGCACCCTCGGCATCGGCGGCCTGGGCGACGTGGCCAAGCGCGAGCCGTTCAACCTTCAGCCGTGCAAGGAGGACACCGGCCAGACGCTCGGCGTCTGGGGGATCGGGCCCGGCCCGTATCTCATCCTGCCCTTCCTGCCCCCGCTGACGGTGCGCGACGCCATCGGCTACTTCGCCGACGGGGCGATGGATCCCCTCGCCTACTTCATCCCGTTCATCTGGGACCAGCTCGGCATGAAGGCGGGCGACACGATCAACAACCGGGCGCTCAACATCGACCTCTACCAGGGCTTCGAGGAGGCGACGGTCGAGCTCTACAGCGCCCTCCGCAACGCCTATCTCCAGCGGCGTCTGAAGCTGATCAGCGAGTAGCGCTCGCGCTGCTGCTGCCGCCCCTTCAGGGCGCGGGTTCTCATCGAGACCCGCGCCCTTTGATTTTTACGGCAGCCGGATGGCGTGATAATCCCCCACCGGATTGCTTTTGTCGGGAAGGTCCGCGAGCTTGGCCGGGAGCGCCGTCCGCTGGAGCGGAGGCTTCGAGCGGTAGAACTTCAAGTCCTGAGCGTTGTAGAGAAAGCTCGGGGCAAGGAGCGTGAAGTCGGTGCGAAGATCCTCTCCCGGGTGGACAGTGGGGGCCTGAGCGCCGTCGAGGGGCACCAGGAACGTCGAGGGCTCAAACGTCTCGACCGAATAGGGGGCGAACATAACCACACTTCCCGTCACCGGCCCCAGGGAAAACCCTTCCATGAGCGGCTCGTGGAGCACCACCTGCGCCCGCGCCGCCCCCGGGTCCCAGGTGAGGAGGGTCCCCCACGTGACCAGGAACACCAGCCGCTCACTGCCCGGCGCCGGGCGCGCGCGCCGCGCGTCCTCGAGCTGACCGGCCCGTCCGATCCGCGTCACCGGAGCGGTGAGCCGGATGCTCCGGCAGGCAAGGAACTCCCGACCCGTCTCCTCGCACGCGTAGGGCGCCAAGTGGGTCGTCTCGCCGATGGGGTGGACGCCCGCCGTCAACAGCCCGAGCCCCTCCAGGGCCTCCTTGAATTCGGCTCGGTAATCCCCCCCGATCGAGAACCCCAGCCACGACCCCCCGGGAAACAGTCCTTGCGTCTGGATGTCCGTGGGGTCCCCACTCTCCTCCCACACGGAAGGGCCCAGATCCTCGCGCCACCCCACATGTTCGGTGCCGTCTTGGGGGCCGCCGCCCTGGAAAACCACGGTGAGGTCCACCGCCACCACCAGGCGGCCCTCCTGCGCCTCGTGGGTGGCCATCCGGATGAGGGACTCGGCCGTGGAGGCGATGACCCGGCCCGCCTGGAGGTCCACGAGCGCCCAGAGCAGCAGGGCCTCGTGGGGCACAAACGGCGCAAACGGGCTCACGCTGGCCTGCCCCGTGACCTGGGGGCCGGCGTCCGGATCCACGACGACCGCCGGCGCGAGCGCCTCCCGATGCCCCGGCCCGCTGAAGAACACGGCCACCAGGCCGAGCAGGCGGCCCGACGCGTCCACCCCGACCTCCGAGAGGAACCACTGGTAGGGCTCGATCGCGGTGCCAAAGCCCATGCCGTTGATGTTGTGCGCCAGGTCGAGCACAAGGGGAAAGCCGGCGGCGGAGGACACCGTCTGGCTCACGGGCTGGGTGATCTCCAGGGGGCCGACGTCGGAGCGGGCAAATTTGTAGAACCCACCCTCTGCCACCCACTGGAACACGTCCGTGCGCGTATACGTCGCCTGGTGTTGCTGGTACTGGACGGTCTGCAGAAAGTCCACCTGGGTCCGGTCGAACTGGCCGGCGACGCCCACGGGGATGCCGAACGGGAACCCGGCGGCGGCCTTCCTGTCCAGGACCACCTCCAGTCCGTCCGGCGTGGTCACCACCTCCGCCGAGCCCGGCTGGCGCTGGAGATCGTAGGCGACCACTCGGTTGGCCTGTTCCTGGCCGAAGGGCGTACGCGCCACGAGGAGGTTGTCGCCGTCCCCCCACCGAACTTCCTCGAACTCCGCGACCGTGAGAGGGCGGGCACCGTCTTTCAGGAGGAACACGCCTTTGGGGGTCCTGAGCTTCCAGTTTGCGCCGTCGGCGAAAACCTCCTCCACCCGTATCCCGCCCACCACCTTGCCGATCACCCCGCCGGGGAAATCCAACTGCGGGTTCTCGTTCGGCACGGGGACCTCCTCCCCGAGCCTGCCCTTGTACACGGCCACGAAGCGCTCCGCGTCGGCGGGGGGAAGGAAGCTAGGCGGCACGGTGAACAGGTCCCGCCCCTGCGCAACCCCCTGCACCGGAAGCGATATCACCCCCGACACTTGGCTCCGAGTCCCGCTCTGGTCGTCTGCGTAGAGCGTCAGCTTCCCGTCCACCAGCGTCTCGCTGGAGCCGTTCGTGCCGACCAGCTGGAACTGAGCCGAATCGAATGGATCCTCGACGAGATCTACATCCAGCTTGCCGCGGAAGAAGTAGTCCAACAGCGCCGCAGAGTAACCTACGGCCCGAGGGAGGAGGAGACGTGCGTAGTCTTCGTGTACACTCTCGTCCAGCCGACCCCGGGGTGGTAGCTGAACCCCCGAAGACTGTTGCCAGAAGAACCGCTTGCTAACGACAGCTAAGTGTTGCGGCTCATCCGATGTCGTCGCTCTCTTACGCCAATACTTTCGCTTGGTGCTGGGATCCGTAAAAAGCTCCACATCCGCGCTGCTAGGAAGAGGTGAAAAGTGCTTATGACCAGGATCCCGCTGATCCGAAAATACCGTGTCCTCGCTGAAGAAGTTGGCGTTGGCGTATTCACTGATTCCAATCTGGGACGAAAGCGTGATTGAGGCGCTCGTCCCATTGTACCGATCTGTGTCCCACAGGCGGGCAATCGGCACCGGTGCATCGATAGCATCCTGCCCCAGAATCGCTAAGTTCAAGATAAACGAATCGTCCAGGCGGAAGGGCGACGGAGCAAAAGCCCGAAGGAATCGCTGCCGGGCGGTTTCCCGCGTCTCCCCGGCCAGTGGTCGCACTTGCCAAATTTCTCCCCCCGCTTCGTCTTGTCAGAATGCGTCAGCGCACTGAAATAAGCTTGCCGCGCATTGATCCAGGAGAAGGATTCCTCGACGTCTTGACTGGCGGTTTGCCCCCAAAGAATCGAGGACATCCCAAAAAATGGCAGATCCTTCAGCCCGGCATCTCGCCATGGCGACCTGAGAGGATAGTGGAAATGGTTCAGAGGTCTCGGCAGGTTATCTTCGAGGCTACCGCCTTCTCGAATCCAATCGATAACGCGCTTACCACTGATCGTTTCGTCCACGCCCTTTGCAAAGCCAAGCTCGGACAGAAGTCGACTGCCCGTAGTTGACTCCAGAGCTCCCCCCACATTAACGGCTTCGTGTGTGAGGAGGTCGTACGCTTCCGAAACGGAGGTATAGCCTACTAGACCCACCAACAGCAGCTGCATTGCCTGTCGCACGAGCCTATTCATTGCCCTCCCCCCTATTTGTCGGGGCGAATCGGCGGCAGTCCCAGACGAGCTCGCTCCTGATTAAGACTCTTCAGCAACAGCGGCGTGTGAGCGAACGGAAATGAAGGTAGGATCGGAAG
>JACPCF010000146.1 GCA_016179965.1 Candidatus Rokuibacteriota bacterium | reverse complement strand
CTCAGGATCCTCCAGTGGACAGTATAGCCCCCTGGCCCAAGGGCTGGCAGAGAAGCCCTGAGGTGATTGGGGCGGGTCGCCATCGCAGTATGCCATCGTCCTCACCCGAGCCCCAGGCGGCGCTGAAGTGCTCGCGAAGGAACACTTCGCGCTCGCTGCCGAGGCGCGCGAGGGAGCGCTCTGTCGCGCTCGGGCGGCCCTCAAGCCGACTCGTCATAGCCGTTGGAGCAGCCACTGAGGCGTCAGGCTGATGAAATAGGCGTTCAGGTAGGCCATGTAGTTCAGGACCAGGAGCACTCCCACGCCGATGAGGATCAGGCCGGCCACCCGATCCACCCATGGGAGGAACCGCTTGAACCGCGCGAAGAAGCGGAGGAACTGACCGAAGGCCAGGGCGCTCGCAAGAAACGGCATCGCCAGGCCAACCGAGTACGCGCCCAGGAGCGTCATCCCCTGCCCAAGGGTCTGCGTGGCCCCGGCCAGGGTGAGGATGGACCCAAGCACCGGTCCGACGCAGGGGGTCCACCCCGAGGCGAAGGTCACCCCGACCACCACCGAGCCCAGGATTCCGCCGGGCTTATGTGAGAGGGGGAGCTGGACCTGGCGCATCAGGAAGGGGAGACGGAGAATCCCGAGCAGGTAGAGGCCGAAGAGGATCACCAGCGCCCCCCCGACCTGCTGGAAGAGGCGCCGGTTCGTGATGAGCCATTCGCCGACGAGGGACACGGACGCCCCCATCGCGATGAACACCAGGGAAAATCCCGCGATGAACCCGAGCGCGTTCAGGAGGACGGCCAGGCGAACCGCCCGGGTGGGCCGGTCCCGGAGGTCCCCGAACGAAACCCCGGCAATATAGGCCAGGTACGAAGGCACGAGGGGAAGGACGCACGGGGAGAGGAAGGAGAGGAGGCCCGCGCCCGCCGCCACGATCACTGAAAGGGTCAGGGCTGTCTCCATCGGGTCAGAAGAGGATGGCAAGGCCGATCAGGGCCGTCGCGATCCCCGACAGCGCGCGCCCTCCGGCGAGCACCCGTCCCCCCCAGCGCGCCTCGTTCTTCTCGGTGCACTGGGGGCGCTCCTCGCCGTAGCTGATCAGCGTGATCCGGTTGGCCTGGACGCCCTGGGAGACCAGGTAGTTCATCGTGGACTTGGCCCGGCGTTCCCCGAGGGCCAGGTTGTACTCGTTGGTCCCGCGCTCGTCGGCGTGGCCCTCGATCAGGATCAGGTCCAGGATCTTGGCGTTTCCCGGACGGATGTCGTATCGGTCGAAGTCGAAGTGGGTGTCCTTGAGTGTGTCGATGGCCACGAACTCCTTCGGGGCCGGCGGCCGCGAGGGGGTGGGGGCGGGAGCCGGGATCACAGACGGCCCCGGAGCCCCAGGCTCGGTCCCCCTGGGGACTGGGCTCACGGCGGGCCCGGGAGCTGGCGGAGCCGGCGCAGGCGCGGAGGGCGCAGGCGCCGCCACGGTGGTCGTGGCAGGCCGCTTGGGGCAGCCGGCCAGCGCCCCGGCGAGAAGAATCAGAACAACGACGGTGAAGCCTCGATGAAGATACCGACCCATCTCGAGCCTCCGTACTGAGATCAGTGCCGTCCCGCTTTCTTCAGGCTCCGACACCGGGACGTGTCCACAGCACACCAAGCATGGCAATGCACCACGCAGGAAAGAACGAGCCCACTCCGACCACCCAGTACCGCGCGGGTGGATGCGGCTCGCCCGACTCCCGGAGGCGTCTGACTAGGGCGTCTGTGACGATGACACCAAGGAGGGCAGCCGCACCGGACAGGATCCACCACGCGGCCACCGACATATCGGGAAATCTTCCTTTCGTGCGCCCAAGCAGCCCCAGGACGGCAATGAGCCAGGCCGGGCAAAGGGCAGCCAGCCCCAGCACCCAATACACCTCCGGCGGCCGATGAGATTCCGGCCGATTCAGGTGAGTCATCCCGAACCATGTCCCCAGTAGTCCAACCAGGGCAGCGACAACTGACCAGTAGATCATCTTCGGTTCATCGCCCTCATCCTTTGCGGCAGCCGAACGCGCTCAGACAACGCCCCCTCACGGCAAGCCCCACGGGATCACCTGAAGCGGGAAGCGTCGTGCAGGGGCTCCACTCGGACCTCTTTGGAGACTTGTACGAACGAAGAGGTCTACGCGGAGCGGAAGGCGATCAGCTCGGGAGGAGGGGAGAGGGGACCCTCAACCGTGGATCGAACAGGAAGACTTGTCGCGGGGCTGAGATAGGCTCCCGCTGCCAACAAGGCGAGAGCTATGAGCGGGACGGTCAGCGCAGAGCACTGCACGAACCCACAACACGCCTCTGAGGTTTCAAGATGCGGGGCCACCCGCGTCTGCTCGCCTGCACAAATTGCGACGACGAGCAGCAGCACGGCAAGGATCAAGACCGCGGGAGCCCGGTGCGACGTGCCGATCATCTCAACCGCAACGGTAAGATATCAGGCGTTGGAAGTCAAGGACTTGACCTCCGGGCTGACCGCCCGGTCCTGTCGGCCCTTCTACTACTACTACGTTAAGTCAAAATCTTTCGGACTTTTGGTCTGGGTTGCGTCCTGCCCGTTCGGCTTGGAAAGGAGCGGATTCCCCCATGGTGCTGGTAGCAAAGTCGTTTGCGCTGTTCGTTGTGGTGGCGAAACGGGGCTCCTTCGTCATGCTCTCGACCCGATCATGTACTGGCCACGATAGCAGGGGCGGTGACCGGGCGCTTGCTCGCCCTGGGCGGCCTCCTCTCGCTCCGGTCGGGAGAAACAGCTACCCTCTCGGTAAGGAGATCGGCTATTCTTCGCTGAGATGGGGGGCTCGCGCGAGCGAGACTCTCCTCCCACGCGAATGGCTCGCCCGCGGCTCAAGTGGGAGGCACGAATGAGCGAACGACTCATCAGTCGCGGCGCTTTGCAACCTTCCTGATCGGAGGGCCGGCTGTCGCGGGGCAAGAGACCCGTCACGCTGGGCGGATTCACAGCATGGATCAGCGCCCCCTTCGTTGTCGTGATCGGTCAGCAAAACAGGCACGGCCGGATCATCGCGGCAGGACCACGGCCCCGATGGATGGACGGCTGTCACCGGCTTGGCCTTGTCGGCTGTCGGTGTCGCCATTCTGGTGTGGACGGGATTGGCTGTGAGGCGTGACCGCTAGGGACTACACACCCGAGCCGCAAAAACCGCCCCTCGAGTGCGGGCGCGCCTCTGAACCGAGAGAAAGGAGGCGTCCATGAACAGGCCGGTCGCCATTGCCGCTATCGTGGGACTCCTGGTCGGTGTCCTCGTCGGTTTTCTCTGGTGGGGCATGCCCACGCAACAAATGCAGACGGAGCTTGCCGAGACCCGGAAGCGCGCGGACGCGTTTGAGCGGCAAGTGGCCGAGGCCCAAGCTCAGAGCCGCGGGGTCCAGGGAGAATTGAAGGCTCTCGAGACTCGCGTCAAGACGGCGGAGGAGGATCTTCGGCTGGAACGGGATCGTCGCTCGAAGCTAGAGATGATCCTCAGCAAGGGCCGGAAGTAGTCCTGGCACAGGGTGATGACGCAGGAAGATGAGGCAGCAACCAGAATCCCTAGGTTCAAAGATGACCGCCAAGCCGAGCCGCTTGCGAAACAGGCCGCTCGAGTTCTCTCGAGCGCGACGCTTCCCCAGGAGGACCCCCATGCCCGTGAGCCCCCCAGCCTAAATAATCTCCCCCAGCAGCTCCCCGAAGATCCGTGCCCCGAGCTTGAACGCCTCATCGAGAGACGCGGCGGCCCCGGAGACCTCCGGATGGTTCTTTCGCCACTGCCGGAGATGCTCCTGCGACTGGAAGAAGTTGAGCGTCAGGCAGATGGAGGAGCACGCCTTCTGCCGGATGTCGCCGCGCTCTCCCACCCACACCATAATCGACGCGCGCTCCACGGGACCATCCGGACGGACGACCATCTCAAGGGGTTCCCCACAGTGATGGCAAGAGGAGCAGATCCGGACCAACTGGCCCAGCATCGGTGAGACGCCTAAGGCGTCAATCGCGCAGACTGCGTATCGCCCGCGCCCGTCGCCGAGCATAACGCGAAAGGCGGTGGGGGCCGCCGAGAAGGGATAGGCCAGGACCACCTTCCCGTCCTGGACCAGGATTAGATCTTTCTGATCGAGCCTGGCGATGGCTTCCTGGATCTCCCCGGGGGAGCGCCCTGGGAGATGCCGGGTGACGGCTTCGGTCTCCAGGGGACCTCCGTTCTCAACGAACCGATCGAGGATCGTCCGGAGGACCTCCCGCGCCAGGGGGTCGATGGATTTTCGATCCCGCCACTTGGCGATGAACTCCGCGTCCAAGAGGTCCTCCGCCCGCTTGACCTCAAACGTTCCACCCATCCGTGTCTGGCCCTCCTGTTCCAGGTGTCAGAGGGATCCCGCACCCTTACGATGCGCAGCAGGAGAGCCTGGATACATCCGAGCCCGGGATCTCCCCGCGTGGGAGAGTTTCGCACGTGGGAGACACAGGTGGGAAGGTAGCCCTCGCTCTAGGACAGCTGAAGGGTTCTACGTCCGGAGGGAGTTTGTTACTATCGGCGCGCCGGCTCGGTATGGGATCCCCTTTCCGCCTGCCGCTGCCCAAAGGCGCCCCAGGCCCGGCGGATGAGGCTGAAGATTGTCCCCCGGTGCCGCAAGTACCGCTCGAGAAGCAGGCCAAGCACGATGCCATAGGAGATGTGCGGGATCAGGCTGCCGATGAAGACGCCGTTGAACAGCCCGTAGCCCGCCCTGAGGCCGAAGTAACCGGTGTCCATGGCGATGACCATCGGCGGCGTCGTCATCATGCCGATCTCGATGATCAACCCCCAGATGAGACCTCCCCACCAGCGGGTGCGGCCCATGATGAGAGCATAGGTGAGGCCGAAGCATGCGCTGACCCAGTAGTGGTACAGCCCGCCGACTACATCACTCAGCGGCGTCGGCCCCGTCGCCATCGTGTCCATGATCAGCACGCCGAACATGCGCGGCAGATTGCCAGGGAGCCAGCCCAGCAGGAAACTCTGGAGCCGGAAGAAATCGAGGGCGGCCGTCGCGGTGGCGCCAACCCAGAGACCCGTCCAGATGCGGTTCGCGAGCTGATCGTAGCGGCGCGCGTTCGCGATCGCCCATACCACCGCGAGCAGCACGATCGAGGGGATCAGCGCCCAGCGCACGAGCACCGGCATGCCGGGCATTCCTGGCGTCAGCGCGACCACGAGGACGTTGGGACCGACAGCGGCCGGGATGAGCGCGAGCGCCGTCAGCAGGAGCTCGCCGAGCGAGTCGGCAGGCGCGGGCCCTGCCGGCGGCGGGGTCCACCGCCGCCGGAGCGCCCACACGACGATCCCCATGCCCGCCACCACAAAGGCCAGATCAATCGGGGTGACCAGCATGGCCCGAACCTCCTACTTCGTGGCCTCGGCGACGATCTGATCCAGCATCTTGTCCATCATCTCCCCCGCCATCTTGAGGTTGTCCTTCCCGTATGCGGCGAACGCCGGCGCAATACGATAGTAGCTCACGACGGTTTTGCCATCCGTACGCTCCCAGATGTAAATCTTCCCAGGGAACTCCAGACCGACATCGGGGTTGGGTACGACCGTCATCTTGCCCATGTCCGGCTTGCCGAACTCGATCGTCTTGGACCCCTTCATGCTCGCGCCGACCATCCGCATCATGTTCTGGTGATCGATGGTGGCGACGATCATCATGCCCTGGCTCTTCAACGCCGTTTCCACCCGCTGTACGGTCTCCGGGAAGCCCTTATTTGAGACCTGATCCACGCGGTTCGCCGGCTGCGCACTGACGAGCGCCGCCGATCCCAAGAGCGTCAGCGCCACCGCCAATGCCCCAATTGTCTTACCCCGCATGCTCATACTTTTCTCCTCCTTAGCTCGCATACCGTAGCCGAACCCACCGATGTAGCGTCATGCCAAACGGTCCACCGAGCCCGATACCGAGGACCGCCCCCGCCATCCAGACCGCCGTGACGTTGAGGGGGAGGGGCAGGCACTGGAGGTACACCGCCGGAGCGATCAGCAGGGCGTACAGAACGGAGAGCGTCGCCCCATCGGCGAGCTGGTGATCCGGGCGTGGTCGCCCCAACGCAAGACCGGCCACAAGCAGAGGGCCGGCCGTGTAGCCCGCGGCGAAAAGAACCAGGACCAGGGAAAACAGCACCGATCCTGGAGCCGACTGCACCCAGCGAGCGCAGGCCTCCACCACACTCGGGATGGAGAGGGGCGGGACGAGAATGAGGGCGCCTGCGGCGCCAGTCAGGGCGGACCACGCGACGGGACGGAGCCTCTCGTGAGACGCCGTGAGAAAGAGGCCCGCGTACAGGACGGTCCACAGGACGCCGAGGACGCCAACGGCCAGGGGCGCTACCTGCCGGTCGGAGATGCCGACGACCAGAAGCAGCGACCCCAGAGCCGCCCCCGCCCCCAGGAGCACGCCCCTTAGGATCTGATTCGGGGAGAGACCCTGCACGTGCGACTCGCCTCTCGAGCGCGCTCGCTGGCGACCCGGGCCACCGCTCGCTCCGCGATCCCCCGCGGCAGGGGCGGCGGGCTCCAGCGGTCGGCGGCCGCCGAGAGAACCCGGAGGTGGCTCCACCTCTCCCCGCACTGGTCGCACCCCTCCACGTGGGCCATGAGCCGGGCGCGCCCCTCGGCGGCCACCTCTTCGTACAGGAGATCAACGAGGGAGGCCTGGACCTCTGAACAGTTCATCCGACTACGCTCCTTCGCTCCGCGCATCCACCAGCGCGGTTTCGAGCCGCCGCACGGCCTCGTGGATCCGCCACTTAACGGTCCCCAGCGGGACCTGAAGGGCCTGCGCGACCTCCTCGTAGCTCAGGCTGTGGTAGTGCCGCAGGACGAACGCCGCCTTCTGCTCGTCGGGGAGCTCCTCGATGGCCCTGCGCACGGCCTCCGACTCCTCCCGGATCTCGGCCAGCTCGGAAGGGTCGTGCATGGGCGAGGGCAGCTCCTTGGCGACCTCGAGGGGGGTCGCCTGAGCCAGCTCCCGCCCGCGGTGGCGGAGAAAGTCTTTCCAGACCAGCCGGGCAACTCCGAAGAGCCAGGGCGCGAGCGGCCGGTCGAGGTCGTACCGGTGCCGGCGGCGGTACACGGAAACGAGGACCTCTTCGGTCAGGTCCTCGACCGAGCTCGGAGGGCAGCCCAGCCGATAGAAAAAGGCGAAGAGCGGACCCTCCCAGCGGGCAAAGAGGAGCTCCAGGGCGCTCTGCTCGCCCTCCCTGACCCTTGCCATCAGCTCTCGGTCGTCAGCCACTTGGCCCTTTCGTACGCCTGGCCGGGGGACAGCCCCGGGTACAACTCTCAAAACGTATCCGCTAGATCCGGGCAAAAAGTTTGAAGCCCTCGCGACGCCCCTGCCGCCCCACAGGGGCGCCGCTTTCTGTCGTGATTACGCGTCGTTATGGAGCCCGACCGCGCATTCCATCGGCCCCGCGCACGGCTTCAGCGCACTCAGCGCAGCCGCGTAGCCCTGGGCAATCAGCTCCCGCGTGTGAGTGAAGTCCAGGAGATCGATCTCTGGGTCGACGGGAGGCTCGATCGCACGGCCACGTCGATCGGGACGTTGTCCGCGATGCCGCCATCCACGACCTGGGCCCCCCCGACCACCTGGGGCGGGAAGAGCCCCGGCATCGCGACGCTCGCCATAATCGCCTCGAGGAGCGGCCCTTCCCGCCAATACACCGGCTGGCCCCTCTCGAAGTCGGTCCCCGTGACGATGAGGGGGATCACAAGGTCCTCGAACCGCCTCGCCGGAAGGCGCCGCTCCAGAAACCGCCGCAGGCGGCGGTGGTCGTAGAGGCTGTCGGCCCAGATGAGCTTCCAGAGGAGCTGAGGGTTCAGGGCGAAGAGGTCCCTCCGCCTGAGCCCCTGCCACAGCGTCTCCAGGGCCTCCGGCGGCATACTGGTCGCCACGACCGCCCCGTTGATCGCGCCGACCGACGTCCCGACGACGAGGTCAATGGGAATTTCGAGTTCCATAAGGGCGCGGTAGAGGCCGACCTCCACCGCCCCGCGGCTTCCGCCCCCGCAGAGCACCAGCGCCGTCACCGGTTCCCCCGCAACCCTCTCGTCAAGTGCCCACCGCCTCTATGGCACGAGGCACGGCGGGGCAGGGCACTGCGGGACGCCAACGGGCCGAGATCCGCTTGCCCGAGGCGACGAGATCACTGAGTTCTGGCCGACCACCTCCAGTGCAATGATCAGAAGGACAATCAGGGCCCAGATCAGGAGCCATCCGACGAACGCTGAGAGCCACACGCCGGCCCCCAAGGAACCACCCACATTCCTCGGCCTCTGCCAGGTGTGGAGGTCCCGGAGGCACCTGGGAGAGAGCCCTTCTGGTAGGCGGGAGACCCGAAACTCTGGGTGGCCTGTCCTCATGATAGTGCTGGAGACATCCCTCCATTTGGTATTCCGCTGGCACGCCCTGATAAGTTGGGGAAAGCCGGGAGGCCGGAGGGGTGAGGGAGAGGCTTAGAGACCGGAGAGAAAGGCCAGCGACCGAGAGGGTGAACCCTCCCCTCGATCCATGGACGGAGCTTACGACCGGCTGCCCTGGCTGCGCTCGTCCACCTTCACGAGGGCGTAGGCCCCGAACTCGTAGGTGACGCGCTGCCTGACGCCATGGCACTCGATGAGGTCCCCGGGCTGGACATCGTCAGGCAGGATGACGACCTCCTCCCCCACCGCGCAGCTGGCCTTCTTGACCTCACTCGCGGTCCACATCCCGTCCCGCTCGCTCGCCCGGAGCGTGAGCCCCGCTCAGTTCGGGCAGTCGAAGAGACCCCCGTGCCTAATCCCGACCGGGATCTCGATTTCGTGCCTTCACCCCTGACACCAGGCCTTCGGCATCCCGAATCCCCTCCCGGAAGCCTACGCCAGGCCCAGCAGCCGCTCGAGCTTCCCCCGATCGAACCCCACCACCACCTCGCCGTCGATGAACCGTCACGGGCGTGGCGCGATAGCCGAGCCGCTGGAGCTCCGCGAGGGCTGCGGGATCCTCGCGAATGTTCTTCGCCGTGAACCGGACGCCCTTGTGAGAAAGAAACTCTTTCTCCGCCTCGCAGCTCCCTCACCCGGGCTGCGCGTAGACGACGACCTCTTTCGGCATCATGTCCTCCCTTGCTGGCTACCCTTCACGGCCTTGAGCCCCAGGACGAGCGAGGCTAGGAAGATCAGGCTCAGCGCGACGAACGCCACCCCGAAGTACTGGCTCAGGGCGCCGGCCAGGCCGGTCCCGGCGAGGACTGCCAACAGGAGGGGGAGGTGGCACGGGCAGGTAATGAAGGCCAACCCGAGGAGGAGGTATCCCTTCACCGACCTCGGTCGGGGAGGCGGGGTCATCTGGACGCCTCCAACCACGAGAGAGCCTTCCGGCAGCCACGCGCCCGGAACGTCAGCCAGGCGTCCCACACGACGGCCACCAGGAGCAGGCCGAACCCACCCCAGAAGAAGACCTTCAGGGCCGAGACGTCCAGGGCTTCGTGAAGGGAGTAGAGGACCGCGCCCGCCCCTGGGAGGAAGAGCAGTGCGGGAGTCAGCCGCCCGTGCCGCCTCCACCCGAGCCCGAAGCCCACGAGGGCCACGGCCAGCGAGCCGTAGAGGAGGGGAAGCTGCCACGAGGGGGGGACGCGACCGAGGAGGCCCCCGGCGAAGAGGACCCCCGCCAGAGGACCAAGCACCTGCGGAGCGCAGCAGCCGAGATTCACGGCGGCGGACGCTACCGTCCCGAGGATTCCAAGCTTGCTCATCGTGCCGAGCATCCGTGCCCCTCAGCGCCAGAGCCAGCGCGGCAGACCTTCCAGAGAGATCGTGTACCCC
Source organism: Candidatus Rokuibacteriota bacterium (assembly GCA_016179965.1). Lineage (GTDB taxonomy): Bacteria > Methylomirabilota > Methylomirabilia > Rokubacteriales > CSP1-6 > CSP1-6. The sequence goes on along the minus strand of JACPCF010000146.1, from coordinate 14,903 downwards.
AGGAAGCCGATCACCGCGACCGTCGAGCCCCCGAGCATCGCCCAGTCCCACCAGGACATCCTCCGCCACCGGCGCCAGGCCAGGAGGTAGCCGCCCAGGAGCGCCGCGAACGTCAAGGCGAAGAGCCAGTCGCGGTACGGCACCACGTACTGGAGGAGCGTGAGACTGGTCACGGTGCCGAGCCCGAGCAGGCTGAAGAGCACCGGGGCCAGGCAGCAGAACCCCGCCCCGAAGGCCCCCAGCACCGCACCCAGACTGAAGAACCTCTCCTTCACCTCCCCTTCATCTCTCCTTCATCTCGGGAGCCGAGGGCGGCATCGGCAGGTCAGCAGCAGCCGCCGCCCTTTTTGTTGCTCATCCGGCTGAGGGCCCGTTTCCAGGCCGCCTGGTCCTGGGCGAACTTCTCGACATGGGCCGTGGAGCAGAACACCCGGAAACCCTTGCGGATTCCTTGGCCCTCGATCGGCGCCCGACAGACCGGGCCGTAGGTCACCCCCTTGATGAACCCATCGGCACCGATCAGGAACGTGGCGGGAAGCCCAACGATCCCGAACTGCCGGGCCCCCGTGAGCGAGGGGTCCAGGAGCACTGGGTACGTGAGCTTCCGCTCCTTGACGAACGACTCCACGACGGCCCTTCCCTCCTGGTCCAGCGAGATCGCCACGATAACAAAGCCCTTGGCCTTGTAGGCCTGATAGAGCTTCTCCATCAACGGCATCTCCCACTGGCACGGGATGCACCAGGTCGCCCAGAAGTTCACCAGGACGACCTTGCCCTTGAGCTCGCTCAGCGCAAGGGGCCTCCCCTGGAGGGTGGGCAGGGTCACATTCGGAGCCGCCGTGGGTTGCCGCGGCTCCAGGATTCCGAGCGCCTTCATCGCCTCCGGCGAGGCGCCTGCCCCCGCGGACCAGGAGAGCAGGGCCAGGAGGACGAGGGGGCCTCCGAACCGTACCCTCTTTTGACTCGTGTCGAGGATGCCCCCGCGGACCAGGAGAGCAGGGCCAGGAGGACGAGGGGGCCTCCGAACCGTACCCTCTTTTGACTCGTGTCGAGGATCCGCATTCAGTTCCTCCCTTTCGGGATTGTGGAAAAACCCGCGGCCTTCATGAGTTCGGCCAGCCGCTCCGGAGAGGTCACGCTGTCGTCGTAGGTCACCGCGACCTCACCCCGCTGGAGATCGACTTTTACGCGCTGGACTCCCGGGCGCCCCTCCAGGGCCCGATGGACCAGCGGGACTCACCCGGAGCAGAGGGCACTCTTGAGCCTGAGGGTGTGATCGCGGAGCTCTGCCGCCGACAGGCTCGCGCCAGCGAGCACAAAAGCCACGGCCAGCGCGGCGATCGGCAGCTTCATCTAGCGCACCGGCGGAGCCGGCGGCGTGGGCTGCGCCCCCATCATGCCGGCCATCTGGTTCATCATCTGGGCGCAGAACTGCGTCATCTGCGCCGTGTTCCCCATCATCGGCATCATGGGCATCATCATTCCGGGCATCCCGGGAGCCGGTGCCGGTTGCTCGGGCTGCCTCGGCTGGACGGGCGCCTGGGCCCACCCCGCCGTGGCCGTCACGACGAGCAACAGAGCGAGCACCCCGCAGAAGACGGATCGTCGAACCATCTCTGAACCCCCCCCTGTCACCCTGCCAAACGGAACGAGCCTCGCGAGCCAGAGGCCCACCAGGCTTGAGGTCACCGCCCCCCCGGCCAGTCCCGAGACGAATGCCACCTGCAGGGGCGGAGCGAACTCCCGGCACTGGGCGATGACATAGGGGGCCAGGATCACCAGGAAGAGGAGGCTCGCCTCAAGGCTCCCGATCAGCGCGCCGGTAAGGGCCTGCCGCCGAAGGATCCAGATCCCCAGCGCCAGGGGGAGCCCGTACACCATCCCGGCCAGCAGATACGGAGCCGCGTGAGGATCGGAGACCTGAAGGGCCTGGCGGCAGAGCTTCACGAGCACCGAGTACGGCACCAGCAGGGAGAGCGCCAAAGAAAGCCCGACGCCGGTGGCCGACGTCAGCACGGCAGGGACCCATCCTCTGAGCGTCAGGACCGATTCCCTCACAAGCTCTCGTCGGACGCGCTTGAGGAGCCGGGCCCTGACATGAGCCCCGGGCTCCGCGTCCGGCCACTGGCCGAGGAGCACCCACGCCCGGCTAATGTCCTCCACCGCTTCCCGGCAACCCTGACAGGCTTCCAGATGACGGACCAGGGGTTCGGGCCAGGGCGGCATACCGCCCGCCTGAAGAAGGGTCACCACACGGTCCCTGACCTGCTCGCAGTCCATGAGAGCCTCTCCTACCTACTAAAACGGGAACCGAGGCGGATCGTTACAGCATGCCGAGAAGAGCCCGAAGCCGCAGAAGGGCGCGATGAAGGGTGACCCTGACGGCCTCAGGCGAACTCCCCGTCACTTCCGCGATCTCGGCGGCGCTCAGGCCCGTGAAGCGGCTCAGGAGGAGCACGTCCCGTTGAGACGGGGTAAGCCTCAGCACCGCCTCCTGGAGTCGCTCGTCTAGCTCCCAGGCCTCGGCCTGTTGGAGCGGGGTGGCTCCCGGGTCCGCCACGGCTTCGAGGTTCTCCCGGCTCTCAACGTCAGGGCTTCCAGACTTCCGACGAAGCTGGTCGATGAGGAGGTTCCGGGCGATCGTGAAGAGCCACCCCCTGAAGGAGGCTGTCGAACGATACTCCTCGCGGTGAGCAAAGACCCGAAGGAAGGTCTCCTGGAGGAGATCCTCCGCAGCCCGACGCTCGCCGAGGGACCGGAGCAGGAAGCCGAACACGCTTCGATGGTGACGGTCATAGAGCACCTGGAAGGCAGCACGGTTTCCTGCCCTCACCTCCTCCATCAGCGCTTCGTCCGGGCGCAGGTCGCCTGACATGGGAGTCTTCAGTGGTGGGAGTAAGTGTACGCGATAGCCGACTCGAAAGGAGAGACCAGAGCCAGGACCTAGAGCTGAGCAGGACGATCACTTCACATCCTTCTCCTCCCTGCGGGCCAGCGGCGTTCGTATGTGCAGTGTCCAACTCGGGCTCACTCCAGCGCACTCGGGCGCATTTCAGCTCATTCTGGGAAGTGTCGGGCGAGATGGTGATAAGCGCTGGGGCCGGGCAGCGCGCTTAGGCAGGCACGTCGTCAAAGAGTTCTCTGGTAGAGTCATGGGGGGGCAGGGATTGGGAGACGAATCCGTGAGTTCGAACCGCATCGTCGCCGCGATCGACCGGCTGAGCACGGCCACGGGCTGGCTGGCCGGCTGGCTCATCGTGCCGATGACCCTCGGCGTGGCGTACGAGGTGGTCGCCCGCTACGCGTTCAACGCGCCGACCAAGTGGGCCGCCAGCCTCACGTACATGCTCTACGGCGCCCAGTTCATGCTGGCGGCGGCCTACACCCTGCTCAAGGGTGGGCACATCCGGACCGATGTGTTCTACGAGCGATGGTCGGCGAAAACCCGCGCCATCATCGACGCGATGTCCTACGTGTTCTTCTTCTTCCCCGGCATGCTGTTCGTCCTGTACGCGGGGGCGGTGATGGCGTGGGAGGCCTGGGAGATCCGCGAGCGTGCGGGAGCGTGGCCTCTCTACGCGCTCAAGGCGGTCATCCCGCTGACCGCGGCCCTCCTGGTCCTCCAGGGCCTCTCCGAGGTGATCAAGTGCGCGCGCGTCATCCGAGGGGGTCCCCGCTGAGTCCGGAACTCGTCGGCTTCGTCCTGCTCGGCGTCTTCGTCTTCGCCGTCTTCATCGGGTTCCCGGTCGCCTTCACCCTGATCTTCCTGTCCCTCACGTTCGGCTACTTCGCGCTCGGCGACTTGGTCTTCTACCTGACCGTGCTGCAGACCATCGGGCTCATGAAGGAGGAGGTGATGACCGCGGTGCCCCTGTTCATCTTCATGGGCTACCTCCTGGAGGAGGGCGGGCTCATGGAGCGGCTGTTCAGGGCCTTCCGGCTGCTGCTGGGCCCCGTGCCCGGCTCGCTCTACGTCGCGGTGCTCCTCACCGCCACCATCTTTGGCATCGCGTCCGGCACCGTCGGCGCGACGGTCGCGGTCGTCGGCATCATGGCGGTGCCGACCATGGTCAGGGCGGGATACAGCCCGCGGCTCTCAGCCGGGTCCATTACCGCCGGCGGCAGCCTCGGCATCCTGATCGCACCGAGCGTGATGCTGGTCGTCATGGGGCCGGTGATGGGCGTCTCGATCCCCGAGCTCTACGTGGCGTCGTTCGGTCCGGGCTTCCTGCTGGCCGGGATCTTCATCGTCTGGACGATCGTCCGCTGCCTGATCAATCCGCGCCTGGGGCCGCCGCTGCCGCGCGAGGAGCGCGCGGGCTCGTTCCGCACGCTCGCGGTCGAGCTGACGCTCGGGATGCTCCCCCACGTCGTCCTGACTCTGGTGACCCTGGGGCCGATCCTGGCCGGCCTGGCGACGCCGACCGAGGCGGCCGGGGTGGGCGTGGTGGGCACGATCATCATGACCGCCGCCTACCGGACGCTCTCCTGGGCGCGGCTCAAGGCCGCGGTGATCCTGACCGCCCAGCAGTCGAGCATGGTGTTCTTCCTGGCCGTCGCCTCCAGCATCTTCGGGGCGATCTTCACGCGCCTCGGCTCGGCCACGCTGCTGAGCGAGACCCTCGTCGGGCTGCCCCTGCCGCCCATGGGCACGATGCTGGTGGTCATGTTCCTCATCTTCCTGCTTGGCTGGCCGTTCGAGTGGCCACTGGTCATCTTCGTGTTCGTGCCGCTCCTCCAGCCGACGATCATGGCCCTGAACTTCGACCCGCTCTGGTTCGCGATTGTGATCGCCATGAACCTCCAGACCTCCTTCCTGTCACCGCCCGTGGCGATGGCGGCGTATTACCTGAAGGGGGTGGCACCCGAGTGGAAGCTCACCGACATCTACTGGGGGATGGCGGAGTTCATGGTGCTCCAGGTGGCCGGGCTGCTACTCGTGATGCTCTACCCGCCGATCGCGCTGTGGCTGCCGCGCTGGCTCTACGGCACGTGACGTGCCGGAGCCCCCGCGGGGGGAGGGCGCCAGCCCTAGCTACACGAGGAGAGATGAGAAAGGATGAAATTCTACCGGGCAAGGTGGCTTAGAGAGGAAAAACACGAAGCCCCCGAAATTTTTCCGGCGATCACGCCTCATGATATGCCAACTTACCGAGGGGCTTCGCGCTCTGCCGCTGAGCTATCCGCCCGAACGGGGAGGCATGTTACAGGGTTTCCCCCGCTAAGGCAAGCCGAGGGCCGCGAGCCGCTCGGGCGTCGGGACGCCGTCCGAGTTCCACCCGCGCAGCCGGTAGTACTCGTCGAGCATCCCGTTCAGCTCGTCGGGCGGGCAGTGCATCCCCGCCGACGCTCCCTCGGGGATCGGCTCGTGCATGACCCGCCAGGGCAGGACGTCGTCCTTCCGGCTCACCCCTTCGCGGACATTGAAGAGCCGCTCCTGGTTCACCACGCGCTCACCGATCCGCTCCAGTTCTTCCACCGACATGTCCCACCCCGTGACCGCCGACACCATCCGGGCGTAGGCGTCGCCCACGAAGAGGCCGAAGCCGCGCTCGGAAGTGAAGCGGCAGACCACGAGGGAGTCGTCCACGGCGGTGAAGTGCTGGCTCCTGACGGCGAATTCCGGCTTCCCCCCGACGCTACGGCGGTCAAAGCCCTGGGCGTACTGGGGCGTGGGACGCGTGTCGTGGTGGCTCCCGCCGCGGGTCGCGGTGGCGTAGCCGATTGACATGCCTTTCAGGGCGCGGGCGGAGTGCGCCGGCAACTCCAATCGCTTCACGGCGTACACGGTCTTGAGGGCCTCGGGCCCGATCGCCTCGGCAAGGCGCCAGGAGCCCTCCGCCAGCCGGTCGCCGAACCCCCGCCGGTAGGCGGTCTGCTCGACGAGCGCCAGCATCCCCCGCCAGTCGCCCCAGCCGAAGGGCACGCCGACCTCCTTCGGGTCGAGCCAGCCGCGCTCGAGGGCCTCGGCCACGAAGGCGAGCGTGACGCCGAGGCTGATCGTGTCCATCCCCAGGAGGTCGCAGAGGTCGTTGGCCTTGACGAGCGAGGGCGCGTGGGAGTTCCCGAGCATGGAGCCGAGCGCGAAGATGGTCTCGTACTCGGGCATCTTGGCCCTGAGCCCGGCGAGCTCGCCTTCCCCGACCGCGTACTGCTTGCCGCAGGCCACGGGGCACTTGAGGCAGGTCGTGTCCTTGTCGTGATAGTGGGCCTTCATCTCCTCGCCGGAGATGGCCCGGGCCTCGGCGTACACCTCGCTCTTCATGTTGTACGACCCCAGGCCGCCGAGGGTGTTGATCGGCTGGACGAGAAACGGCGTGCCGAAGGTGGAGAGCGCCTGGGTGCCCTTCTTGAGCGGCTCCCGGGTCTCGTCCACCAGGGCTTTGAGCTGCGCGGGGTGGGCCACCTCGGTTTTCCGGGATCCTGCCACAACCACCGCCTTGAGATTCTTCGAGCCCAGGACCGCGCCGATGCCGCCGCGTCCCGAGATGCCCTCGCGGTTCTTCCAGTAGTGGGCCATGGAGGCGAAGCGCACGCGATGCTCGCCGGCGGGGCCGATGGCCATCACGTCGGCCTCCCCGCCCTCGAAGGCTTGAATCGCCTCCACCGTCTCCCGTGTCGTCTTCCCCCAGAGGGCCCGCGCCGGCTCGAGGCGCGCGCCGGCCTCAGTGACCTTGAGGTAGGCGGGCTCCCGGCAGCGCCCCGTGATGCAGATGGCGTCGAAGCCGGTGCGCTTCTGCGTTGCGGGGAAGCGGCCGCCGAAGGTGGAGTCGAAGAAGAGCCCGGTCAGGGGCGACTTGGTCGCCACGCAGGCCCGGCTGTTGCCGGGCACCGTGGTGTCGGTGATCGGCCCCACGGCGAAGACGACGCAGTTGGCCGGATCGAAGGGATCCGCGCCCCGCGCGACGCAACGGTAGAGGAGCCGGGCCGCAAAACCATTTCCCCCGAGGTAGGCGCGCGCCATGTCCTCGGAGACGGGCTCAACCCGCGTCCGTCCGTCGCCGAGGTCCACGAACAGGATCTTCCCTCCGTATCCCTTCACCGCGACCTCACCGGCGGACGAAAAGCATCCAGAGGCCGATGGCGACGAAGCCGAGGGCTGCCAGGACCCGGTATGGCCGGCGCTCGGCCGGTCGCGGGGACACGAGGGGACGGCTACCTACGCCCGGGCTCCGAGGGCGGCCTTCACCCGTTGCGGCGTGTACGGCACCGTGCGCAGCCGCACGCCGGTCGCATCGAAGACAGCGTTCGAGATCGCGGATGGCACGACCCCCGTCGCCGGCTCGCCCACGCCCCACGGTGGGTCGTTGGGGCGATTGATCAGCTCCATGTCGATCTCCGGCACCTCCGGGAATGTGAGGATCGGGTAGGTCGCCCAGTCAAGGCTCGTCACCCGCGAGCGGTCCCACCGGAGCTCTTCCTTCAGCGTGCGGCTCACGGTCTGGATGACGTTTCCCTCGATCTGGTTCTTCACCCCGTCGGGGTTAATGATCAGCCCGCAGTCGTGGGCGATCGTGAACTTCTTGACCCGGATGACCCCACTCCGTCGATCCACCTCGACCTCGGCGACGGCCGCCACGTAGGTCCTCACGTTCTCGTACTTGATGTAGGAGATGCCACGCCCCGTGGCCACTGTGGCCTTGTCTGCGCCTTTCTTCGGCGACGGGCGGGAGTCCCACTTGGCCCGGTTTGCGACGGTCTTGAGCACCACGAGCCCGCGCGGATCATTCAGATGCCGCATGCGGAACTCCAGCGGGTCCGCCCCTGCGGCCGCGGCCAACTCGTCCATCATGACCTCGGTCGCGTAGGTGTTCTGCATCCGGCCCGGAGTGCGGATCCAAGACGGCCGGAATGGGGTCGTCTGCAGCCGGTGAACGAGCACGTGGGCATTCGGAAATGCATACTCGGGCTTGGAGTTCAGGAAGATGGTGCTCGGGTTCATGGCGTCCCTGTGCGGCAGGCCCGCCAGACTAGCCGCCACGAATGGTACGCCATGACCGACGTCCGTCCGCCTGGGAATCCAGAACTCGGATTGCCAGGCGATGACGTTGCCGTTGGCGTCAAGCCCGGCGCGGATGTCCACCAGGGTCGGGGGACCTTTCGGCTCCCAGCCGTGCTCGTCCTGCCGCATCCACTGGACACGGACCGGCCGGCCCAGCTCACGCGACAGGAGCGCCGCGTCTGCCGCAGCGTCCTCGTGACCGTTGCGCCCCCAGCATCCGGCGCCGTCGAGGAATATGTAGCGGATCTTCTCGGGGGGGATGCTGAGCATCATGGACAGCTCCCGCCGCTGCCAGTGGGGCGCCTGGGAGGAGGACCAGACCGTGACCTGGCCATCGCGGTAGTCGGCGATGGCGCACGAGGGACCGATGGAGCCGTGCAGCTGGATCGCGAACTCGTACGTCGCCGAGAGTGTCTTGGCGGCCGTCGCAAGGGCCGCCCGGACATCGCCGCGCTTCAGCGGAACCTCGTCGGCCGCGATCGGCGTGTTGCGGACGTGCTGGTAGAGCTTGTCCATGTCCGGCAGCCCTTCCCAGGCAGACCACGTGGCCTTGAGCTGGTCGGCCGCCTTGATGGCGGCCCACTCCGTCTCGGCCACCACGGCGAGGAAGTTCCCGAGCCGGACGACCTTCGTGAGTCCCTTGATTCCCCTGACGGAGCTTTCATCCACGCTCAGAAGCTGGGCGCCCATGGCCGGGGGTCGGATGACCCGGGCGTGGAGCATGCCCGGGACACGGACGTCGTGCATGTACGTCCACTCGCCGGTCACCTTGGCCACGCCGTCCACCGGCGGCACGGACTTGCCCACGATGGTGTAGTCGGCAGGCTTCTTGAGCGGCGCCTTGCTGTCAACCTTGAGGCGAAACTCCCGGTCGCCGATCAGGTCGCTGTAGGAGACGTGCTTCGTTGGGTCCCCCTTGGCGCGGACGACCCCGTACCTCACCTCGAGCTCGCCCACCGGGATGGCCAGCCGCTTCGACGCCATCTCCAGGAGCGCCTTGCGGGCCGTGGCCGACGCCTGGCGGATCTGGACGCCGCCGATCTGGATCGACAGGCTCCCCCACGTCGGACCCTGGTCGGGCGTGAGGGCCGTGTCGCCCTCGATCAGCTTGATGCGGTCGAGGGTGACGTCGAGCTCCTCGGCGGCCATCTGCCGGAGGGCCGTGCGCGTGCCGGTGCCGAGGTCCACCTTGCCGGTGAACACGCTGACGATGCCGTCCACCCCGATCGAGAGGAAGGCGTCCACCTCGTCCAGCGTCACCGGCTTGAGGGGGGTACCGACCGTCTGGGCGCGCGCGGCGGCCAGGGGGCCGGCGAGGCTGAAGCCGACGACCAGCGCGCCGCTTCCCTTGAGAAAGTCCCTGCGGCTCGTCTGAGCGCTCAGCATCTCACGCCTCCTTTGCCATGCGGACGGCCGCCCGCTTCACGGCCCGGATCACGCGCAGGTGGACGCCGCAGCGACACAGGCTGCCCGCAAGCGCCTGCTTGATCTCGCGATCGCTCGGGTTCCGCTTCTTGTCGAGCAACGCCTTCGCCGTGATGATCATCCCGTTGAGGCAGTAGCCACACTGGATGGCCCGCTCCTCGATGAACGCCTTCTGGATAGGGTGCGGCTTGTCCGCGGTGCCGAGGCCTTCCAGCGTGACGATCTTGCGCCCGGCTGCCCGCGACACAGGCACCCGGCACGTTCGAACCGCGTCCCCGTCCATGAGGACCATGCACGTCGCGCACTGGTCGAGCCCGCAGCCGAACTTCGGCCCGTGGAGCCCCAGGCTGTCCCGGAGGACGTAGAGGAGCGGGGTGTCGGGTTCGACATCGAGGCGATGAGATTTGCCGTTGACGGAGAGAGTGACCATAGTTCCCCTCCCTAAGCCTGTGTCGGTGGGAATGGCGGGATTCTAGGTCCGGATCAGAGGGTTGTCAATGGCAGCCACCTTCATCTCACGAGGCTCCCCCGTGGGAGCGCGCGCGGGGCACAGTGGCGCGGTGCTACTCGGGGAGGCGAATCCCCGCCGCCGTGTCGGGGCCCACGGGCGGGCCGGCCCGAACAACGCCCGCCGCCGCGAGCACGTGGGCCACAATATCCCAATACTCCTGCTCTTTGAGGGTTCCGGGAGCGTCGTGCGGCATGTTCGCCCGCACGAAGTCGAAGAGGCCCAGCGCCGTGCCTTTGGGCGCGAGGGCATCCCGCGTCAGCTCGGGGCCGTCGCCCCCGGGCCTGTGACACCGACCGCAGTGGTGCTCGAACAGCGCCCGCCCCTGAGCGATCTGGTCCTTGGCAGACTGGGCCGCCGCTGCCGCAGCAAGGAGCACCATCCCTAGCGCGACGACAAGCCCCCACCCAAACGATCCCAGGTGATGCGATGGGTCACGAATGGTGTTGGATTTCTACTCCGCGACAGCAACGATGTCAAGTAGGGTGGCGGCCGCCTGTCGCCTCAGCGCGGCGTGGCGGGGGCCCCGAGCGCGGCCAGCGCCTTGCGCGCCTGCTGGGCCAGCTCGGGCTCGACGTCGGGCTGGGCGAGGAGCTTCCGATAGACGATGGCGGCGGCGTCGGTCTGCTTGAGGGCGGTGAAGCTCTGGCCGGCGCCGAGAAGGGCGCGCCGCCCCCAGACAGAGCCCGGGGCCAAGTAAGCGGCGGTCAGGTACGCCTCCGCCGCGTCCTCCTGGGCGCCGCGGGCGCGGAATCCCTCGCCGAGCGCGAACGCGGCCTCGACGGCCGTGGCCTCGTCGGGGCCGGCCAGAGCCCGCTCGAGGGCCTGCCGCCCCTCGTCCCACCGCCCCGCGAGCAGCAGCAGGCGTCCCAGTGGAACCCAGGCGGCCGGGGTCCATTCGCTGCCGGGATAACCCCGCACGAGCCGGGTGTAGGCCTCGACCGCCGCGGCCCGCTCGCCCGCGGCCTGCCGGGCCTGGGCCAGCAGGAAGAGCGCCTTGGGCAGGCCCGGGTCACCCGAGCCGGAAGCCACGAACGCCTCGAGCCTGCCGCGCGCCTCGGTGGCGGCGCCGCTCCGGACCAGCGCCTCAGCGAGCCCCAGGCGGATGTCCTCGGCGAGCGGACTCTTGGGATAACGGTCCTCGAGCAGCTGGAACGCCTCCCGAGCGAGCGCCCACTCCCCCACGGCCGAGGCCCCCGCGCCAAGGCGGAAGAGGGCGTCATCGGCCGGATCACTCCCCGGGTGGTCGTTGAGCAGGCGCAGGGTCAGCGCCCGCGCATCGCTCCATTTCTTGTCCTCCACGGCGAGGGCCGCCAGCACATAGAGGAGCGGCGGCATGAGCGAGGGGGAGGGCGGCGACTGGAGGAGCGACGCCGCCGCCTTTCTGAACTCGTCCCGCTTCCCCTCGTTGAGGGCCAGGGCGACCAGCCCGTACGCGGCGGCCCGGCTGACCGCCGCCGTCCCCGCGTCGCGGGCCTCGCCGAGCTCGCGCGCGGCCTCGTCCCACCGGCGGAGGGAGAGCGCCGCGATCCCCGCGCCGAGATGACCCAGGGCGCCCTCGCCCTGCCGGAGCGCTTCCTTGAACTCCCGCCCCGCCTCCTCCGCGCGGCCAAGGGCGAGGAGCGCGGTTCCGAGCGCGAACCGGGCCCGCCCGACGAAGGGCGAGAGCGGCGAGCGCTTCAGGAAGGCGGCCAGCGCCTCGCTCGCCTCCCGGCTCCGGCCCGCCCGGAGGTCCAGGATCGCCCGGTTCAGGCGGGCCACGTCCGCCTGGGCATAGGACGGATAGCGGGTGACCAGCTGGTCCAGCAGGTCCCGGGCGCCGGGATCTCCGGCTTCTCCGGCCAGCTCGGCGGCCAGGAGCAGCGCCTCCGGCGCGCGCGGGTCGGCCGGAAAGAAACGGGCGAAAGCGGACCAGCGCTCGCGGGCGACCGCGCCGTTGCCGCGCCGGAGCTCGGCCCAGCCGAGCGAGAGGGCGGCGGCGCCCGCCTGAGGGTGACCGGGGAACTCTGACAGGAAGCGCCTGTAGCCCTGCGCCGAAGTATCCCAGTCTCGCGCGCGATAAGCGGCCTCAGCGTGAAGGAGGAGCGCCAGCGCCTTGACGTCGTAGGGAAGCGGCTGCTTCAGGATCTCGGCGGTCCCGGCAGCGGCCCGCGAGAATTCCCGGGCCTCCACGTCCATCTGGGCCAGGCGGAGCAGGACTGCCCAGCCCAGCTGCCCGACGGCCTGAGCGTCCCTCGCCAACTCGAACTGGCCGCGCGCCTCGCCACTCTGGCCTTCACGGAGATAGGCCTCGCCGTTCAGGAGGAGCGTGTATGCGCGGTCCTGGGGGGGGAGGTCGAGGGCCAGGATTTCCTGGGCGAGGGCGTGGGCGGCCTCGAAGGCGTTTTGCTCCATCGCCCACCGCACTAGGATGTAGAGCCCGGGCAGGACCAGCGCGTGGCCCGGCGCAGCGGCCTGGAGCTGGCGAATCTCCTCGCGGGCCCCCGTCCAGTCACCCAGCGCCAGGAGGGCGCGGCCAAGGCCGACTCGGGCCCAGGCCCACTCTGCGGTCCGGGGGTACGCTCGGAGGAGCCACCGGTATGCCTTGGCGGCCTCAAGCGCGTTTCCCCCGGCTAGGCTCCACCAGCCGAGCCGCAGGATCCCCGCCTCGATGAGCGGGTGCGGCCCCGCAGCGGTGAAACGCTGGAGATTCTCCACGGCCCCCTTGTACTCGCCCACGCGGCCCAGCGCGTCGCCGAGCCAGAAGTCCACCTCGAGTGCCAGCGGGCGTGGAATCGACAGCCTGAGGAGCCCCTGCCAGGCCTCGCGCGCTTCCTCGAAGCGGCCCAGCCCGTAGAGCGCAATCGCGCGCCCATGCGTCACGAACGGCGCGAGGCCCGGAACGGCAGGCCGGCGCCGCCCCTCCTCGAAGCGCGTCAGCGCCCGGGCAGGGTCGTTGAGCCTGAGGGCGACCCACCCCACCGCGTAGGTTGCGTAGGCCGCGAGCTCGTCAACCGGCCTCTCCTGGGCGACGAGGAGGAAGTTCCGCTCCGCGGGCTCGTAGCGGCCCAGCCGTAGGAGCGTCTCCCCCAGCCAGTAGCGGCCTTCGCGGACCACGTCCCGGTCGCTCCCGCCCCGGATCGCTCCTTCCAGGGCAGTCCGGGCTTCCTCCAGCTCGTCGCGCTGGAAGCGGGCCCGGCCGCACTCGAGGAGCTCCGAAGCGACGCCGAAGAACGTTCCCAGGGGGTTACACGCCAGAATGCGCGGAGGCGGTAGCGGCCCTACGGGCTTGCCTGAGGGATCCGTTGCCAGCGGCGGAGCAGGGAGGGGCGGCAGAGCGCGGGGCGAGTCAGGAATCGAGACTTCGGGCAGTGGCACCGGCGGCTTGTCGAGCGGCGGCGCCGCCAGCGGCAGGAGCGGGGCCAGATCCGGCGGGGGCAGCTCCAACGGGAGCGGGGACGCGGCCCCGGCTGGCGCCGGACACAGCAGAAGCACGCTCACCAGGAAGACGAGCCCGCGCCTCATGACTTGGGCTTCTCCGCCTTCGGCTGGGTGGGTGGCTTGGCCTTGGCACGCACCGCCTTCAGCCGCTCCTGAGCCCACTTCTTGAGCGCCGCGTCCGGGCTGTCAGCGGCAACCTGGGCGTAGAGCTGGGCCGCTTCCTGCCAGTGGCCGAGTTCTTCGTGGGCGAGCCCGCTGCCGGCCAGGGCGCGGAAGCGGAGGGCGGGATCCTCGCCCTCCACCCCCGCGGCTGCCTGGAAAGTCTTGAGCGCGGACTGGAAGCGCCGCTGCTTGAGGTCGCTCTCGCCCATGATCAAGAGCGCCTCGATCCGCACCGCTTCGTCGTCGCTCTCGCTGGCCGCCTTCGCCAGGGGCGCCACATCCTTGAACTGGTTCTTCTTGAAGGCCGCCTGGGCCAGCTCCAACGCGGCGCGGGCAGCGAGGGCGTGCCTGGGGAACTCAGCGCGTAGCCGCCGCCAGGCGCCCTCCGCGTCCTTCGCCCGTCCCAGGTGCTCGGCGATACGACCTGCGTCGTAGAGCCCCTCCGGGGTGGGCGGCGACTGGGCGATCAGGAACTGGTACTCCTGCGTCAGCTCAGGTATCTTGTCCTGCCTGAGGAGCGCATCGGCGATCGCGCGGTGCGCGGCCACGGTCAGCTCGTGGCGCGGATGGGCGGCGACGAACTCCCTCAGGTCCTCGACCCCCTCCGCCGTCTTGCCGGCCGCCACGCGGCTCCATCCCAGGAGGTACCGGGCTTCCGGCGCCAGGGCGTGATCGGGGTAGCGCGTCGCGAAGGGGGCGAGGAGCGCCGCGGCCTCGCCCGGCTTCTTCAGCTCCACCAGGGTGCGGGCCAGGTAGAACGTGGCCGAGGGCACGAGGGGGGACTCCGGCCATGTGATGAGGAGCTGCCGGAAGGCCGTCGCTGCCGCCTCAGGGCGCTTCAGCTCCAGGTCGCTCCAGGCCAGTCCGTACATCGCGTCGGGGGCCGCGGGGGCCGCGGCGTTGGCGGCGAGGAGCGCGTCGTACGCGGCACGCGCCTCGGCGTAGCGCTTCAGCCTGAAGAGCGTCTCGGCTTCCCAGAAGCGCGCCTCCTCAGGGCGGCCCGGGGACGGGGACAGGCGCTGGGCCTTCCTGAAATTCTCCAGCGCGGGTTGGAACTCGCCGAGCGCGAACTGGCTCTTCCCGAGGAGCAGCGTGGCCTCGCCGACCCGCGGTTCGTTCGGATAGCTCTTGACGAAGCGCTCGAGAGAGCGGCGGGAGACCGCGTAGAGACGGTCGGCGAAGGCGCCCTCGCCGACCAGCCAGAGGCGGTCCGCCTCGCCGATCCCCCATGCGGCCGGCGGGCTCCCACTATAGAGGAGGGAGGCCACCCCGAGGGCCAGGACCCCCTTCGAGAGCCAGCGTGCCAGCATCCTCCCCAAGCCTACCATAATCTTGCCGCTTGACAGGTCTCCGGGTCTTGTACTATCGTACTAGTACGGTAGATCG
>JACPCF010000145.1 GCA_016179965.1 Candidatus Rokuibacteriota bacterium | reverse complement strand
CTGAAGGCCGCCGACCCCCTCCGCTACCAGCCCGCCAACGGAGCGGAGTACCCGCGGGGGCGCTTCGGCGATAGCCTCAGGCAGATCGCCCAGCTGATCAAGGCCGACATCGGCCTGGAGATCGCCTTCCTGGACTCGGGAGGCTGGGACACCCACGCGGTCCAGGGAAACTCCCAGGGGCAGCTCGCCAACCGGCTCCGCGAGCTCGCGGAAGGCCTCGCCGCCTTCGATCGCGACCTGGGCGATCGGATGGCCGACGTGGTCGTCCTGACTATGTCAGAGTTCGGGCGCACGGTGCAGGAGAACGGCATCCGCGGCACCGACCACGGCCACGCCACCGTCATGCTGGTCCTGGGTGGGCCCGTCAAGGGTGGCAAAGTCTACGGCAAGTGGCCGGGCATCTCGCGCCAGCAGCTCTTCGAGGGGCGCGATCTCGAGGTGACGACGGACTTCCGAAACCTCTTCGCCGAGGTTGCGGTGCGCCACCTGGCAGTGCCGGCGGCGGGGCTGCTCTTCCCCGGTTTCCCCATCAGGCCCTCGGCCTTCCCCGGCACCATCTGACCTCTTCTCCTCTCCCCTCTGGGGAGAGGTAGGGTGAGGGACCAAGGGCTGCGGTGGGAGGCGCGGGTAGCCTGGGAAGAGTGCGAATGCCGGCGAATTAGGGCGACCGGGCGAGATAAACTCATATTACTCCGACTGTGCTGAGATCACCTTTAAGGGCGGATCGTTCAGTTGCCGTGTTCGACCATCGTATAGAAGCCGTATTTCCCAGGAGCGGCGAACTTCAGTCCTTTGCTGAATACGGCAAACGTCTTGGTCCCAGTGACTTCGAGTTGTTTGGAAACAATCCCGGCAGGCAGCATGACCGTCGCGCTCGCTTCTACGCCTGACACCGGGTTTCGCATTGGGTCCAGTGTGGCCTGGACTTCGGTCCCCGCTTTGTAGCTGCTTCGGGGCCCGTCGTACTTCCATTCGAAGGGGACGTATGTGGTCTCAAGCCAGTTGTCGATGGTGGCCGCGAGTATGGTCCACGGCATGCCGCCAAGCTTGCCTTTCAATATGTCTTCCAGCGCACTCCTCTGTTCTTTGGAAGCCGTGTCCTCGATCCAGATCCTCGCCGTGCCGCCGCCTTCGTGTATGGCGCGGGGCCATTTGGCTCCCCACGCGTACTTGACCCCGTCGAGTTTGGTCTCGCCACAGAGGCCAGCCGTTATGTGGGCTCCATACACCCCTTCGCAGAATCCGTTCGTAGGTTTGGCGTTAAAGTTACACGGGCATCCCCAGTCACAGTTACACGCATTAATCATCTCGGCTCGATACTTCCACGTGGTCGCCATTTCAAACCCCCCTTCGTGCATAGAGCATGAGAACTGCACAACCCCTGGGCCGGCCCGACCCACGGCCCAACGCAGACGCAGAGCTGCCCACGATTCGGCCGCTGACCCGTGTATGCTGGCGACCCCCGCCCCTCCACAGTGCGGCCATGGGCTCAATTGTGAGACTGAATAGCTGGGCTCGGCTCTTGATCCTCCCGGCTCCTTCTATCGCCGTAGCCCTTCTGGATCTGGGCGTGGAGATCGACTCGTTCCTGCTCGAGCGTCGAAGAGCCGGCTCCCAAACAGGCGGAAGGCCGCCGTGAAGGCCACCTCCAAGGTGATATCTGCTCTCCGGCGACCACAGTAGCACAGCCGCCCAGTTCCTATCCAGCGCGGACCCTTGTGGCGCGTCTCGAGTCAGGACCGCCCCGAGATCGGCACCCTGCAGGAGCGTTTTAAGGTCGTGGGAATACATGTTATTTACGACTCTGGGCCTCGGCGGAAAATCGTGCTCCTTGGTCTTCTTTGCAATGCAGGCCTTCACCGCGCACTCGATGGCATACCCTGCTAGATAGTAGCCGCCGGCTGGGTCGCCAGCATTGAGGAGCACCTTGGCTTCCTGGAGGCGTAGTCTGGCAAGCTGTTGGAAGTCCTCGCGGTTCATCAGCGGGATTCTAAATGTGGACAGAAGGGAATCGAGACGGGATCGGGCGCGGCTACATCTCGGGGCGCTTGCCGTGGGTGACGGTGACGACGGTCTTGATGCCGCCGCGGATGTTGAAGTCGCCCACCACCTCGATCCAGCGCGGCTTGGCGGCGGCGGCGAAGTCGTTGAGAATCCGATTGGTCACGTCCTCGTGGAAGGCCCCCTCATTCCGGTAGGACCAGATGTAGAGCTTGAGGGACTTCAGCTCCACGAGGTGCTGGTCGGGGACGTAGCGGATCCGGATCGTGGCGAAGTCGGGCTGGCCGGTGCGGGGACAGATGCAGGTGAACTCCGGGATCGTGACGTTGACCTCGTAGTCGCGGTCCGGGTGCGGGTTCGGGACGACCTCGAGCTGCTTGGAGGGCTGGCTGGGCATGTTCAGGCGGAGGGGGCCTGGCGCTTGGCGTCCACGAGTTGGAAGCGCCAGCCGTCGGGGTCTCGGCCGTTGGCGATGGTTCGCCCCGTCTCTTTGATGTACTGGGGCTCGCGCTCGAAGCGGACACCCTGGGCCTTCAGCGACTCGTACGCGGCGCGAACGTCGTCAACGCGGAAGGCGATGTGGTTCACCCCGATGACCTCTTCGCCCTGCACCTGGTGGAGCTCGAAGACGGGCTGGTTGGGGCCCGGGAGCTGGAGCTCCACTGAGACGCCGTGGTGCGTCGTCCGCGAGAGCAGCTTGAAGCCGATGGCCTGGAAGAGCCGGACGTACCCTTCAAGGTCGTTCACGATGAGCTCGATGTGATCCACCTGGCTGACCATGCGGGCGCCTCCTTCCCGTTCAGTCTAATAGATCGGGGCGGGCTCCGTCGAGCGCGAGGGCCAGAAGGATTGACGGATACGCTCGGCCGCGTTTGCGGGGACGCGCTCGAGCACGACTACTTCCAGGCCGCGGCGCTCCACCAGGAAGCGCTGCGGGCCGTCCTGCCAGGCCCAGGCCGAGCCGGGACTCCTGGACGCCTTGCCGGCGAGGGTCGGGTACTTTTTCTCCATCACCCCCGCGTAGGCCTGGGCGAAGGCCTCGGCGATGGCCTCGGTCTCCCAGGCGACGCGATAGACCAGTAGCGGGCCCGCGCTGGCTGCCTCCCAGACCTGGTAGCGGTCGCCGCGCCAGCCGGTGGCCAAGCGGCGAGCCGTTGCTTCTCCCACGTGGCGCTCGAGCACTTCGCTCAGGGCCCATTCGCCCAATTCATCGTCGTCCAGGAGCCGCCACCCCGACGGGAGGGCGCCGCTCAGGTCGGCGAGCGTGATCGCCAGCGGATCCTGCCGTTGGTCGAAGAATTTGTCCGGGTGGAGGATCTGGGTGGTCGAGCGCGGAGGGTCCCGGTAGAGCGCGCTCATGGCCGACCAGGGCCGGCGCTGCCTGAACTGGTGAACGAAGGCGAGGCCGTGGGTATAGGGGAAGAGCAGGAGGTCCTTGATGTACTTCGGCGCCCGGTCCACGACGGGGCCAATTGATTGAGCGGCGATCAGTTGCTGGAGGCTGGAGAGGTCAGGGAGTTTCTGGAAATCCAGGCCCTGCGGCTTCAGGATGACCTCCAGCGACACGGCCACCGCCTCGCCCTCGATCAGCGCTTCCCGGGCGAGGAGCTGATCGCCCCGACCCCGGGGCGACGGCGCGACGAAGCGGTCGAGGGAGATCTCGCGGTCCTGGAGCGCATGGACCAGTTCGTGGAGGAGCGCCGACTGCTGCTGCTCCGGCGTGAGCCAGTCGGCAAGCACCATGACCTTTCCGACCGGGTCGTAGTAGGCCGCCGCCTGCTCCTCCATGAGGTCGAGGTAGAAACCGCGGAGGTCGAAGTCCGCGGGAACCAGCCCCCACGCGATCATCGCCTTCTGCTCGGCCTCCACGTCGGCCGGCGGGTACTTGCGGTTCAGCTCTTGCTCGACGTAGCGCCGGGTCTCGCTCCGGGAGCGGATCACGACGGGAGGCGGCGACCCGGGGGCGGGGAGCCCGCGCAGTGCGGCCAGCTGGGCGTAGAAGGGGGCGACGAGGGCCTGCAGCGACGCGAGGGAGGACTGCTGGGCGGCGGCGGGGGCCGGCAGCAGGCCAACGGCCAGCAACAGGGCGACGAGCCGGGCGAGCCTCTTCGGCATTACCGGCAGGATAGCACGGAGCGTCATCAGGCCCCGCGGCTGGCGAGGCCGATGCCGATGGCCACGAGGACGCTCGCAAGCAGCAGCGCGCCGGTAAGAGGATCGCCGACGAAGAGCGCCGAGAGGAGCACGCCGAAGATCGGCGACGTGAGCCAGAAGCCGGCCAGCGCGCTCGGCCGGTATTGCTTGAGGAGCCAGAGGTTGGCGATGAAGTTGAAGCCGGCGACGACCACGCCCTGGTAGCCGATCGCGAGCGCGAGTGAGGTCGTCCACCGGGAGGGCAAGCCGCCCTCGAGCCAAAGGGAGAGGGCGGCCAGACCCGCCGAGCCGATTGCCGCCTGGGCCAGGAGGAGCTTCGTCGGATCAATTTTTTGGACGGCCCGGGCGAGATAGATGGTCCGCTCCCCGAGGAGCGCAGCGCTGACCGAAACGATGACGTCGCCGAGGAGCGACGTCCCGCTGCCCCCGAATTGGCGGGAGAAGAGGATCACGATCCCGGCGTAGGCGATCAGGGCGCCGGCGAGTTTCCGACGGGAGAGGCGGTCGCCCGGAACCTGGAAGTGCGCCAGCACCACCGCGTGGACGGCGTATGCGTTGAGGAGCACGGCGGAGTGGCTGGCCGATGTGAGCTGGGTGCCCAGGTTCATGAGGCCGATCTGGACCGTGAAGAGGACGCCGAGGATGGCCAGCGGGCGCCACTCGTGCGGCTCGATCCTGAATCCTCTGAGCGCGCCGGTCCACCAGGCCCAGGTGAGGATCGAGAGCCCGCCGAGGACGAAGCGCATCCAGCCCAGGGCGAAGGGGCCCGCGTCGAGGAGCCCGATCTTGATCGCCACCGGGTTGCCGCCCCAGAGCGCCGAGAGGAGCAGGGCAAGGGCCGCCCGGCGGAGGTCGAGGGCTCGATGGGGACTCGTCACCGGGCTTAGAGTCCCGCGAGCGTGAGGGTGAGCACCTCTTTGGTCGCGAGGTCCGCCACGCGGATGGCGTGATTGTTGGTGTCGGCCACCCAGAGGCGGCCCGCCGCGACCCAGAGCCCGCCGGGCTCGTAGAACCGGCCGAAGAGGGTGGAGCTGGCGCGAGTGCCAGGAGAAATTACTTTAACCTTGTGATTGTAAGTGTCTGCCACATAAAGCAGTCCGTTGAAGGCGTGGACACCCAAGGGATGCTGCAGCCGAACCGCTTCCGCGATGCCGTCACGGTCACCGAACTCGAAAAGGCAAGCCCTGAGGATGATTGAACCGGGCAGCCTTGAAGGGGCCATCGTCTGTGCCGACTCTGCCCTGGACGTGGGCGCGCTCCAGCGCGAGCGAAGGGGGCGACTCGTTCAGGATGGCCTTGGCCCTCGCCTCAGCCACGAGCGGGCCCACCACCTCTCATAGCGGAGGATGGCCTCGCGGATGTTGGCGGTCTCCTGCTCGGGGAAGAGTAACGGCCATCAGAGGGCGAGCCCGACCTTGCCGCCGAGTGCCTTGACCAGGGCGGCCACGTTCTGGTCGGGCGCCGCGGGAGGAAGCACGCAGCCCGGGCCGACGATGAGGCCGATCCCGTCGGTCTGAGCCACGGCGTCCCTCGTCTCAGCCGTGACGTCGTCGGGCGCGCCCTCGCAGATGGTGGCCCACTGGCTCACCCCGCCGATCACCGCGCCCTTCACCTTGGCCTTGCCTTCTCTGAGCGTGGGTCCGGCGACGCGGTCGTCCCAGTTCCAGGCGTGGCCGGGCAACCGCGCGAGGCGGTCGAACATGAGCTCGTCCCCGTGGCAGTGCACGATGACGAGGGGGGAGCGGGCCATGGCCATGTCCAAGATTCGCCGGTCGTAGGGCTCGCCGAAGCGCGCGTACTCCTCTTCGCTGTGGAAGCGGTGGCTGGCCGCCTGGATCGAGTAGAAGATGCCGCCGGCTTCCTGGTCGAGGCAGAGGTTGACGAAGCGGAGCAGGGTGTCGGTGATCGCCTCGAGCGCCTCGACCACGGCCTCGGGACGCTCGCGGAGGTCCTGGTTCAGCCTGTCGCCCGAGAGCTTGCGGGCGAGCGACAGGGGAGAGAACACCGTGGGGAGGACGGGCGCGTCGGCCCGCTTGTCCAGGAGGACCCTGACGAGGGTCTCCAGGTGCTGGCCGTAGGCGCTGGAGGAGATGTCCAGGGGCTTGATCTTCTTCCAGTCGGTGGCGGCGTTGACGGCGTGAGAGGCGCACGGGCGGTGGCCGTCGGGCAGCACCTTGTCCGACTCCACGCACCCCCAGTCCTCTACGGCGTAGTGGGCGCGCGGCGTGACCTTGAGGAAGTCCGAACCATAGCGCTGGTGAAAGCGCAGGATCGCCTGGGCCAGCCCTGCCGTGGAGTGGTCCACCTCGGGGAAGTGGCACCACACCGCGTAGGGGACGCGGTCCACCGGCTGCCGCGCGATGGCGGCCCGGATCCGTTCGTGCGTGGTCACAGGATGAGCACCCCGTCGCGGATGGCGACGATGCCAGCACTGATCGTCATGACCGCGGGAAGTTCATGCACTCGACGAAGACGTCCTGGAAGTCCGGATGGGCCGCCAGCGACAGGTGCTCGATGCTCCGGGCGATGCGTTCGGCGCGCTGGCGCTCGGCCTCCGAGACCAGGCAGAGCTGGGCCCCCAGCGCCGCGGCGTTGCCGACGTAGCGGATCTTCTCGACGGGCAGCGGCGGGATCAAACCGATGCGCAGCGCGCTCTTGATCGAGAGGTAGTTGCCGAACCCGCCGGCCAGCATGAGCTCGGCGATCTGGTCATTGGGGATGCCGGCCACGTGCTGGAGCATCGCCACGCCGGAGGCGATGGCGCCCTTGGCCAGCTGGACCTGGCGCACATCGTCCTGGGTGAGGGCGATCTCCGCCGTCGCCCCGGCCTCCCCCGCGCGCACCAAAATAAACTGACGCTCCTCTCCGCGCAGGACGACGCGCTCCCTGAGGCGGGGCGGGAGCCGGTCGCGGTTCTCCACCTGGATGAGCCCCGTGTGATCGATGACCCCCGCGTCCAGCATCCCCGCCAGCGCGTCGATGATGCCGGAGCCGCAGATGCCGAGCGCCGCAGCCTCCCCGATCGTGTGAACCTCCACCTCGTCCGCGATCGCGACGCGGTCGATGGCCCCCAGGGCGCCGCGCATCCCGTGGCGGATCTGGGCGCCCTCCAAGGCCGGGCCCGCGGGCGCCGAGCACGCCCAGAGGTGGGTCTTCGAGCCGAGGAGGACCTCGCCGTTGGTCCCGATGTCCACGGCGATGCGGATCTCGGAGCTCTCGTAGAGACGGGTCGCCAGCGCCACGGCCACGGCGTCGGCGCCGACGAAGCCGGCCACGATGGGAAGCAGGCAGACGCGCGCCTCCGGGTTGACCTTCAGGAACAGCTCGCGGGCGGGAAGGACCAGCGGATGGCGCATGACGGGAGCGTACGGCGCCAGGCCGACGTAAGAGGGGTCGATGCCCAGGAGGACGTGGTGCATGCAGGTGTTGCCGACGACCACGACCTTGTAGATCCATTTGGCGAGAACGCCCGACTGGCGGACGATCTCCTCCACGTGCTGGTTCAGGAGCCCGAGGATCCGGGTCTGGAGCTTGCGGAGGTTGGCGGGGTTGAACTGGGCGAAGGCGATCCGGGACATCAGGTCGCCGCCGAAGACCGCCTGGGGATTCAGGCTCGAGACCGAGGCGAGCTGCTCGCCGGATTCCAATTCAATGAGCGTCGTCACCACGCTCGTCGTCCCGATGTCAACGGCGAGGCCGAATTTCATGAGCGCCGTGTCCCCCTTTTCCACGGCGAGGACCTGCCGCCCGAACGTGGTGACCGTGACTTCCCCGCCGCTTTCCCTGAGGGTGGCCGGCAGCTCCCGGAGGAGGGTGGGGGAGATATTTTCCGTCGAGCGTCCGATCACGGCCAGGAGCTCCTCCAGGTCGGACGTCTGGTGGTGCTCCTGTCGGGGCAGCGCGACTTTGACCACCTGCTTGCTGATCCCGGCGTCGATGACGACCCGCGCGACGTCCTGGACGCGCCGGTCGGCGCCGAGGATCTGAAACGCCTGCTCGTCCAGGGGCGGGGCGATTAGCACGGTGATCGGCTCCGTGACGTGGCACTGGCACGAGAGGCGATAGCCTTCGCGCACCAGATCGTCGCCGAGCTGAAGCTCGTCCATGATGGTGGGCGGGGGAATCGTGCCCTGGACGAACTTCACCCGGCACGAGGTGCAGCGCCCTCTGCCGCCGCAGGTGGCCGTGATGTCGATCCCGCCGGCCTGCGCCGCCTTGAGGATCGTGGTGCCGGCCGCCACCTGAAGCCGACGGTTGTCGGGGAGAACGGTGAGCGGGATCGTCATGCTCGTCGTATGATACCACGCGCAATCGCACGCAGGCGGCGACACCGTCGAGAGGCCGCAGCCGCAGATCCTTCCGCCTTGACTTGGGTTGGCGCGTTGGCAATAGTAGCGCTACCGTGGTCACCTACGCGCTTCAGCGGCTCTTCTGGCTCGTCCCCACGCTGCTGGCGATGGCCCTCGTGACGTTCCTGGTCATGCACGCCACGCCTGGCAGCCCGCTGGATCCGGTGGCCGAGGGCGCCAATCCGCTGAGCCCCGAGGCCCAGCAGAACCTGGCGAAGGCCTACGGCCTGGACAAGCCCCTGCACGAGCAGTTCGTCATCTTCGTCGCCAAGGCGGTCCGCGGGGATTTTGGCAACTCCTTTGTCTATAAGACTCGAACGGTCAGCGAAATTCTCCTCGAGACCTTCCCGGTCTCCCTGTTCCTCGGCAGCATGGCCCTGGCCCTCGCCATCCTCGGCGGGCTGGCGCTGGGGATCCTGGCTGCCGTCTATCAGAATCGCTCCTGGGACTATGTGAGCGTCGGTCTGGCCACGCTCGGCGTGAGCATCCCTAATTTCATCCTCGCCGTCTTTTTGATCGTGCTCTTCTCGCTTCTCCTCCCGCTCTTTCCCACCGGTGGCTGGGACCAGCCGAGGGACTGGGTGCTCCCAACGGTGACGCTGGCCCTCGGCCCGATGGGGATCATCGCCCGGTTCACCCGCTCGAGCATGGTCGAGGTGATCCGCTCGGACTATATCCTCACCGCGCGCGCCAAGGGGCTCGGTGAGCGCCTGGTGATCTTCAAGCACGTCCTGAAGAATGCCTGCATTCCCGTCGTCACGTTGCTGGGTCCGATGTTCGCGGCGGTGGGGACAGGGTCCTTCTTCGTGGAGTCCATCTTCCGCGTGCCGGGCCTGGGACGGTTCTTCGTCCTCTCCATGACCGGGCGCGACTACCCGATGATCATGGGCGTGATCCTGATCTACGGGGCATTCCTGGCGGCCATGAACCTGGTGGTGGATCTCCTCTATGGCGCTTTCGACCCGCGCATCAGATATTGAGCTTCGCGGAGGGCTGACGTGGCCGCGCGAGAGGGCCGCCACCACGAGTCTGTGGCGGGATGCGTGGCGGCGGCTCCTTCGGAACCGGTTGGCCGTCATGGGCGGGAGCGTCATCATCCTGCTCTGCCTGGTGGCCCTCTTCGCCGGCGTCCTGGCTCCGTACCCCTACACGAAGAGCAACTTCAGCCGGACCTACGAGTTCCCCTCCGGGGAATTTCCGCTGGGGACCGACCAGCTAGGCCGCGACGTGCTGTCTCGGATGATCTACGGGGCGCGCGTGTCGATGCTCGTGGGGCTGGGCGCCCAGGTCATCGTACTGCTCATCGGCGTCCCCATCGGGCTCGTGTCCGGGTACTTCGGCGGTCGCGTGGACCTCTTCCTGACCCGGTTCATTGACGTGATGTACGCCTTTCCGCGCCTGCTCTTCGTCATCCTGGTCATGTCGGCGCTGGGCGCCGGGCTCACGAATATCTTCATCGCCATCGGCCTCACCGGGTGGGTCGGGATCGCCCGCCAGACGCGCGCCCAGGTCCTCTCGCTCAAGGAGAAGGAGTACGTGGAGGGAGCGCGCGCGCTCGGCGCGGGCTGGTTCCGCCTCATGACGCGCCACCTGTTTCCCAACGCGCTGACGCCGATCATCGTGTCCGCGAGCTTCGGGATCCCAGAGGCGATCTTCACCGAGGCCGCGCTGTCATTCATCGGGGTAGGGATCAACCCGCCGACGCCGTCCTGGGGTCAGATGGTCGGCGAGAACCAGCAGTTCCTCCGCTCCTACTGGCACCTCTGCGTCTTTCCATCCATCGCGATCGCGGTTACGATGCTGTCGTTCACCTTTTTCGGGGATGGGGTCCGGGATGCGCTGGATCCCAAGATGAAGTAACGGGCGTCGGACAGGAGGACTCGCCATGCGGATTCCGGATGAGCAACTTGCCCTTTTCGAGCAGCGCCTCGCCTCGATCGGCGTCGGTCGCCGGGACTTTCTGAAGGCGGTGGGGGCCATGGCGGCCTTCGGGGGGCTCGGCTTCGCCACGCGGGCTGAAGCGGCCAGGCCATCCAAGCCGGCGCCCGGTGAGAAGTTGGCGAAGGAGCAGGTTCTCCGGTACGGCGGGGGTGGATGGTTCGCCAACGACCCGGCGAGCCACGACTTCAACAAGGACCTCTACTGCGGCGGGGTGCCGGCGCTTTTCGCGGGGCTGATGGTGTTCAACGCTGACTTCGCGGCGGTGCCCTGGATGGCCACGAAGGTGGAAGGGAACAGGGAGGGCTCGGTGTGGACGTTCACCGTCCGGAAGGACTCGCGGTGGTCGGACAACGCCCCCGTGACGGCGCGGGACTTCGAGTGGTCGTGGAAGCGGCAGCTGGATCCGGCCACCGCCGCTCCCTACGCCGCGTTCCTCTACGACATCAAGAACGGGGAGGCGTTCAACAAGAAGCAGCTGACCGACCCCGGCCAGGTCGGCGTGCGCGCCAAGGACGACTGGACCCTGGAGGTCACGCTGGAGGGGCCACGCGGCTACTTCCCGGTCCTGGCGGCCTACCTCGCGGCGCTGCCTGCCTACCGGCCCGCCGTGGAGAAGCACGGCGACAAGTGGACCGAGGCGGCCAACATCGTCGCCAACGGCCCGTTCACGCTGGAGGCCTGGGAGCACAACAAGCAGATGGTCCTGAGGAAGAACCCCTACTACTACGGGGCCAAGGGCGTCCACCTGACCAAGATCATCATCCCGATCATTCCGGTCGCCTCGGGAGCGCTGGCCTACGAGAACAACGAGATCGACCTGACGCTGCTCCAGGCCGGCGACCTGAGGAGGCTCCAGGGCGACCCGAGGGCGTCCAAAGACGTCTTACGCTTCCCGTACCCGGGCACATGGTACCTGATCCCCCAGGTCACGAAGCCGCCCTTTGACAACCTGAAGGTCCGCAGGGCAGTGGCCCACGCCATCGACCGGGAGAACGTCATCAAGGTGGCCCAGGGCCTGGCCATGCCCGCCCACTCCATGATCCCACCCGGATTCCCCGGAGCCTTGGACGACAAGAAGACCCGCGACCTCCAGCGCTACGACCGGAAGCTCGCCATGGAGATGCTCAAGGGCACGCCCTTCGAGGGCGGCAAGAACTGGCCCAAGATCACGCTCAGCATGCGCGACGAGGCGCTCGGGTCCAAGTCCCTCTGCGAGGCCGTCCAGGCATCGCTCCTGGAGAACCTGAACATGCGGACGGAGCTGGAGGTGCTGGAGCCCCGGGTCTTCCGCGAGCGGCTCTGGAAGCAGGACCTCCAGTTCGTGTGGATCCGCTGGTTCATGGACTACCCGGACCCGCACAACGAGTACTTCGACACCTTCTATGGCAAGCGGACCACCGGCAAGCGCCAGGCGTGGGTCAACGACGCCTTCGACAAGGAGCTGGAGGCCGGGCGCGACACGCGCGACCCGAAGAAGCGGCTCGCCCACTACGCCAAGGCCGAGGAGATCCTCCAGTCCGATGTCGGGTATGTGCCAGTGGCCTGGGTGGTCCGTTACGGGGCGGCCAAGTCCTGGGTCAAGGGACTGGAGCGGAACAGGCAGGGGGAGATCCTGGTGGACGGAAACATCTACGTGGACATGCTCCAGCACCTCTACATCGTCGAGCGCGGATAGTTACTCGGAGTCATGCGGGCGACAGCGGGAACCAGAGCATGACCTGCCCGGTCCCGATCGCGTTCTCGTACTCCCCGTACTGAATCGCCCGGGCCCGGCAGGCCTCGCCGCCGAGGACCCCGGCCAGCATCGAGTAATGGGCGAAGAAGCCCTCCGGCGAACACTTGGCGCGGAAGTCGGGGACCAGCTTGACCACCGACGCGTGGTCGCCCCTTTTCAGCAGGTCGATGATCGTCTGGTCGTGGGCGCGATTGGTCTCGCTGGAGATGTGCGCCGGGTCGGGGCTGCTGTGCGCTCCCATGTCGTCGTACGACCAGAACCGATGCGAGAGTCCCCCGGCAGCCAGGATCACGACCCGCCGGTCGCTCTGCTCGACGGCGCGGCCGATGGCGGTGCCGAATTCCAGATTGCGCTCGTGGGTGGCCGTCTGACAGACTCCGATGGAGAGCACCCGGTGCTCCCGCTGGGGGTTCAGGTAATGCATCAGGTTCAGCGTGGGGTAGTGCAGCGCCATCCCCTGATAATCCGCCCCCTCGCAGCGAAGCCCGATCTTCTGAGCCTGCTCGACGATCGCTTCACCGAGCATCTTGTCGCCCCGGTAATCGTAGGCGAGATCATGGATCGCGCTGGGGAGCTCGTCCGAGGTGTAAATGCCGGCGAGATGCTCCGGGGTGTTCACGACGAACCCGCGGGTCGTGAACCAGTGGGTGTCGAAGATGAGAAACGTGTCGAACGTGGCCGGCTGAATCCGCTCGCCGTAGATATCACGGAGCGCCCGGGGAAACGAGGTGTCGCGGCCGGCGTAGCGATGGCGACGCTCCGCCTCCGGCAGCATGATGCTCGGCACGTGGCTCAGGAGTCCTGCGGCGACAATAGCGCCCATCGGCTGCCTCCTTCTGGATGATCTTACACCGGGAGCGTCTCTCCCGCCTCGGTATAGAGGTGGCAGGCGGCGAGCCGCCCCTCGACGGGGAGGATCCGTGGCTCCTCGGTCGCGCAGCGCGGCATCACGAAGGGACAGCGCGGGTGGAAGCGGCAGCCCGACGGTGGGTTGAGCGGGCTCGGGACCTCGCCGGGCAGGATGATCTCCTCCCGCTGCTCGTCGGGGTGGGAGGGGAGCGCCGCGGAAAACAGGGCCATCGTGTACGGGTGCTTCGGGTTCCGGGCGACCGTCCCCGCCTCGCCGATCTCGATGATCTTGCCCAGGTACATCACGGCGATCGTGTGGCTCATGTGGGCGACGGCGGCCAGGTCGTGGGCGATGAAGAGGTAGGAGAGCCCCAGCCTGTCTTGAAGATCGCGCAGCAGGTTCAGGATCTGGGCGCGGATCGAAACGTCAAGCGCCGAGACCGGCTCGTCCAGGACGACGAGCTTCGGGGACAG
>JACPCF010000086.1 GCA_016179965.1 Candidatus Rokuibacteriota bacterium | reverse complement strand
CCCGAGAGCGTGCCGGCGACCTGGGCGCGCCGCTCCTTCAGGCGCGGGAAGAGGACGAAGACCCGCTCGAGATCCTGCCCGATCTCCCCGTCGGTCCGGGCGTAGGCGCCCATTTCCAGGTTTTCGAGCACTGTCAGCCGGTTGAAGATCCGCCGCCCCTCGGGAACGTGGGCGATCCCCCGCAGCACGACCTCGTGGGGGGGCACGCCCAGGAGCGATTCGCCTTCCAGGCGCACACTGCCGCTCCGGGCCGGGAGGAGGCCGGAGACGGTCCGGAGCGTCGTCGTCTTGCCGGCGCCGTTGTTGCCGAGGAGGGCGACGATTTCGCCCTTGCCGATGCCGAGGGTCACGCCCTTGAGGGCGTGGATCTCGCCGTAATAGACGTGGAGGTCCTGGACCTCAAGCATCCTCGGCCTCCGGCGCCCGCCCCCACTTCTTCCGCCCCAGGTACGCCTCGATGACCCGCGCGTTCTTCTGGACCTCGCCGGGTTGGCCCTCGGCG
This sequence comes from Candidatus Rokuibacteriota bacterium, assembly GCA_016179965.1. Lineage (GTDB taxonomy): Bacteria > Methylomirabilota > Methylomirabilia > Rokubacteriales > CSP1-6 > CSP1-6. Next base: position 2,258 of record JACPCF010000086.1, on the reverse strand, counting down.
ATCTTCTCGCCGTAGTCCAGCACCGTGCCCCGGTCCGACACCTCCATCACCACCCGCATGTTGTGCTCGATCAGGAGGATCGTGACGCCGTACTCGGTGACGAGCCGCCTGAGCAGGGCCATGAGATCCCGCGCCTCGCCCTGGGTCATCCCGGCGGTGGGCTCGTCCAGCAGGAGCAGCGACGGTGCCGAGGCGAGAGCCCGCCCCACTTCCAGCCTTCGCTGGTCGCCGTAGGGCAGATTCCGGGCCAGCTCGTTCGCCTTGGCCCTGAGCCCCACGACGTCGAGGATCTCGGCGGCGCGGTCCCAGAGCCGCGTCTCCTCCCGGTGGAACTTCGGGCCGCGGGCGAGCACGTGCCAGAGCCCGAGGGGCACCCGACTGTGCATGCCGACCAGGATGTTCTCAACGGCGGTCATGTTGGCGAAGAGCCGGATGTTCTGGAATGTCCGGCACACCCCGAGGACGGTGATCTGATCGGGGGTCAGCCCCAGGAGGGATTTGCCGCGGAACGTGACCTCCCCGCCGTCGGCGGGGTACATCCCGGTGAAGAGGTTGAACAGCGTCGTCTTCCCCGCGCCGTTGGGGCCGATGATGGAGGCGATGCTCCCCTCTTCCAATTCCAGGTCCACCCGGCTCAGGGCGGTGAGACCGCCGAAGCGCTTGGTGACCTGTCGGGCCTCCAGGAGGATGGCCATTTATTTTTCCACAAGCTCCCGGGTGCGGCGCCGGCTCGGGATGATCCCCTGGGGACGGAGGATCACCATGAGGACCAGAATCGCGCCGAAGACCATCCGCTCGTACTTGGCGGGCTCGAGCTGGGTGGGGAGGTCGGCGAGATTGTAGCCGAGGATGGTCACCCCGGCGTTCCGCAGCTCGTTGAGCCAGAGCGAGAGACCCTTGAGCACCTGGAGGTTCAGTACGGTGACCGCCGTGGCTCCCAGGATTGCCCCGGGGATCGATCCCATGCCGCCCAGGATGACCATGGCCAGGACGCCGATGGATTCCAGGAACGTGAACGACTCCGGGTTGATGAAGACCTGTTTGGCGGAGAAGACGACTCCCATCACTCCAGCGAACGAGGCGCCGCAGGCGAAGGCCATGAGCTTCAGCCTGACCAGGGGGACTCCCATGGCCTGGGCCGCCACCTCGTCCTCGCGGACCGCCTCCCAGGCCCGGCCGATGTGGGAGTCCTCGAGGCGGCGGTTGACCAGGATGACGACGCCCACGATGAGGAGGACGAGGAAGTAGAGGTAGAGCGGGTAGAGAGCGGTGGCCGGCAGGTCGATCCCCAGCGCCTTGAGGAGCGGCTGGAAGAAGAGGGGCGGGCGCTGGATGGGGGTGATCCCCTTGGGGCCGTTCGTGAAGTTGATGGGCTTGTCGAGGTTGTTGGCGAGGACGCGGATGACTTCGCCGAACCCGAGCGTGACGATGGCCAGGTAGTCGCCGCGGAGACGCAGGACGGGCAGCCCCAGCAGGACGCCCGTGATGGCTCCCGTGATGACGCCGCCGACCAGGAAGACGAAGAACCATTCGGAGCCCAGCGGAAAGCGCATCACCGCCTCGGAGATGAACTTGTTGGCCTGGGGGGAGCCGAAGATCGCCCAGGTGTAGGCGCCGACCGCGAAGAAGGCCACATAGCCGAGATCCAGGAGACCGGCCAGGCCGACGACGATGTTGAGCCCGAGGGCCAGGGCGACGAAGATCCCGACCTGAATTGCCACCTCGAGGTAGTAACCGTTGATCGTCCCGAAGATCGGCATCAGGAGGCCCAGGGTGAGGACCGCCAGCCCGCCCTTGAGCCACGGCTGGATGCGGGAGAAGTAGAGGAGAAGGATCGAGGCCTGGAAGAGCAGGAACACCAGGATCGACCGCGGGAAGTGGGCGACCGCATAGCCCGAGAGGGCGATGACCGCGCTCACGGTGACCGCCGCCGGCAGGGGCCGGTTGAGCAGGGCGGCGGGGATCGTTCGCCAGCTCACTACGCGCGCTCTCGCACGACTTCGCCCAGGAGGCCCTTGGGGCGGAAGATCAGGATCAGGATGAGCACGGAGAAGGCGAAGATGTCCTTGTACTCGGCCCCGAAGGCGCCCCCGGTGAGGAGCGACATGTAGGACGCGGCGAAGGCTTCCAGGAGTCCCAGCACGAGGCCGCCGACCATGGCGCCCGGGATGTTCCCGATGCCGCCCAGCACCGCGGCGGTGAACGCCTTGAGGCCCGGGATGAACCCGGTGTAGGGGTTGATCAGGCTGTACTGGACG
>JACPCF010000011.1 GCA_016179965.1 Candidatus Rokuibacteriota bacterium | reverse complement strand
TTGAACTTGGCGTCCTCGATGACCCCGGTGTCCAGGTTCACCTTGATCTGGAGCTTCATGACGTCGCCGCACTCGGGCGCCCCCACGAGCCCCGTGCCCACGCCGGGGATCTCCTTGGAGAAGGACCCCACGTTTCGCGGGTTGTTGTAGTGGTCGATCACCTTTTCGCTATAGGCCATGGCTCTGACTCCTCCTCTATCGGCCGATCTCTATTGTGCCTTCCACTGGATGGACTTGATGTCCACCCCCTCTTTGGCCAACTCGTAGAGGGGGGACATCTCGCGCAGCCGGGTGACGACCTCCACCGTCCGATTCCCCACGTACTCCACTTCCTCCTCCGCGGTGAACCGATGGAGCCCGAACCGGATGGAGGAATGGGCCAACTCCGACCCCACCCCCAGCGCGGCGATGACGTAGGACGGTTCCAGGGTCGCCGACGTGCAGGCCGAGCCGGACGCGAGGGCCACCTCCTTGTTCAGCCCCATCAGAACCGACTCTCCCTCGACGTAGGCGAAGGAGATGTTCAGGTTGTGGGGGAGCCGCTTCTCGGGGTGCCCGTTCAGATATGCCTCGTCCAGCGAGGACAGGATCTTGTCCTGGAGCTTGTCCCTGAGCGCCTTCAACCGCACGCCCTCTTCAGCCATGACCTCCCGACAGATCTCGGCCGCCTTGCCGAAGCCGACCGCCAGGGGCACCGGCACCGTGCCGGACCGCATCCCCCGCTCGTGGCCGCCCCCGTCGATCATCGGAGCGATCCTCACCCGGGGGTTCTTCCGCCGGACGTACAGCGCCCCGACGCCCTTCGGGCCATAGATCATGTGAGCCGTTGCCGACAGGAGGTCGATGCCCATGGCCTCGACGTCCACGGGAATCTTCCCCACCGCCTGAGTGGCGTCGCAGTGGAAGATGATCCCCTTCTCCTTGGCCAGCTTGCCGATCTCCGCAACCGGCTGGATCGTGCCGATCTCGTTGTTGGCGAACATCCCGGAGATCAGGATCGTCTTGTCGGTGATCGCCTTGCGGACCTCCTCAACGTCAACGAGGCCATCAGCTCCGACGGGAATATACGTCACCTGGTATCCGAGACGCTCGAGCCGCTTGCACACGTCCAGGCCGGCCCGCTGCTCGATCGCCGTCGTAACGATGTGGGTCCCCTTCTCCCGGTACATCTCGGCCACGCCCTTGATGGCGAGGTTGATCGCCTCGGTGCCGCCGGAGGTGAAGACGACCTCCTTGGGGTCCCGGGCGCCGATCAGCTTGGCCACCTGCTCGCGGGCTCTGTCCGCGGCGGCCTCGGCCTCCCAGCCGAAGGGGTGGTTGCGGCTCCCGGGGTGACCGAACTTCTCGGTGAAGTAGGGGATCATCGCCTCCAGCACCCGCGGGTCCACCGGGGTGGTGGAGTGGCTGTCCATGAAAATGGGAAACTTCAACGCCATGACCGGTTCTCCCTAGTTAACCGTCGTGAGGTCTCGAATCGGAACCGTTTCCCGGGTCAGCTCAGCGAGGGTCATCGTGTCCAGGAGGTAGCTGATGCTGGCCTGGATCTTCTGCACCGGGCGACGCAGGTTGCAGCGCGAGAACTGAGGGCAGTCCAGGTCCTCCAGGCAACTGACGATGTGAATGGGGCCCTCGAGGGCCCGGACCACGTGCCCCACCGTGATCTCTTCCGTCGAGCGTGCCAGCACGTACCCCCCCTTGGGGCCGTTTCGGCTGGTGATGAACCCCTTCTTCGCCAGGCGCTGGAGAATCTTAGCCAGGAGCTCCGGGGGGATACCGAACTCGTCGGCGATCCGCTTGGCGCTGAGGGCCCCGTCTTCGCCATGCATGACGATATAATTGATGGCCATCAGCCCGTAATCGGCGCGCTTGGTGAAACGGAGCATACCTAATTCTCCAGCCCTTTCTATCTCCGACCTTTAGAATCTCCGACCATCTGAGTCGGATTTTCCCACTCCCCCTCACCCCATGTCAAGGGAAAAGTATCGTTATGACAGACAAATCAGAGTTTGATTCACCGCTATTCAGGGCAGCCCTCCAATCCTGGACATCCTGGCGAACGGGGGCGGCGTGGTCGTGTCCTACTTCGAGTGGGTCCAGGGGCTCCAGTACTACTTCTGGCGGGAGAGCGAGATCCTCTCGCGGCTCCAGGAAGTCATGACGCGCGCCTTCAACCGCATCTGGGGCGTCGCGCAGAAGGAAAGCACCGACCTCAGAACCGCCGCCCTCATGGAGGGCATCCGCGGCCTCTACCCATAGCCGCGACGGTCAACGGATCTCGCGAACGGTCGTCCAGACGTCGCGGAGCCGGCGCGCCGCCTCTTCCGGCGGGACCTCGTTGACGGCGATCCCCCCCACCCGGTTGGCCCGCTCGGGCTGGAGGACGATCTCCAGGTGCCAGTGATAGTCGTCGTTGATCGTGGCCCATTCGTCCTGCAGGATCTTGGCCTGGAGGTTCGGCGCAGTGTGCAGGCTGAGCTCGAAGGAAGGATTCCCCAGCCCGCTCGCCAGGACGCCGAAATAGCCCGTCAGGAGCCGGGCGAGATCGGCCGCGGCTTCGGGCGACAGGCTCTCGAACCCACACGCGTGTTGCCGGGGCAGGACCCACGTCTCGAAGGGAGAGCGGGCCGCGTACGGGACCACGACCAGGAAGAACGGCGTCAGCCGCACCACCCCGTCGTCGTCGGCCAACTCCTGACGGAGGATGTCGCAGAAGAGGCAGCGCCGCTTGTACTGGTAGTACTCCCGGGACTCGCGCAGCTCGCGCCGCAGATCGTCGAAGATGACCGGAATCGCCGTCACCCGGGAATATGGATGGCTCAGCCGCGACCCCGGTTTGCGGTAGCGGCGCGTGATGAGGATATCGCGGATCTTGGGATCGCGCTTCAGGTCCTCCAGCCGGTCGCGGTACATCCAGAGGACGCGCTCCAGCTGGTCGGGACCCATGGTGGCCGGCGTGTCCTCGTGGCTCGGGCTCTCGATGATCAACTCGCTGGCCCCGCGGGGAGTGATCTTGTCGTACATCCCCACCCCCTCGCGGACCAGCTCCCACTCCACCTGGAAGTACGGATCGGCTTCCGGAATGACCCGCACCTGCCAGCCCGGGCTGTTGGGCGCGGACCCTTCCTTCCGATAGGCTGCGATCTCCGGCGGGGTGCTCGCCTCGTTGCCGGGGCAGAAGGGGCAGTCGTCTCCATCGCGCTCGGCGCCGCCGCGCGGGCGCACCAGCACCCACTGGCCGCGGGTCGGATCTTTCCTGAGATCGCTCATCGGCCCACGAAACAATAGCGACGAGGGCGCGGGGTGTCAAGACGCGCCGATTGCCGCCCCTCGCCGGGCGTGCGACAATCGAGCTGAGACCCAGGGAGGTGAGCCGCATGACTGAGCGCCGGGTCATCGTCTTCTCGACTCCGACCTGAGTTCCCTGCCGCGCGACGAAAGAGTTTCTTTCGTCCAAGGGGGTGGCGTTCACCGAGGTGAACGTCGCGGAGGATCAGGAGGCGAGGGAGGAACTGGTGCGGCGGACGGGACAGATGGCCGTGCCCGTGATCCTCGTGGACGACGAGGTGGTCGTGGGGTTCGACCGGGGGCGGCTCGAGCGCCTGCTGGGAATTTAGGCTCAGCGATTCCCCTCCACCCGGGTCTTGAGCTTCTTCAGGTGCTGTCGGGCCACGTCCACCCAGTCCTTCTCTGACGGCAGCGGCGCCGCGACCTGAATGTAGCGCTCCCAGTGGGCGATCGCCTCCCGGGGGTCCACCCGTTCGTACACGAGCGCCAGATTGTAGAGCCCACCGGTGTGCTGCGGGTCGAGCTCCACCACCTTCCGGTACTCGCGGATGGCGTCCTCGTACAGCCCCTTGTCCTCGTAGACTTCGCCGAGCCCCATGCGCGCATCGAGGAACTGCGGATCGAGCTCGATCGCCTTCTTGTAAGAGCCCACCGATTCGTAGTAGAGCCCCTTCTCCGCGTGGTAGATCTTGCCCAGGCTCAGGTGCACCTTGGGGTTCGCCGGATTGTAGAGGAGCGCCTTCTGGTAGCTCGCGATGGCGGCGTCCACCTCGCCCTTGGCCGCCCGCGCGTCCCCCAGCCCGACGTACGCGTCGGCGTAAAAGGGTCGGAGCTCCAGCGCCCTCTGGTACGCCTCCACGGCCTGGTCGAAGAGGCGGCGCGGCGCGGCGAGGAACAGGTCGCCGAGCGCCTTGTAGGGCTCGGGGAAGGCGGGATCGAGTTGCGTGGAGGCCCGAAACTGGGCCGCCGCCTTCCAGCGGTTCCCCAGCGCCAGGTGCGCCAGCCCCAGCGCGTACTGGGCCGCGACGAAGGACGGATCGACCTCCACGGCCTTGGCCAACAGGTCCACCGCCGCCTCGTTGCCCGCCTGGGTGCCGAGCAGCCCCGCGCTCCGCCCCTTGACATAGGCCTCGAAGGCGCGCGCCGATTTGGTGGGCACGGCGCTCCGCTCGATCCTGGCGGCCTCGCCCTCCGTCACGGCAACCCGGAGCGCCTTGACGTAGGCCAGCGGCAGGCCGCCGAGCCCTTCTGGGACTTTCGCCTCGGGAATGGTCAGGGGCGGCAAGGCTCGCGTCTCCACGCTCGCCCCTTTGAGTTCCATGTAGCGGGCGAGCAGGATGAGATCCCCGGAGACGCGCTTGATCTCCCCGTAAAAGGCCAGGTCCGCTCGCACTCTCCGCGCGGTCCCCAGGATGACCTCTTCCCCCCACGTCTCCGGCTGGCCGAGCCGCTTGACCCTCACGGGATCCACCAGGACGAAGGTCGGATGGTTCGCCAGGGCAAGCGCTAGGAGATGGGCGACTCCATCCGCGAGCCACTGCTCCTCACGGTCGAGATCCACCGGCTGGTACGGCAGGATGAGGAGCGACCGCGCCGTCGGGGCCGCCCCGCTTTCCGCCGGGCCGACCAGGGCCGCGGCTAGGATCAGGACACCGACCCAGGCCTTACGTCCCCTCATGCCCACCTCCATGCGCCGAAGGGGCTCCCTCTCGGGGTCGTCGGAGCCGCGCGAGCAAGCTGGCGAAGAGCCCGGGGCCGATCCGCCTGAGCGCGATCTCCGGCAGGAGCAGCATCGCCACACACCCTACGAGCCAGGGCCAAAGTTCCACCGCTAGCCGCGAGCGCCGCCGGGCCTGGAGGAACACGTCCTTCGGCTGAGCCACCGCGCCGCCGCCGGTGAGCTCCGCCAGTTCCCGCAGGAACCGCTCGTCCACGCCGAGATCCCTGAACTCTTGCGCATAGGGTACCACCAACCCCGCCAGTTGCGAGCCAATCATCCTCTCGCCCCGACGCTGGGCCATGCCGACCAGGTAGACGCCCTCCTCGGGGGCGGGGAAGCGGCCCCGGTACCGGCCGGGGGCTACCTGCTCCACATCCATCACCGACCGGCGCTTGTCCGGAGCGACGACGCCGATCTGGGCCTCCAGGAAGTTGATGAATTCCCCCTTCGGGTCCACCGCTTCGACCGTCACCTCCCCGACCCCGTCGCGCCGCTCAATGGTCGCCACGGTGTCGCTCCGCGTTCCGGTGCGGAGGGTCCAGCGCGTCAGCTGGCCCCAGAACTTGTTGAAGGCGCCCCAGCGGAGCCAGAGGACCGCCCACTTCGACTTGGCGTCGGAGGTGAACGCGGCCGTGCGCCCGAGGCCGTAGCGCCACGTGGCCAGCAGCGGATCCTCCTGCTGGGTCATCAGCAGCTGCTCCCCCGTCCCCTTGAGCGTGGTCGCGACGTATCCGCCGAGCGGCGGCGCGTTCTTCCAGTCGATCTCCCGGAGGACCTCGTGGCTCGAGCCCGAGACGATGGGCTTGAACGGCTGCTCGATCAGCGAGGCCTTGGAGGCCAGCTGGGTCTCCAGCGTGAAGATCCTCGGAATGGTATTCGTGTCGTCTGTGTAGTAGAAGCGCCCGCGGCCCCACTTGGCAATGTCGAGCATGAGCTGGACGTCGGCGTCCTTGCCGATGGCGATGGCGGAAACGGTGATCTTGTCCTTGACCATTCGGCGGATGAGACCGGCGAAGTCGCCGCGAGTCATCTGGCCGTCGGAGAGGAAGATGACGTGCTTGAGCAGGGCCGGAAGTTCGAACAGCGCCCGGTATGACTCCTTCATTGGCGGAAAGCCGTCGGTGCCGCCGCCCGCCTTGATCGTGGAGATAGAGTGGTGAATCGCCGACTTGTTCCGGGCCCTCTGCAGAGGGACGTCCCAGATGAACTCCGTGTCCCAGCTCATCACCCCGACTTCATTCCGCTCGTCGAGGAGGTCCACCACCAGGTGCGCCGCCTCCTTCGCGAGGTCCAGCTTCGTGACCTTGTCGTCCGTGGTTGACATGGCCATGGAGCCCGAGCGGTCGATGGACAGGACCACCGCGAGGCTGGGGATCTCGATGCGCTGCTTCACCTCCATCGTCACGGGCAGGGCTTCCTCGATCGGCGTGCGGTAGTAGCCGCCGAGGCCGAAGCTCTCCTCGCCGCCGATCATGATGAGCCCGCCGCCCGCGTCGCGGACGTAGTCGCGGATGTGCTCCATCTGCTTCTTCGTCAGCTTGAGCGAGGACACGTTCGAGAGAATCAGCCCGTCGTATTTCTGGAGCCCCGCGGGGTCCTTGGGGATCCCCTCCGGATCGATCACGGTCACGTCGATGTGCTGGGCGCGGAGCGCCGCGCTCAGGGCCTGCGCGTGCGTGCGGTCCTTCTCCGCCAGCAGGACCTGGGGACGGCCGCGGACGACGATGGTGGCCACCGCCCGGTTGTTCTCCTCGATCGTGTCGCCCTCCACGTCGATGGCCGCCTGGTACACGTGGATCCCGCTCTGATCGAGCGACTGGCGGTAGGCGAACACGTTCTTGCCCGCCGAGAGCCGGAGCACCTGGGAGCCGAGGAACTCGCCGTTGCGGAAGAGCGACAGACGCCCCTGGGTGTCCTGCTGGCTCCAGGCCACGACCTTCGCGTCGAAGGGCTCGCCGAACTTCACCTCCTGGGGCAGGAGCATGGACTCGAGGACAACCTCCTGGGTGAAAGTCAGCGGCGTCGGGACGTAGTAGATGTCGGCGGCGGCATCCTTGGCCGCCTGGGCCGCCGCCAGCGCGTTGCCCGCGTTCTGACGGCCGTCGCTGAGGAGGACGAGCCGGTTGGCGTGGGCCGCCGGGAGCATGGCCAGGGAGAGCTGGATGGCCTGCGCCAGGTCGGTCCCGCGGCCGGGCACCTGCGCCTGCACGCGCTCCAGCTTGGGCTTCGGGCTGAGCGGCTGATCCACCACCGCCTCCTGGCCGAACACGATCAGCCCGGCCTGATCCCCCGGCTGCATGCCCCCCAGCGCCTGGGCGGCGAAGCGGTAGGCGTGCTCGCGTGCCGCCAGGCTGACGCTGTCGGACACGTCGAGGAGGAACATCACGTTCAGCCGGTCCACCCAACGCGGGACGACCGGTCGCAGCAGCGAGACCAGCAGGAACGCCACGAGCACGCAGCGTAGCCCGAGAGCCCATCGATCGCCGGGGCTCTCGGGGAGGGCCCACCGCCTCGGGGTCTGGCGGCGCCAGTAGAGCCATCCCTCGAGCGCCAGCAGGAGGGCGGCCAGGAGCGCGAACACCCCCCACAGCTCCCGCTGGAGCGGCACCCCAGGTCCCTCGGCCGGCGGGGTCTCCGGACGGGCGGGGAGCGGCCGCGGAGCGATGTCCGACTCGTCGGCGCTGGCGAGGTTGACCGCGACGCGCGTTTCCCCGCGGGCCGTCACCACGGTGTACACGCCGACCTGGCGGGTCTCCGTGAAGCTGGCCAGCCCGCGCGTGACCTGGGCCTCCACGCTCCGCCCCGACGGGGTGATCACCCTGGCCGCCGTGACGCCGTGCTCCACCGGGAGGAGGATCGGCTCCCCCGCCCGCAGCTGGAAGCTCGTGAGATCGAGACCGGCCGGATGCAGCCAGCGCAGACTGTTGGAGAGCATGATGGGAAACGCCACGCGCAGCGGAAAGTCCGTCTTGAAGAGATCGAACCCGAAGAAGACCGCTTTCCGGCGGGGCTCTTCCAGGGCGTAGATCAGCGGTCCCCCCACCGCCTCCACCAAGGTCTTGCCAGCCGCCAGCGGGCGCACGCGGAGCGCTTCTTCGATGACGACCTTGGCAAAGTCCACGTAGCGCATGACCGGGTGCGTCCGATCCCAGTCCATGATGACTGGCTGCTCGACCCGCCCCAGGCCCTCCAGCGGCACGTCGGGTGGAGTGGTGTTGATCAGGATGAAGCGCCCCGTCCCGATCCGCGCGGGGCTCACGCTGTCCAGGACGACCACGTCGAAGGAGTCCATCCCCCCCTGGTACGCCTCGGGCGTGCGCACGTCGAGGTTCACCTGGGGGTCCGCCCTGAGGGCCTTCTCGAGGAAGAGGTTGCCCGGGCTTACCAGCAACACCCGCATCTGGCCCGGGGGCGGGATGACGGCGTAGGCCGTGTTGTCGGCGCTCAGGTCGTCGGCGATGCCGAGCCGCGCCCGCACCACGCCCGCGCCCTCGTGACTGAACGGGACCACCACGGACCGGCGCACATGGGGATCCAGGGTGAGGGATTGCTCGGCGATCGTCTGGTCGTCCACGTCGAGGGTGAAGGTGAAGGACTGGGGCTCCTCGGAAAAGTTCACGACGGACGCGAACGCCTGGTAGCCGAGGGCACCATAGAAGGTCTTCCGGATCGCCAGGTTCGTGATGCCCACGTTGCGACCGCGCCGTCCGACCCCCGTCCAGTGCACCCGGGGGTCGTCCCGGCCGTCGGCGCTCGAAACCGTATGCGCCCCGTCGGTAAAGATCCGGATCTCCGCGCGGGGATCCTGGGCCGTCAGCGCGCGCGCCGTGCGAATCGCCTCGCTCAACCGATTCGGGAGATCCCGGGGCTCGAGGACCCTGAGGGCCGACGTGATCTCCTCGCGATCGCGCGAGAAGGGGACGAGGACCCGGGGCTGAATGCCCGCCTCGATCACCATCACCTCGGCGCCGGCGGGGAGCCGGTCGAGAAACGCCAGGGCCTCCCGCTGCGCAGCGACGAAGCGCGAGGGCTGGACGTCGGTGGCCTTCATGGAGGCCGACGTGTCGAGGATCAGCACCGTCCGCTGGGCCCCCTGGCCCTTGACGGTCACCGCGGGCCGCGCCAGGGCCAGCGTGAGCGCCAGCAGCGCCAGGAGCTGGAGGAGCAGGAGAGGATCGCGCTGGAGGCGCTGGAAGAAGGCCGAGGCTTCGCGGTCCCGGAGCGCCGGATCCCAGAGCAGGAGGCTCGAGACGCTCTGCTCCCGGCGCCTCACCTTCAGGAAGTACAGGAGCAGGAGCGGGACGGACAGGGCGAAGAGGAGGAACGCGAGGGGCGACAGGAAGCTCATACCTCGGAGGGGGGCTGCACCCACGCCCTACGGGCGCGGGTACCCGCCCTTCCGAACCTCCCCCCTGAGGATTGCGCCGGCGGGGTACCCGCGCTTGCGCGGGTAGGCGCTCGAACGGCGGCGCCGCTCATAAGAGAAGGAGCCCCTTCAGCTGGCGCAGCACGAACTCCTCCACCGGGGTGTCGGTCGTCACGCGGTGATAGCTGATCTCGCGGGAGCGGCAGAACCGCTCGGCCGCGTCGAGAAACTCCTGGAGGCGCCGGCGATAGCTCCGACGGGCCTCGCCATCGAAGGTCAACTCCCGCACCTCACCCGTCTCGGCGTCCCTCAGGCGCAGGTCGCCGCTGAAGGACGGGTTCATTTCCTCGGGGGCCAGCAGGTGGACCATGTGCACGTCGAACCGCTGCTCCTGGAGCGCCCGCAGTCCCGATTCGTACCCGCCCGGGTCCAGCAGGTCGGAAATCACCACCGCCAGGCCGGCGTCCCGGCATTTCCGGGCGTAGCTCGCCAGACCCTCGTTCAACCCTGTGGCGCCGCCCGCGCGCACCCGTCCCAGGAAGCCGAGGAACGGAAGAACCTGCGTCCGCCCGCGGGTCGGCGACCATCCCTCCGTCACCCGATCGCGCACGATCCCGATTCCAACACGCTCGTAGTTCACGAGCGCCACGAAGCCGAACGCGGCTGCCAGGCGGCACCCGTACTCGCGCTTCGTCGGCGCGCCGAAGTCCATGGAGGCCGAGGCGTCCAGCAGCAGGTGCAGGCAGAGGTCTTCCTCGTCCACGAAGAGCTTCAGGTAGAGCCGATCCAGCCGGCCGAAGATGTTCCAGTCCACGTAGCGGAGGTCGTCCCCCACCCCGTACGGCCGGTAGTCCACGAACTCCACGCTGCTGCCGCGGTGGGGACTCTTGCGCTCGCCCTTGACCCGGCCGCGGAAGGTCCGCTTGGAGACCAGCGCGAGCCGTTCCAGCTGGACCAGGAAGTCGCCAGTGAGGAGGTCCTGCCCCCGCTCCGCCGCCACCGGTTGGCCCGGCACTAGGGCGTCTCCATGGCGGGCCACATGACGAGCCAGACAAGGCCCGAGGGCGGGTACCCACCGTAAGGTGGGTGCGGCCCGAGGCGTAACGACCCAGCCCGCCTCCGGCGGGACTGGGTGCCCACGAAGGAATGGCGACGACCGACGCTGATCAATGGCCGAAGGCCGTCCCTGGCGCGGGGGACCCATCCAGTGGATGGGTCGCACGAAGTGGGTCGTGGCGAAGTCAGCGGGCCCGCCACTAGCGGCGCTCCTCGAGGGACTCGAAGTACTCCTTCACCTGCGACTGATAGTCCCGGGGGACCTGCTCCCTGGCCATCGCCTCTTCCATCATCTTCCGGTACTGGCCGAAGACCCCCAGGTACTGGAGGCGGGAGGGCACGCTGGTGCCCTTGCCGAGGAGGTTCGTCTCGTACCCTTCCTTCCGACCCGAGCGGCTTTCGCCCTCGACGCCGGCGTCGAAGGGGTTCGCGCGCAGGCGGTCGGTGGGGTCGCCCTTGGGGGTCGGGTTCCTCCCCTTCCCCGGCAGGAGGCCCTCGCCCTCGCCGAAGTCGGCCTCCATGTCGCCCCCGCCCGCACCCCGGTCCGCGCCGCGCCCGCCCCGGCCGCGCTCCTCACGCCCGCCCCGGAGCCCGCGCCCGCCCCGGCCGCGCTCCTCCATCGCCCGCATCTTCGACAGCGCGCGCTCCATCGCTTCCAGGGCGCGGTCGGTCTGCCCCGATTCCAGCGCCTCCATGCCCTCCCCGATGTCGCCGCCCCAGCTGCCGCCCTTGCGCCCCATCCGCTCCATCTCCTCCATCAGCTCACGGAGCTTCTGGGGAGAGATCTGGTCGGCGCGGAGGCCGCCGAAGAGTTCTTTCCGCTTCTGAAAGATCATCTTGTACTGGCTCTGCGTGAAATCCCGCTTCAGGTCCGGAAGGCGATCGACCTGCTCGAGCATCCGGAGCCGCTCGTCGCCCTTCTTGAGGAAGCTCTGAAAGTCGGGGCGCTGGGCCGCGAGGGCGGTGTCCTTGAAGAGGGCGGCGAGATCACCCGGCTGGCTGCCGCCGGTCGCGCCGCCCCGGGCGGAGAGGTTCCGCTCCAGGATCTCGGCGCGCTGCAGCGGCTCGCGCTTGGCGGCCTTGGGGCGCTCGTCGGTGAGAATCTTTCCCGCGCGCTCTTCGGGGGTTTCCGAGTCCTCGGAGGTCGAAAAGACCGGCAGCCGCCCCGTGGGAAGCGGAATCGACGGGGCCAGGGCCAGGACAACCAGCAAGACCGCGGGGAGAGGAAGCCACTTCAACTCGCGCGGCCAGCGGCGCGGGACGACGCCGCGGCCATCGACACCCTCCAGGCGGGCCGTCACGTCCGCCACCAGGAGATCAACCAGCGGGCTTCGATCGGGGCGGCCCGCCCATTCGAGCGCCGTCGCCACCCGATCTTGAAGCGCCAAGGCCCGATCCGCGAGACGGGCGGCATCGAGGGGCGGGAGCGGAAGGCCGATCCCCCGGAGCGCGCCGGCGAGGGCGCCGACCAAAGCCAGTCCCAACGCGATGAGGGGGGCCGCCGAGCCCACGGCAGTTTTCAGAAGGAGCGGGACCAGCCCGAGGAGCGCCCCAAAGAACAGACCGCGGAGCCCGTAGAACTCAGCGCGGCGGCGGCGGATCTGCCAGCCGACCTGAGCGACAAGACGCTCGAGAACGCCCGAATCCGCCATGATCGGCCCTCCCTGGCCTACTGTAAGAACACTTCCTTACCCCGACGGCTCGCCGCCTCCGCCTGGTCCAGCACGTCGCCGATCAGACCGTCCACATCCACCCCTTCCGCCTCGCCCTCGAAGTTCAGGATGATCCGATGCCGCAGCGCTGCCCGCGCCACGGCTTTGAGGTCCTCCACGCTCACGTTGTACCGCCCCTGGGCGAGCGCGCGCACCTTGCCGCCCAGCACGAGCGCCTGCGCCCCCCGCGGGCTCGATCCGTAGCGGACGAAGCGCCGCGTGGCTTCGGGGGCCTGCTCCCACTGGGGGTGGGTGGCCATGACGATGAGGGAGGCCAGCTCGCGCACGTGGGCCGCCAGGGGAACCTCCCGGACCAACTCGCGGAAGCGCAGCACTTCGGGGCCCCTCATGACCCGCCGCACCTCCGTCTCCCGGGAGCGGGTGGTGCGATCGATGATCTCGTTGAGCTCCTCCAGCGCCGGATAGGTCACGCGGAGCTTGAAGAGGAACCGATCGAGCTGGGCCTCGGGGAGCGGGTACGTGCCCTCCATCTCGATGGGATTCTGGGTGGCCAGAACGAAGAACGGCGAGGGCAGCGGGTGGGAAATCCCGGACACGGTGACGCTCCCCTCCTGCATTCCCTCCAGAAGCGCCGACTGGGTCTTCGGGGTCGCGCGGTTCACCTCGTC
The DNA here is from genome assembly GCA_016179965.1 of Candidatus Rokuibacteriota bacterium. Taxonomy (GTDB): domain Bacteria; phylum Methylomirabilota; class Methylomirabilia; order Rokubacteriales; family CSP1-6; genus CSP1-6. The sequence continues at coordinate 49,239 of JACPCF010000011.1, read as the reverse complement.
GGCGAGCAGGATGTGGCCGAAGATCGGCCCCTTCTGGAACTGGAAGTGCCGCCGCCCGTCGGCGTCCTCCAGGATGATATTGGTGCCGATGATGTCGGCGGGCATGAGGTCGGGGGTGAACTGGATCCGGGAAAAGGAGAGATCGAGCCCCGCGGCCAGCGTTTTGATCAAGAGGGTCTTGCCGAGCCCGGGCACCCCCTCGAGCAGGATGTGCCCGCCCGCGAAGAGCCCGACGAGGACGTCCGTGACGACCTCGTCGTACCCGACGATGATCTTGCCCACTTCGGCCTTGAGGTTCCCGAACGCCTCGACGAATTCCCCGACCCGCCCAGCGTTCCCCATGAGTCGCGCGCCTCCTTAGGCTAAGCCTATCAGGTTGCTCAGCGAACGGCAATTTTTGCTCTCGGCACCAGTCGGTGGTACAGGGCCAGGTAGCCCTCCAGCTCCCGCTCGGGGGGGTAGAGCGCGCGAATCCGCGTCTGCCCCATCAGCCCCAGCGATCGCCGGAGCCCGGGATCCGCGAGGAGCCGGACCGCTTTGGCTTCGAATTCTTCCGGCCCCCTGAACAGCAACCCGGTGACCCCATCCTCCACGAGCGAGCGGTTCCCCTCGATGTCGGACGCCAGGACCGGCCGGCCACACGCCATGGCCTCCAGGACCGAGTTGGCCATGCCCCCCTCGGAGAGCGAGCAATTGAGCACCACGTCGGAGGCTTCCAGAAGCGACCGCATCTGGCTGTGAGGCACGGTCCCCAGGTGAGCGGCCCACCCCCGCCCCGTGAGCGCTTTCAGCAGACGCTCGCCCTCCTCGGGATCCAGGATCGGCCCGGCGTAGACCAGGTGGAGGTGGGGGAAGCGCGGCACCACTCGGTCGAGAGGAGCCAGCGGGAAGAGCGGGTTCTTCACCATCCGGATGCCGGCCGGAAAGAGGAACACGACCTCACCCCCGGACAGGCCGAGTCGTCCGGCGAGAGGATAGGGCGGGCCGTCCTCGAACGAGACGCTCTGAGGGATCACGATGATCTTGGCGGGGAGGTCCAGCAGGCCGCTCGAAATCTTCGTCAGCATCGTGTCGTGGAAGACCGTCACGATCGAGGCGCCCTCCAGAACCCGGCGGACGGTCTGGGCTCGGTCGGGATCGAATAGATCGTGGTTGCCGTCGGTCCCCGTGATCGTCACAGCCAGCGGGACTTCGAGCGCCCGCGCCAGCCTCAGGGCCAGCGGCCCGACCCGAAAGGCGTGGAAGGCGTGGACGAGCGCGGGACGATAGGTCTGCACCTCGCGCTCCACCTGGGCGTCGGGAACGACCGAGCAGTCCCAGACCTGGAGCTCCACGCCTCGCGCTCTCAGGCCGCGCGCGATCCGGTTGGCAGTGATGGCGTTGCCGCGGACCGAGGGGAAGTCGAAGGGGGTCAGGAGGGCGAGGCGCATGGCGTTGCTCCAGGGTACACGCGAGACTGCCCGAAGGCAACCGCCCGATCTCAGCCGGACGTCACGACGGCATCCGCGCGCAGCGGAAGCCGATCAGGATGTGGCGGCTGGTTGCCGGCCGGGTGTGGCGGAAGGCCGGACGGCAGAGACCGGCCTCGTCGTCCCAGGCGCAGCCTTTGACGACGCGCCGGCCCCGCGCCCCCGCGGCCGTGGCGGTCCACTGGAAGACGTTGCCCACAGGGTCGAAGAGGCCGAAGGGGCTGATCCCGCTCTCGTACCGGGTGACCGGCGTCGTATGACCCGGACCCCGCTCGGCGCTGTTCAAGCGATCGGCGTCCCACCGCTCTCCCCAGGGAAAGGGTCGCGCGTCGGTGCCGCGGGCGCCCTTCTCCCACTCCGCCTCGCTGGGAAGCCGGAGCCGGCGCCAGCGGCAATAGGCCTCCGCGTCGAGGGCGCTCACGAGGACGGCGGGATGATCCTCCCACCCCGCGGGCGGCCGGTTGTCGCGCCAGAGGAAGCGCGTCCACGTCCGATCGTAATCGTGGACGAGGAAGCCCTGCGTCTCGTACTCGGCGCGAGTGATCCAGGGCGGGGTGTGGCCGGTGGCTCGGACGAAGGTTGCGTAATCGCTCTGGCTCACGAGAGAGCGGTCGAGACAGTAGGCGGGAAGGGTCACCTCCCGGCGCGCCAGCTCGGCGTCGAACCACCGGGCCGCCCGCACCACCTCGCCCGACAACGAGCGCGCGAGATCGCGCTCGCGCTCGTCGCTCCCCATCCAGAACGGCCCCGCGGCGATCAGGACCATCCGCGAGGGGTCGGGGCACCGGAGATCACTCGCGAACGCCGCGCCGACGCCCAGCACGAGAAGGAGTGACGCCGAGAGGCCGAGGGCGGTCACCGGGCCGCGAGCGCCTGGCTCACGATCCTCTCGAAAATGGGATCGAGATCTGCGGCCACCTTGCCCACCTCCGGCTGCGGGTAGGCCCTGAACACCGCGGACGGCTTCACGTAGGTCAACGTGGCGGTGCCGTCCCGATTCTCGTAGAGGTAGAGGCGGATCGGGGCCTCGAACCCGGCCTCCGGCGCGGCGGCCAGAATTCGAACGGCGAAGTCGTTGCGGAAGACCATGAAGACCTGGTTCCCGGCGATCTTGACGCCGCGCGCCGCCGCGCCCTGCTGGGCATTGGCGTGGCAGACCAACGCCATCGTGTGGTCCCCGACGGCCTTCTCGAGCGCCTCCGCCACCTTGGCAAACGGCGCCTTGGAGATCAGCGTGACCTTGCCGTCCTGGGCCTGGACGGGGAGGGCGAGCAGAACGCCGCCAAGGACAATGGTCGGCAACGACAGCACGCGCATAGGAGACCTCCGCGATTCTCAGGTGAGGGGCACTTCCTTGACGAAGACGGCGAAGGGGGAGCTGCGCGCAGCCCGCAGGGCCTCTCGCACCTGGGCGGTCCCCTTCCCCGCCCCGCCGGACAGGAGGGCTTCGAAGAACCGGACGTAGAAGTGGTCGGGATGGACGGTGACCGCAACCCTCAACGTGAGCCCCGCGCTCGACAGCCGCTGCCGGTACTGGAAGGTCAGGCTCTCACCCGGAGCCAGGCGCGTGTCGGAGACCTCGCGCGTGAGGTCCAGCGTGACCTCCCGCCCAACGATCTTTTCCTGACGGCTCCCCGGCAGGACCCGCCCCGATCGGTCCACCAGCTCCGCGGACGCGACCACGCGGGGCGTCACGTACGTCGGGAAGGAGTGGCCGACCTTGCTGTTGGTGAGCGTGAGGGTGGCCACCACCGTGTCGCCCACGGCGTAGCGCTCCCTGTCGGTGGAAAAGCCGACGCTGACTCCCGAGCGCACCATCTCGGGGTCGTGGATCCCCCGCCAGAGATGACGACGATCGGGCATGTGACACTCCTGGCACTGGACGCCGGCCCGGCCGAACGGGCTCGCCTTCCACTCCTCGTAGGTGTTCTCCAGGAGCTTGCCGTTCAGGGCGAAGCCGTCCGGGGAGAACTGGTGGCAATCCTTGCAGAACTCCGCCCGGAGAAAGGCGGGCGTCCGGGTCACGCCGTTGTGGGGAAGGCGCTCGCGCGGAAGCTCGCTCGCGAGGGATCCGTCGCGCTTGGGCGGCCCGAAGCGCTGGTGCGAGCGCACGTGGCAGGCCGCGCAGGCCAGCCCACTAGCCTGGAGCGTGGCATCGAACGCCCGGTTGGGGGCGAACCCGCCCTTTCGCCCCGCGACCTTCTCCTGCTGCTCGCTGAGCGGCGCGTGGCAAGCGTAGCACCCGAGGGCCGATTCCGTGTCGCCGGCGAGCATCTCGACGAGCTGTCCCTTCACGCCGGGCCCCATGCTCCTGGCGTGGAGGCTCTCCTTCCAGTCTGCGAACTGGGCGGGATGACAGGTGCCGCAGCTCGCGGGGAGCAGCGAGGCCTCGAGGGGGCTGAAGCGGGCGGGCGGCTTTCCCTGGGGCGGGATGGGGCGCGACCAGTGCCGGCGCAGGAAGTCGAGCTGGTCGGTCTCAGTCCACGGCTTCTGAGCCTCGGCCCCCGAGAGGAGGAGCACGAGGGAGAGGACGAGGGGAAAAAAGAGGGGGCGACGGAAGAGAACCATCGCCCCCTATTCTATCCTCTTACTTTTTCGGCGCGCAGGGTTGCTTGGCCGCGCACGGTTGTTTGGCGGCGCAGGGCTGCTTGGCTGCGCACGGCTGAGCCGCGGCTGCCGTCTTCACCTCCTGAACTGCCAGGATCTTCTGACCGCCCGGGGCCGTGTAAAGGGTTCCCTTCACCGTCACCATCCGCTCGAAGTGGTCGCGCAGCGGGGCGTTGGGGTCCTTGAAGGGCGCGTCGGCCATGATCGTGTAGAGCACGTTGGCCTTCTCGTCCAGGAGGGCCATCCGCACCCCGGCCTTGTCGCAGCCGATCGCGCATTCCCGGTGGCTCTCCCCCTTGAGCCCCGCGGGCCAGATGCACACATTGTCAACCACCCGACCCGTCACCGTGACGGGCTTGCCGGTCACTTTCTGGGCCCAGGCCGGCGCCGCCACCACCGTCAGGGCCAGCACCATCACCAGCCCGACTCGACACATCGCCTTCATAAAGTGTCCCCCTTTCTGGAATCCTCCTTGCACCGAAAACATCTGAAGAGGTGAGGTTATTCCCGGGGGCGGCGCGTTGCCGAACTTCGGGAGGCCGTGGTAAGGTGTTGGAAATTCAGGAGGGATCGAACACGGGGATGGCAAAGCCGCCGTCCGACTGTCGGTGTCGGGACATCGTCAGCCTGCTGGCCGACTACCTGGACGGCACTCTCGACTCCGTGACGACCTGCAGGCTCCAGGCTCACCTGGAGGGCTGCGCCCCCTGCATCGCCTTCGTGAACACCTACAAGGGAACGGTCAAGGCCGCCCGGCAGCTGAAAGAGACCGACATCCCCCCCGAGCTCAAGGACCGCCTGCTCTCATTTCTCCGCCAACGCAACGTCCCGTAGAAGCCAGCCGCGGGGGCGACTCGATCGGTCGCTCAGAACCCGAGGGTCACCGCGGTCGCTCCGCTCAGCACCCCCAGGAGGATGACCGCGCCGGCCACGAACGCCAAGACCTTCAGGGGAACGACCCTGGCAAGCATCACCAGCGACGGCAGGCTGACCGGCGGCAGCGTCGTCATCAGGGCGGCGGCAGGACCCACCCCGAGGCCGAACGTCATCAGCGTCTGCACAATCGGAATCTCTCCGGCCGTCGGAATGACGAAGAGCGTCCCCGCGAGCGCGAGACCGAGCGTCCAGAGAATGCCGGTCGCCTCCGGGCCCACAGCCGGGAAGAGCCACGCGCGGGACGCGCCGAGCAGAAGGACCAGGACGACGTATTCCGGGATGAGGCCCACGGCCAACTGCCACAGCGCCGCCAGCCACCGCGCCCAGATCGAGCCCGGTCGAACCACGGCCCCTGCCGCTCGCTCCGCCCGCTGCTCGGTATCGGCGGCGACCGACTCGAGCCCGACGAGCCGTTCGACGAGGTACGCGACGCCGAACACCAGTGCCACACCGGCCACCAGTCGGAGCCCGACCCAGTGCCAGCCCAGGACGAAGCCCATAAAGACCATGGTCGCCGGGTTGAGGATCGGGTTCCCGAGCCAGTAGGCGAGCGAGGCCCCGATGGAACAGCCGCCCCTCCTGAGCCCCAGCGCCACTGGGGCGGCACAGCAGGTTCACATCATCGACGGGATGGACGCGAGGCCTGCCAGCGCGACCGCCTTGAAGCGCATGCCGCCGAAGAGCCGGGCCAGCCAGTCGTGCGGCACCAGCGCCTGCACCCCGGCGCCGAGCACGAGGCCCAGGACCATCGCCTGCCAGATGGATTTGCCGTACGCCCAGGCATAGCCGAGAGCCGCTTCCAGCGACGGCGACGGCGGGGCGGCCTCGCTACCCGAGACGATCGAGGCGCCGATGGAATGCTGGGTCGCGGCCACGAACGTCCCGTGATAGTACGGGCTCCACTTCACGTAGTAGAGGCCGCCGACGAAGATCAGCCCCAGGACGGTCAGACCCAGGGCGTACCGATTGAGCGTGACGAAGTGGAGGGCTCTGGCGCTGCTCATTTCCGGTCCTTGAGACGCGCCTTCATCCTATAGAGATTCGCCAGGAACACAAATCGGTATGTCCGATGAGATGGGAGGACTCGAATAGAGAGATTCGATGAGCGAAGCGAGCGCGGCTAGACGACCCGGATGGTGGGCTCGGCGGTGACCTCGCCGATCTCCCAGCAGCGTTCGCCGCGCTTTCTGAACCGTTCGATGACGCCGTCTGCCCGCTCCAAGGGAACTGAGAACAGGAGCCCGCCGGAGGTTTCGGACTCGAAGAGGAGGCTGATCAGCCCCGGAGAAAGGGCCGGGGCAATCATGAGGTGGCCCCTGGCCCCGAGAGTTGACTCGAGGTAGCGGCGGTTCCGCTTCATGCCCCCGGAGAGATGGCCTTTTTCAGCCAGGGCCAGCGCGCCGTCGAGGACGGGGAGCCTGGAGGCCTCCACCAGGAGCCCCGCGCCGGAGGCTTCCACCATCTCCGCCCCGTGGCCCAGCAGGCCGAAGCCGGTGATGTCGGTCGCGCCGCGGACCTCCAGGGCCTGGAGGACCTCCGCGGCCACGCGGTTCAGCCTGAGCATGCTCGCGACCGCCCCCTGGAGAACGTCGGGGCCGCAGGCGTCTTCCTTGGCCGCCGTGGCGATGACGCCCGTGCCCAGCGGCTTGGACAGGAAGAGGCGGTGGCCCGCTCGGAGACCGCCCTTGATGGAGATCTTCCCCGGATGGACGCGGCCGGTGACGCAGAGGCCGTACTTGGGCTCGGCGTCCACTACCGTATGGCCGCCGGCCACGACCCCCCCCGCCTCGGCCACCGTGTCGGCACCGCCCCGGAAAATCTGGGTGATAACCTCCTTCGGGAAGTCGCGGGGAAACCCCGCCACGTTGAGGGCAAAGAGCACCTGACCGCCCATGGCGTAGACGTCGGACATGGCGTTGGCGGCCGCGATGGCGCCGTAGGTGTACGGGTCGTCCACGACGGGCGGGAAGAAATCCACGGTCTCCACGATGGCGACCTCATCGCTGATGCGATAGACCGCGGCGTCGTCACGCCGGGCCAGCCCTACCAGGAGGTCGGGGTGACCGTTGCGCCGGAGGTCGGTCAGCACGTCGTGGAGCTCGCCGGGCCCCATCTTGGAGGCTCAACCGGCGCAGGACGCGTAGCTGGTCAGGCGGATCTGCTTCCCGGAGGCCGGGGCAGTCGGTTTCGTGTCAGCCACAGGCGGTCACCCCCTTTCCACGTCTGATGCCGTTTGGACGAACCCTGGAGGGAACTGGATTCAGGGTAGAGGGGGATCGAGGCCGACACAAATCGGAATTCCCAATCACTCCCGGGCCGAGTGATCGGGCACAGCGATACTGTGAGAACCTCCGCCATCTGCTACCGGGTCACTCGATCACTTTGTCCGCGCGGATGAGAACAGCTTGGGGGAACGACAGGCCGAGAGCCTTCGCGGTCTTGAGGTTGAGCACAAAGTCATAGCGGGTGGGCTGCTCGACGGGGATGTTGGCGGGCTTGGCGCCCTTCAGGATCTTGTCCACGAAGAACGCGGAGCGCTTGATCGTGTCAACGAGGCTGGGCCCATAGGACATGAGCCCTCCGTCGTCCACGTAGAATCCGTGCTCGTACATCGCCGGCAGCCGGTTCTTCGCCGCGAAGTCCAGGATGCGGCGCCGGTGAATGTTCACAAATATGTCGGAGACCACGAAGAGCGCCTCGGGTCGCTCCTGGGTCATCGCCACGAACGCCGTCTCGAGATCATTGCGCTCCTGTACACCCAGCGGTCGAACGGTCACGCCCAGGACCCGGGCCGCGACCCGAATGGCCCCCATCCTGAGCGTCATCCCGGCATCCCCGGCGTTCCAGAGGACGGCCAAGCGGGAAAGCGTGGGAACAGTCTCTTTGAGGAGCTCCACTCGTTTCGCGCTGAGCTCGGTCGCCTGCTCCGAAAGCCCGGTGATGTTGCCGCCAGGCCGAGCGAGGCTCTGGACCAGGCCCGTGCCAACAGGATCCCCGGCCCCCATGATCACGACGGGGATCGTCGTGGTCGCTTGCTTGGCTGCCAGGGCCGCCGGGTAGGAGAGCGTCAGGATCAGGTCAACCTTGAGCCGAACCAGCTCGGCCGCGAGGTCGGGCAATCGCTCGGTCTTGCCCTCCGCCCATCGGAACTCCGTGCTGATGTTCTGCTCCTCTACCCAGCCGAGCTCCCTGAGCCCCTGGAAGAACGGCTGAAAGAGCGGGGATCGCTGCTTCCAGTCGGGCGTCGTGGGTTGCGCCCCCGGCAGGAGCAGGCCGATCCGGTACACCTTCCCCGTCTGCTGCGCCTGGACCGAAACCGTCGCCACGAGGACGCCGAAGATGAGTGCGACGACAAGGCCGAGTCTTCCGAGGGTCATGCGCGCCTCCGCTAGGGCGATTCGGAAACGAGGAACGCCAGGAAGGCTTCCGCCAGCGGCGAGCGGGTGCGGGTGGTGTTGGTGACCAGGTAGAACGCGCGGCTGAAGCGCAGGTCCTTCACCTTGACGCAGTGGAGGATCCCGTGCTGGCACTCCTCGGCCACCGCCCGCTTGGAAATGAGCGAGATCCCGACCCCGGCCTTGACCGCCTGCTTGATCGCCTGGGTCGAGCCCATCTCGCCCACGACCCGGAAGGCGGAGAGGTCGAGGCCAACCTCGGCCAGGGCGCGCTCCAGGGCGTGGCGGGAGCCCGAGCCCCGCTCCCGGACGATGAGGGGCTCGGCCCGGACCTCCTCCAGGGTTGCCGTTTTCTTCCCGTGCCAGGGGTGCGCGGCGGACACGACGAGCACGAGCTCGTCGGGCATCAGCTCCCGGTACTGGAGGGCGCGGTGCGGGATCTGAGCCCCCGCCACCGCGACCTCCACGCGTCCTTCGAGGAGCCAGTCCACCGCCCGCTGAGTGTCGCCGATCAGGAGCGAGATGGCGATGTCCGGGTACTTCTCCTTGAAGCGCCCGATGAGCGCCGGGAGGACGTATTCGCCGGGGATGGTGCTCGCGCCCACCACCAGCTCGCCACTCATCCGTCCCTGGAATTGGTCCAGCGCCTGGCGCGCCTCGCGATGGAGCTCGAGAATCCGTCGCGCATAGCCGACCAGCAACTGTCCGGCTTTGGTGGGAGCGGCCCCACGCCCCAGGCGGTCGAGAAGTCGGATGCCCAGCTCCTCCTCCAGGGCCCGGATGTGCTCCGACACGGTCGGCTGGGTGAGGAAGAGCGCTTCGGCGGCTTTGGAAAAGGAGCCGAGCTCCGCCACCTTCACGAAGATCTCGAGCTGCCTCAGGTCCATGGCCGACTCACCCCACCCGCACGGTGACCGAGTGCCAGCCCGAGGAGCCATCCGGGAGCGGGGGTCGGACCTCGGCCGTCTGTACCGTGCCGTTCTTCTCGGTCGCCCGGACCGTGAGGGTATAGGTGCCGGGAGCGGGCGGCGTCCACGGCAGCGCCCAGAGAACCCACGTGAAGGGGCCCAGCGGGGACTTGACGACCGCCTTCTGCCAGGTCTTTCCACCGTCCACCGAGACTTCGACGCCACGTACCCCGCGGTCGCCGGCGAAGGCAACGCCCCCCATGTAAGCCCCTTCGCCGGCCTTGAGCGGCCCGGTCGGCACGTCGATCCGCGACATGGTCTTGTAGATCGCCTCGTCGGACCACCCACGGACTTCCCAGTACCCCTTGTAGTCGTAGTCGGCCAGCTCCACGGAGGTGACCCACTTGACGTTCTTCATCCCGTAGATCCCCGGAACGATCACGCGGGCCGGCGCTCCGTGCTCTTTGACCAAGGGCGCCCCATTCATCTCATACACCACGAGCACCCCGTCCTCGAGCCCCTTCTTGAGCGGGAACGAATCCGAGTAGCCGTCGGCGGCGCGCAGGATGACCTCGACGGCGGCGGGCCTGATACCCGCCCTGGCCAGGAGGTCCTTGAGGCGAACCCCCTTCCACTGGGCGTTGCCGATCAGGTCCCCGCCCACCTCGTTAGAGATGCACATGAGCGTCGCGGACTGGGTGACCGACGGGAAAGCCTTCAGCTCGGCGTAGGTCAGCCTGTACGGCCGCTCCACCAGGCCCTTGACCTCGAGGCTCCACTTGGCCGCAGTCAGGGCGGGGTCGAAGATGTTCTTGGAAACCGTGTAGAATTTCCCCACCGGCATGATCTCCGGCGGAAGCCCGACCACGGCCCTCCAGAGATCGTCGGCAGCGGCGAGCGCGCGGGCCCAGAAGCTCCCGAGGAGGGTCAGGCCCCAGGTCGCTGTCAGGGCGAACGCCGCCGTCCTCACAAAGTCCCGGCGATCCGGTGCGGAGGCCGTCGCTCGCCCGCCCCGGCTGGACAGCGCCAGCACCCCGCCATAAAGCAGGACAGCTGCGACAAGCGTAGCGACCGAGCCCACCGCGCCGGCAGGCAAACCCGCACCGAACCACCCGGCCCCGCCGAGCGGGAGCAAGATCAGCGCGAATGCCAGCAGGCCGGCCAGCCCCGCGAGCCGCATCCGCCACCCCGTGTCGTGCAGCCACGCCCCCGCGCCGGTCCAGAGGAGGAGGTGTAGGCCCACCATCGCCGCGAAGGCCCAGTACTTGGAACTGTAGCCGAAGAGGCGGAAGAGCGGGGTAAAGGCCCAAACGGGGATATTCGCGAACAGGATCTCCGCCATCTGCTCGGGGGGGAACGGCCCGCCCCAGGCAAAGCGACCCAGGAGGGTCAACGCGGTGAGGACGAGAGTGGCAGCGAGGGCGACGGCGATCCGCCGAAGCACGTCAGCGTCTCAGTGAAAAGTAAAAAGGGGCCGCCTGGGCCCCTCGACGGTCCGGCCCTCGGGCCGTGGCGGGCTCAGTGACACCCGCATCCCCCCGCGCCGCAGCAGGCCCCGCCGCCTCCCTCTGACGCGACGGGCCCCGAGCCCCCGCGGATCCCGAAGATCGACAGGGTCCGCCGCACGTCGGGGCTCTGGCAGGACGGGCAAGCGACGGCAGCCTGCCCGTACACCAGCTTCTGGAACTGCTGCCCGCACCGGGGGCAGCGGTACTCGTAGATCGGCACCGGCTTACTGGCCTCCGCGCTGGACGTAGCTCTTCACGAACTCCTCGGCGTTCTCCTCGAGGATGTCGTCGATCTCGTCCAGGAGCTTGTCGAGGTCCTCCTTGATCTTCTTCCCCTTCTTGGCGACCTCGGGATTGGCGCTGCCGCCTTCGCCCTCGGAGGGACCCTTGGGCCGTTCGACCTTTCGCTTCTGTTCTGCCATGGGACTCACCGCCTCCTGGCCCCCGCGGGGGCCGCTCCAGGGCTAGACCGTCGGCAGCACGATCCCCTGCTGGCCCTGGTACTTCCCCTGGCGGTCGGCATACGAGACCGCGCAGGTCTCATCGGACTCGAAGAAGAGCACCTGGGCGATGCCCTCCTGGGCGTAGATCTTGGCAGGGAGCGGCGTGGTGTTGGAGATCTCCAGCGTCACGAACCCCTCCCACTCGGGCTCGAACGGGGTCACGTTGGTGATGATCCCGCAGCGCGCGTACGTGGACTTCCCGACTGTGAGGGTCATCACGTTCCGCGGGACCTTGAAGTACTCCACCGACCGCCCGAGGGCGAACGAGTTCGGCGGGATGACGCACACCGGGCCTTTGAAATCCACGAAGGAGCGCGGATCGAAGCTCTTGGGATCCACGATGGTGGTGTTGATGTTCGTGAAGATCTTAAACTCGTCGGAGATCCGGATGTCGTAGCCGTACGAGGACAGCCCGTAGGAGATCACGCCCTTTCGGACCTGACCCTCCTCGAACGGCGTGATCATCCCCTTGTCGAGGGCCATGCGCTTGATCCACCGATCGCTTTTGATCACGCCCCATGGTACCCCTGCCGCCGAATGGGAGTCAAGTCTCGGCGGACTCGGAGAGGAGATGATCGGCGGGCGCGCCCCCGAGGCCTAGGAGTCCAGGACCATGGGGCTTCGCTGGCCGGCGCGGCCGCCGCGCTTGGCGTAGCAGTCGCGGCAGTAGACCGGCTTGCCGGGAGTGGGCTTGAAGGGCACCTGGGTGTCCTTGCCGCACGCCGAACAGACCGCGGCGTAGAGCGTGCGCTCTCCCCCCGCGCCTCCCTCGCCGGCCCCGGCTGGCCGCCGGGCCCCGCGGCAGTCCTTGCAGCGAGAGGGCTGATGCTGAAATCCCTTCTCCGCGTAAAACGCCTGCTCGCCCGCTGAGAAGAGAAACTCCTTCCCGCACTCCCTGCACGTCAGCACCTTGTCCTGGAATTCCATCCGCGTCTCTCCCTCTGACAATGAACGGGTTCCACTCGGTCCCTCTGGACGGGTCGGGATGACTCGGGTCTCACCTCCCCGGACGCCGGAGCCACTCAATCGCAGGGCAAACTCGAACAGTCAGACACGGGAAGCCGCAAAGGCGGGAAGGGCGCCAGACCTCATGAGCGCGAATACGGCTGAGTGGATAGTCCTGTCGCGCAGACGGCGAAATTTTCCCCGAACGTTAGCAGGGGCCGGCAGGGACGTCAAGGGGGTTCTTCAGGCCGCTTCCCAGACGGTCCCGGCGGAGTCCACCTCCAGCACCACCGCGCGGCCGCGCACCCCCGATTCGGCGAGCGCCGACTCCATCGCCCGAGCCACGCGCTCGGCGCCGCCGTCCACGGCGGCGAGCAGCGAGGGGCCGGCCCCGCTCAGCACGCATCCGGCCGCTCCGGCCGACCGGGCCGCGGCCGCGACGCGCTCCATCCACGGGAAGAGGCGACATCGGTACGGCTGGTGCAGCCGATCCTCCATCGCCACGGCGAGGAGATCGGCGCTGCCATCCCGGAGGGCCGCGAGGAGCAGGCTCACGCGCTGGAGGTTGAAGACCGCGTCCGCGCGGGAAACAGTCTCGGGCAGGATCGCCCGGGCCTCGGCCGTTGACGCGCGCACCTCCGGAATCAGGACCACCCAGCGGATTTGCCGCGGCACGGGGAGCGAGACGGCGACGACGCGCCCTTCGCTCCAGCAGGCCACGGTCAGCCCGCCGAGCAGGGCCGCGGCGACGTTGTCCGGGTGCCCCTCCCCGCTGGCAGCCAGGTGAAGGAGCGTATCGCGATCCAGCGGGCTCCCCAGGAGCGCGTTGGCTCCCACGATGCCCGCCAGCCACGCGGCGGCGCTGGAGCCGAGCCCGCGCGCGGTGGGGATGCGGTTGACGCACGCCGCCTTGATCCCTGGGAACGGACGCCCGAGCCGCTGGTACACGGCCCTGACGCCGCGGACCACGACGTTGCGCTCGTCGCGCTCGAGGTGGTCGGCCCCTTCCCCTTCGACCGAGACGGCGACGCCCGTGTGGGGCTCGAGGGTGACCTCGTTGTGCAGGGCCAGGGCGAGGCCGAGAACGTCGAAGCCCGGCCCCAAATTCGCCGAGGTGGCGGGCACGCGGACGCGAATCCGGGTCGCCGCTACAGGCGCTTGAGCAGCCACTGGGGCGTGAGGCTGATGGCGTACGAGTTCAAGATGACGAAGTAGTTGGTGACGACGAGCAGGCCGACGACGAGGAGGAAGACCCCCGCCACGCGCTCGACCACCGGCATGGCCGCCCGATAGCGTTGGAAGAACCTCAAGAATCCCCCGAGCGCCAGGGAGGAGAGGAAGAACGGCAGGGCCAGCCCCGCCGAGTAGGCCAGGAGCAGGCCGACGCCCGTTCGGATGGTCTCGGCCGTCCCGGCCAGGGACAGGATCGACCCCAGGATGGGCCCCACGCACGGCGTCCAGCCGATGGCGAAGGTAATCCCGACCGCGAAGGTCCCGGCGTAGCCCGCAGGCTTGGTCTTGATCTCGATCTGCCTTGTGCGGCCGAAGAGGCCGATGTTGAGGATTCCCGCGATGTAGAGCCCGAAGACGATGATGAGGAGCCCGCCCCCGATGCGGATCCACTGGCGGTAATCCAGGAGGAACTGGCCGGCCGCGCTGAAGGAGGCGCCCAGTGCGACGAAGACGAACGAGAAGCCGACGATGAAGGCCAGCGAGTGGAGGATGACCCGGCGCCGCGCTCCTCCGCTCACATCGGTGGTGAGGCGGTCCACCGACATCCCGGTGATGAACGAGAGATAGGAGGGGAAGAGCGGCAGGACGCAGGGGGAGAGGAAGGAGAGGAGGCCCGCGCTGAAGGCAACGACCACGCCGAGCGATTCGCCGAGGCTCACCGAGGGATCCCCATCATCGCAAGAGGGATTCGATCAGGGCGTGGGCCGGCTTGCCGTTCCACTCCCGGGGCCCGAGGGCCAGCGCCACGAGCGTGCCTTTCCTGTCCACAAGGAAGCTGGTGGGGAGGGCCCGCACCCCGTACCGCTCCGCCAGCGCCATCTTGGGATCGAGCCCGATGGGGAAGGTCAGCTTGTGTTCCTTGACGAAGGGGGTCACGACCGGCGCGCCTTCGGCGTCCACCGACACCGCCAGGACGGCGAAGCCCTGGCCCTTGTAGCGCTGGTACAGGCGCTCCATGGCCGGCATCTCCTCCTTGCACGGCGGGCACCACGTAGCCCAGAAGTTCAGGAAGAGCACCTGTCCTTTGTAGTCGGCGAGGCGCAGGGTCTTGCCGTCCAGAGCGGGAACGCTGAACTCCTTCGCGGCCTGAGCGCGGCTCGGACGGATCAGGTCGAGCGACTTGTAGAGGTCCTGGGCCGGCGCGTCGCGGGGCGCGAGGAGCAGCGCGAGGGCGCAAAGGAGCGCGCCGGGAACGATTCGCATGACGGTAGTATACGTGAGGGAAATATCAGGCGCCAGGCAGCGGCCGCGACCCGACCAGCCGCCAGACGGTATCGGCGCACTCGAGGAGCGCTTCGCGATCCAGCGAGGACACGAGCGCGTAGGCCAGCGGGCCCTGGTTCCACACAACCACCTCGGCGCCGTTCACCTTCGCGACGTAGAACCGGCCGTCGCCGACGCGGGCCCAGCCGCCGCTCGTGAGCGCGAGTCCCTGGCTGGGAAACGCGAAGAGCGAGATGAGGTTCCGCCCCTTCTCGTAGAGGAGGTACGCCACCTGCCGGTCGGAGAGCTCCGCGAGCCGACCCCCGACCAGGCGAATCCCCGACGGGCTGAAGTCGGGCACTGCCACGTCGAAGCGGACCCGCCCCTTGAACCAGCCCGCCACGGTCTCCTGGCTCGCGCTCACGATTTCCGCCGGGGCGTCGAGACGGGAGTACATCACGTGCTTGGCGACCAGCTCGGCCACCACGGGCGGCGGCGCGCTCCGCTGCCAGACCCCGAGGCCGAGCGCGAGCACCACCAGGGCCGCCGCCGGGACGGCCCAATAGGCCCACCGGCGCGCGGCGCCCCGGCGCTCCGCCCCTTCCGCCCTCCGAAGCGCCCCCTGGATCCTCTCCCTGAGAGCGGCCGGCGCCCCTTCCCGGGGGACGCGTGTCCGCAGGAGCGTCCGAAGCTCGCGCTCCCTAGCGTAGGCCCACTGGCAGGCCATGCAGAAGGCCAGGTGCTCGTCCGCCGCGAGCGAGAGGGACAGCTCCAGCTCGCCGTCGAGGTGGGCGCCCAGGCAGGCCCGGAGTTCCTGGCAGTTCATCGCGCGCTCCTGAGCCCCTGCCGCTCGCGGGCGAGCCGCTCAAGCCACCGTCGAAGGAGGCGGCGCCCGCGGGAGAGGCGGGACATCACCGTTCCCATGGGGACCCCGCAGACCTGGGCGATCTCCTTGTACGAGCACTCCTCCACATCGGCCAGCACCACCACCTCGCGGAAGATGAGCGGCAGGCGGTCGAGCGCCGCGACGAGATCGGCGCCCACGACCCGCCTCAGCAGCTCCTCCTCCGGGCTTTCGATCGTTCGAGCCCCGTCCAGCACGTCCGCCTCCAGCCGTTCCAGCTCGCCCTCGTCCAGCCCAAGGACTTCCCGCCCCTGGCGCTTCACCTGGTTGACGAAGGCGTTTCGGAGGATCGCGAAGAGCCACGCCCGGCAGTTGGTGCCCGGATCGAACTGGTCGAAGTGCTTGAAGGCCCGCAGGTACGTCTCCTGAGCGAGGTCTTCAGCCTCCGTCCGGTTCCGGGTGAGCCTGAGCGCCAGGTGGAAGACGCGGTCCAGGTAGACCAGCGCCTGATCCTCGAATTCGCGGCGGCGCGAGTGGCTCTCCACGTGTCCTCACCCCAGAGAACAATCGGACGGGATCGTCTATTCCCAGCGGGCAGTTGCCAGCATATCATAGGGCCCTGAACCCGAGCCGTGCGCGGTCGGCGAGGTCCTGGCGAAGGGGACCGTGAAGACCCGGGACCTCGGAGGGAGCGCGACGACCCGGGAGGTCGGCGACGCGGTCCTTAAGGCGCTCTGATCCGGACGGCAGCCGCTTGACACGCGAACCCCGGAAGCCTATAAGAAGCGCAACAAAGGAGGCCCTTCATGGACGAGCACGGGCTTCGAGCACTGATCCGGGAGGTCGAGGCAGGGAGGCTGAGCCGGCGGGTGTTCATCCAGACGATGGTCGGGCTCGGGCTCACCGCGCCCATGGCGGCCCAGATGCTGGCCTCGGCGGGGGTGGCCCAGGCCCAGCCGAAATCCCCGGCCTTCACCCCGGCCAAGCGGGGCGGCGGCGGGCCAGTCAAGATCCTGCTCTGGCAGGCGCCCACGCTCCTCAACCCGCACTTCGCCGTCGGGACCAAGGACCAGATCGCCTCCCGGGTGTTCTACGAGCCGCTGGGCTCCTACGACCCTGAGGGCAACCTGGTGCCGTTCCTCGCCGCGGAGGTCCCAAGCCTTCAGAACGGCATGGTCACGAAGGACGGCCTCTCCGTCACCTGGCGGCTCAAGAAGAACGTGACCTGGCAGGACGGCAAGCCCTTCAGCGCCGACGACGTCATCTTCAACTGGGAGTACGTCTCGGACCCCGCCACGGCGGCGGTCACCGCCGGCCCTTACAAGGACATCGCGCGCATCGACAAGCTCGACAACCACACCGTCAAGATCGTCTTCAAGAACCCCACCCCGTTCTGGTCGGCCCCCTTCTGTGGCGCGACCGGGATGATCATCCCCAAGCACCTGTTCGAAGCCTTCAAGGGCGCCAAGTCCCGTGAGGCGCCGACCAACCTGAGGCCGGTCGGCACCGGCGCCTTCAAGTTCGTGGACTTCAAGCCCGGCGACATCGTACGTGGCGAGATCAACCCCAGCTACCACGTCGCCAACCGGCCCTTCTTCGACCAGATCGAGCTCAAAGGGGGCGGCGACGCCATCTCAGCGGCGCGGGCGGTGATCCAGACCGGGGAGTACGACTACGCCTGGAACCTGCAGGTGGAGGACGACATCCTGAAGCGCCTGGAGCAGGGCGGCAAGGGTCGGGTGGACATCGCCGCCACCGGTAACATCGAGCACATTCAGCTCAACAACACCGACCCTTGGACCGAGGTCGAGGGGGAGCGCTCCAGCGCCAAGTCCAAGCACCCGACGCTCACCGACCCCGCGGTGCGCCAGGCCCTGAACCTCCTGGTGGACCGGGCATCGGTACAGGAGCAGATCTACGGACGGACCGGCCTGGCCACCGCCAACTTCCTCAACGCCCCCGAGAAGTTCCGCTCGAAGAACACCCGCTTCGAGTTCACCATCGAGAAGGCCAACCAGATCCTGGACCAGGCCGGCTGGAAGCGCGGTTCCGACGGGATCCGGGCCAAGGACGGCAAGAAGCTCAAGTACGTCTACCAGACCTCGATCAACGCCCCCCGGCAGAAGAACCAGCAGATCGTCAAGCAGGCCTGCGCCAAGGCTGGGATCGACATCGAGATCAAGGCGGTCACGGCTTCCGTCTACTTCTCCTCGGACCCGGCGAACTGGGACACCTACAACCACTTCGCCACAGACATCCAGATGTACACGACGACCATGACCGAGCCGGATCCCGGGCGGTTCATGGACCAGTTCACCTCCTGGGAGGTCTCCCAGAAAGCCAACAAGTGGCAGGGGCGGAACAAGACTCGCTGGCAGAACACCGAGTACGACAAGGTCTGGAAGGCCGCCGAGGCCGAGATGGACCCGGTCAAGCGGGCGGCCCTGTTCATTAAGATGAACGACTTGGTCATCCAGAACGTGGTCGTCATCCCGGTCGTGTACCGTCCGCGCGTGGCCGGCATCTCCCACCGTATGCGGGACGCCGTCCAGAGCGGCTGGGACGTGGACGGCTGGAACCTGCCCTACTGGTACCGCCAGACCTAGCCGGAGCCCCGCGGGGCCGGGCCTCCGGGCCCGGCCCCGCCCTCCCTGGTGCGCGCTGAATGTCCACGTACCTCTTCCGCCGCACGCTCATCGCCATCCCTTCCCTCCTCGGGATCAGCCTCATCCTCTTCACGGTCCTGGCGCTCGCGCCGGGGGACCCGTTCGAGGAGCTCGCGACCAACCCGAACGTGCCGGCCGAGGTGCGGCTGAACCTCCGGGCCCAGTTCGGCCTCGACGACCCCCTCCCGGTGCGCTACGTCCGCTGGCTCGCCGCCATGCTCAAGGGCGAGTGGGGCTTCTCGTTCGCCAGCCGCATCAACGTGGACACGCTCATCCTGCAGCGGCTGCCCACCACCATCTTCGTGATCGGCTCGGCTCAGCTCCTGGGCCTCCTGCTCGCGCTGCCGATCGGCATCTACTCCGCCGTACGCCCCTACTCCGTCTTCGACCAGATCGCGACCACCTTCGCCTACGTCGGCTTCTCGCTGCCGACCTTCTTCACGGGCCTGGTCTTCATCCTGGTGTTCAGCATCTACCTCGAGTGGCTCCCGTTCATCTTCCGGTCCGACCTCAGCGCCACGGGGCTCCAGTGGGCGTGGGAGATGTTCAGGCAGTCCATCATGCCCATCTCCGTGCTCGGCCTCTTTCAGGGCGCCTCCATGACCCGCTTCGTCCGCTCCGCCGTGCTCGAGGTCATCAAGCTCGACTACATCAACACGGCGCGGGCCAAGGGGCTCTCCGAGTGGGTCACGATCGTCAAGCACGTGGTCCGGAATGCCCTGATCCCGGTGGTGACGCTCGTGGCGCTTCAGATCCCGGGCATCTTCACCGGAGCGGTCATCACCGAGCAGATCTTCCGGGTGCCCGGGATCGGCTCGCTCTTGATCACGGCCATCCTGGCCAACGACACACCGGTCATCATGGCCATCGTCTTCGTCTTCTCGTGCCTGGTCGTGCTCTTCAACCTCGTCGCCGACATCGTCTACGGCTGGCTCGACCCCCGGATCACCTACCGCTGATGGCGGCCAACAGCACGGCTTCGGGCTCCCTCGCCGGCACCCTGCCGCTCCCCCGACACCGCGCCTCCGACTCGCTCTGGGTCGAGGCCCTCCTCCGCTTCCGCCGGCATCGCCTGGCCATGTTCGGGGCCCTCGCGCTGGCCGTGATCGTGGTCGCCGTGGTCGCGGGGCCCTTCGTCTACCGGGTCCCCATCAACGAGATCGACTTCAAGGCCAAGCTCCAGGGCCCCTCGTTGGCTCACCCCCTGGGGACGGACGACCTGGGGCAGGACCTCCTGGCCCGGGTGCTCTACGGCGGGCGCATCTCCCTGGCCGTCGGCGTGGCCGCCATGCTCATCGCCATCAGCGTCGGTACCGTGGTCGGCGCGGTCTCCGGATATGGCAGTGGGACGACGGACCACGTGCTTATGCGCATCACCGACCTTTTCCTCTCGCTCCCCCAGCTGCCGCTGCTGCTCCTGATCGTCTGTCTCTTCCGCGACATGCTGAAGAAGCTCCTTGGGCCCGAAGCGGGGATCTTCATCCTGATTGTGGCCGTGATCGGGGGCCTGCGCTGGATGCCGGTGGCGCGGCTCGTCCGTGCCCAGTTCCTGTCGATCCGTGAGAAGGAGTTCGTCGAGGCGGCTCGCGGGCTCGGGGTCTCCCCGCTCCGCCAGGTCATCCGCCACATCCTCCCGAACGCCGTCGGCCCCGTCATCGTGGCCGGGTCCCTCGACGTCGCGACCGCCATCATCGCCGAGTCCTCGCTGTCGTTCCTGGGGCTGGGTTTCCCGCCCGACATCCCCACGTGGGGGCGGATCCTCTTCGATGCCAAGGACAATCTCGACTTCGCCCCCCACTGGGCCATCTTCCCCGGCACCGCCATCTTCCTCACCGTCCTCTCTATCAACTACATCGGCGACGGATTACGCGATGCCCTGGACCCACGCAAGGTGATCGGATGAAGGATCGCGACCTGTGCTTCACACCCGCGACCCAGCTCGCCCGGCTTTATCGGGCACGCAAGGCCTCGCCGCTCGAAGTGATGGAGGCCGTGCTCGCGAGGATCGACGCGCTGAACCCGGCCCTCAACGCCTATGTCACGGTCGCGCGGGAGTCGGCGCTCCAGGCGGCCCGCGCGGCCACGGCGGCCCTGAAGCGACGCCGCGCGCTTCCGCCCCTCTACGGCGTGCCGGTCTCGATCAAGGACCTGACCGAGACCAAGGGGATCCGCACCACGAAGGGCTCGAAGATCTACGAGCACCACGTCCCCGACGAGGACGCGCTCGTCGTCCAGCGGCTCAAGGCGGCCGGGGCCATCGTGGTGGGGAAGACCAACACGCCCGAGTTCGGCGCGGGCGGCAACACGTTCAACGCCGTCTTCGGCGCGACGCGCAATCCGTGGAACCCCGCTCTCACCTGCGGCGGCTCGAGCGGCGGGGCCGCCGTGGCGCTGGCGACGGGGATGGGGGCGCTCGCCCAGGGCTCCGACCTCGGCGGCTCGCTCAGGACGCCGGCCGCCTTCTGCGGCGTCGTGGGCTTCCGCGCCACACCGGGGCTCGTCCCCGTCTATCCCCGAGACCTCGCGTGGGACTCTCTCTCGGTCACCGGGCCCATGGCGCGGACGGTCGCGGACACGGCACTGATGCTCTCGGTCATGGCCGGCCCCGACGACCGGGCGCCGCTCTCCTACGACGTGGATACGCGCGAGTTCCTGAGGGCGGTCAAGGCGCCGTCCGTGAAGGGCTGGCGCGTGGCTTGGACACCGGATCTCAACGGGCTGATCCCGGTGGATAAGGAAGTGGCGCGCGTCGCCGAGGGCGCGACGCGGGTGTTCCGGTCGCTGGGCGCCAAGGTCGAAGGCGCCTGCCCCGACTTCAGCGGGGTGAACGAGATCGTCCTGGCCACGCGCGGCGTCTCGATGGTGGCCCTCCATGCCGACAAGCTTCCCCGCTGGCGGGACCAGATGCAGCCGGGCCTCGTCTGGAACATTGAGCAGGGCCTCCGACTCACCCCCGAGGAAATCGCGCGAGGCGAAAAACTTCGCACCGCCCTCTGGCATCGGGTCCGGGCGTTCATGGAGACCTACGACCTCCTGATCCTGCCCACCGTGGCCATCCCGCCGTTCCCGGTGGAGCAGCCCTACCCGACAGCGATCAACGGCAAGCCCCTCGACAACTACACCCAGTGGTTCTTCCTGACCTACGGGATCACGCTGACGGGGCTTCCCGCGATCTCCATCCCCTCCGGCTTCACGCGGGACGGGCTCCCGGTCGGGCTCCAGATCGTGGGGCGGCGGCGGCAGGAAGCGGCGGTGCTGCGGGCGGCGGCCGCCTTCGAGGCCGCGGCGCCCTGGGCGGACAAGCTCCCTCCCGTTATCGCTTCGGACGCTTCCCGATCCTGACCTGGTAGGTCACCCAGGCGATGATGGGCGACCCCACCACGGTGGGCAGCGCCCAGGCCACCGGCGAGTAGATCCCGCGCGTCCCCGTCAGCGTCTCCCAGTTGACCACCAGGAGCGCGGTCGTCATCGCGATGTAGGAGCCGCCCTGCCCCGCGATGTGCGCGCCAAGCCACCCCCGCCAGCGCCGCTTGGCGGCGGCGTAGGCCAGCAGCGCGAAGGCGTAGGAGCCGGCCGCGATGGGGAGGAACCACCAGAGCCGCTTCCAGTCGAGGACGGCCAGCAGCGACGCCGTGACGCACACCGTCAGCACCACCCAGTGGTAGGCCTCGCCGGCGCGGGTGTGGAGGCCGGGCCGCTTGGGGGCCCGCATGGCGATGGGCCCGAGGATGAGCCCGGCGGCGCCGGCGGCGATGTGCAGGGCTAGGATGGAGCCGAAGAGCGTCACGAAAGATGCCCGCGGAGAAAGGCGAGCGCTCGGCGTTCGGCCCACGACCGGCGTCCCCACCGACCTTCCAGAAATCCCACGTGGCCGCCCTCGGGGAGGAACGCCGTCTCCAGCCACGGCGACGCGGCGACCGTGGCGGCAGGAAGCGTGGACAGGGGGGTGAACGGGTCGTTCGCCGCGTTGATCAGGAGGCAGGGGCGCCGGATCCGTCCGAGGTACGGGCCGCAGCTGGCGCGGGTCCAGTAATCGCACTCGTCGGCGAAGCCGTTGATCGGCGCCGTCGCGAACCGGTCATAGACGGCAAACGTCCGGGCGCGGAGCGCGGCGGGCACGTTTACGAGACCGTCGTAGAGCTGCCGCTTGGCGCGGACCTTGGCCTTCATGCTCCGGAGGAAGCGGGCGGTGTAGAGGAGACGGTTGAGCCCCCGGTCGAGGCTCTCGGCGCACGCGGTGAGGTCGAAAGGGGTGGAGATGGTGGCGGCCGCGCGCACCTGGGCCGGGGCGCCTTCCCCGCGCTCGCCGAGCCACTTGAGGGCCACGTTGCCGCCCAGCGAGACGCCCACCAGCCCCAGCGGCGTCGAAGGCTCCCGCGCGCCCAGCCTCCCGACGACCCAGTCGAGATCCGACGTCTCGCCCGCGTGATAGAGGCGCCGCGTCCGGTTCAGCTCGCCGCTGCACGAGCGGAAGTGGAGCACCACCGCCCGCCAGCCCAGGGCAGCCGCCTCGCGCAGGAGGCCCGCGGCGTAATGGGAGCCCGAGGAGCCCTCGAGCCCGTGCAGGAGGAGGACGAGGGGCCCTTCCCCCTCGAGCCAGTCCAGGTCGAGGAAGTCGCCGTCGGGGGTGTGCCAGCGCTCCCGGCGGAGCGGCGACCGGTGCGGCCACCGGAACAGGGGCCCCCACACCGTCTGGAGGTGGCGGCCCCGGTACCACCAGGGCGGCCGGTAGCTCGCCTCCACGGTTGACGGGGAGCGGCTATTCCTGGCCCTGAAGCAGGAGCTTCACCACCTCGGGCGCGATCTCGCGGGCGCGCTGGTCCAGCTCGGCCTCGGTGAGGTTCGCGGTGGGATGCGGCATGACCAGGAACCTGTAGTACGGGAGCCCCCACTGCTCGGCCATGGCACGCCCGGTCACCTCAAAGATATCCGTCACGATCGACGCCGAGGGGACACCGACCTTCTCCAGCAGGATTCCGTCGAGCACACTGCCCGACGAGCAGGAGCCTCAGTCTCCGATCCCTGCGACCATCACGTCGCAGGTCTGCTTGAGCTCCTGGATGATCTCGGCGTGGGCGGGGACGCTCGAATTGTGCTTGCGCCACATGCGCGTCTCCGCCGCCCCGTATTCTGTCTTGAGGATGTCGCCGATCTTGGCGAGGAGGCGGTCGGAGTTGAACTTCGTGTTCTCGATGAGCCCCACGCGCTTGCCCTCGAGCGTCCCCGGGCGGGGCGCGTAGGCGATCGACTGGGTCGCGGCTTCGGTGGTGGGATCCAGGATTTCCATCAGCGTTTGACCTCCTTGGTCACGGCCTGAGAGGAGCGTGTGCTGCCCCAGCCGGGGATGTACGCGGAGAAGGCGCCCGCGCGCCCCCCGGCCGCCACGACGAGGATGTCGTCGGGGGTCGCGACGAGCGGCCGCATCAGCGTCTCGTCCCCCGGCTTCACCTCGCCCGCCATCCGTTGCGTGCGCTTGAGATAGGCGTGTGAGTTCTGCGTGCGCTCGAACACGAACCGCCGGATGTCCGCCTTGGTCCAGCCGTCCTTCGCAATCGTCCGCATGTGCTCGCCCGCGATGACCAGCAGGTACTGGGGCTGGCCCATGACGTTGCCCGAGATGCGCATGTCGTCGGCGAGCGTGGTGAGGACGCCCTCCGCCGTGCTCGAGAGCTGATTGTAGAACTGGTGCGGCGCCGCGGCCGCCATGACCGTCACCGCGCTCTGATCAGGGCGGAACCCGCGCTCGGCGTGGAGCGGCGGCCACGGGCTCTCCGCCTCGTTCTCGGCGATCACGTAGGAGAGCTTCCCCGGATGCCCGAGGGTCCCCCGATCGAGCGTGCCCGGGCGCGAGCCGCAGACGTTCCGCATGACGAGCCGGACGGCCCGCCCGATGGTGGCGTTGGCGCGCCAGCCGGGGCCGAAGAGGTTGTCGCCCGAGTTGATGTCCAGCTCGCGCGCGATGGGGCCGTTGACCACGATCAGCACCGCCGCGCCCGCCGTGGAGGTGCCCGGCCCGTGGTAGCTCCAGGCGGGATCCCCGATCCCCTCGATGGCCGCCAGGACCACGGGCAGGTACTCGGGCTTGCAGCCGGCCAAGACGGCGTTGATCGCGACCTTCTCGGCCGTGATGGACACCGCCCGGTGGGCGATGTAGGCGACCTGGTCCGCCGGCCGCAGCCGGGCGGCGGCCAGCATCGCGCGCACCCGTTCCTCGGTCGGCGGCACCACCGGCAGCCCGTCGGTCCACCCCTTTTCGAAGCAGAGCTCCATCGCCTCGACGGGGTCGCCGACGCTGTAGCGCCTGGACGTCAGTGGCAGTGTCGTCATGGCCCTCCCTCCCCCCGGCACCTCGCATCACGCTAGCACCCCTCCGCGCTCCCTGGCAAGCGGAGATGGGGTAAGATACCCCGCAAGATGAACCCGCTGTCCGAGCTACTTGGCGAGAGCCCGGGGATCGGAGCGGTCCGGCAGAAACTCGGGCAGCTGCTCCAGCGCCAGACCGATGCCCGCCGCCTCCCGCCCATCCTTCTGCAGGGCGAGACCGGCACCGGCAAGGGGCTTCTGGCGCGGGTGATCCACCGGGCGGGCCCCCGCCGCGATGGCCCCTTCGTGGACGTCAACTGCGCGGCCATTCCCGAGACCCTGCTCGAGGCGGAGATGTTCGGCTTCGAGCGGGGGGCCTTCACGGACGCCCGCCAGGCCAAGATGGGGCTCTTCCAGGCGGCCCACCGCGGGACGATCTTCCTGGACGAGGTCGGGCTGCTGCCCGAGCCGCTCCAGGCCAAGCTGCTCAAGGTGATCGAGGAGCAGGCGGTGCGCCGGCTGGGCAGCACCCGGACCGAGCCGGTGGACGTGTGGATCCTCGCGGCCACCAGCGAGGACCTGGCCGTGGTGGCGCGCGAGCGGCGCTTCCGCGAAGACCTCTACCACCGGCTCGCCGTCGTGCCCGTCTGGCTGCCGCCGCTCAGGGAGCGGGGGCAGGATATCCTGCTGCTGGCCGAGGTCTCTCTGGCGCGCGCCTGCGCCGATTACCAGCTGCCCCCGAAGGAATTCGACGCCGCTGCCCGGGCCGCGCTCCTGGCTTACCGATGGCCCGGCAACATCCGGGAGCTGAACAACGTCATCGAGCGGGTGGCGCTGCTCTCCGAGGGACCCGTAGTGACGGCCCAGACGCTTGGGCTCCCCGAGGCCTCGCTCGCGGACCCCGGTCAGCCCGCGCGAGGCGAGAGGGCGATCTCCCTGGCGGATGCGGTGGGCAGCGCCGAACGCGCCCACCTCCTGGAGGCCCTCCGCGAGACCGACTGGAACATCTCCCGCGCCGCGTCTCTCCTCGGGATCTCACGCAACACGCTCCGCTATCGGATCGAAAAGCACGGGCTTCGCCCGGGAATCTCCCCGGCGGCGCCGCGGCACCGGCATGTCGAGCGCGCCCCCGCGCTCGAGCCGCCAACCCCCGCTGCCACGCCGGCGGAGGTTGCGGTTCCTCCCGCGCTCAGGTGGGAGCGCCGCCGGCTCACCCTGCTGCGCGCCGACTTGGTGCCGCCGCGCCAGGAGCGATTCTCCGTGGACTCGAGCCGCCAGCTCGAGGCCCTGGTGGACAAGGTACAGACCTTCGGCGGGCGGATCGAGGAGCTGAGCCCGACGGGGCTCGTGGCGGCCTTCGGGCTCGAGCCGGTCGAGGACGCGCCGAAGCGCGCCGTGCTCGCGGCGATGGCGATCCAGAAGGCGATGGAGCACCCCCGGCGCGGGGGCGCCGAACCGCCGGCGATCAAGATCGGGATCCACGTGGGCCACTTCCTGGTCTGGCGCGCCGACGGCGCGTCGAAGATCGACCTGGAGGCCAAGCGGCAGGCGGAAACGGTCCTGGAGGCGCTGCTGGCCGGAGCCCAGTCGGACCACATCGTCGTCAGCGAGGCGGCCGCGCCGTTCCTGGAACGGCGCTTCGAGCTGGTGCCGGAGAGCGCCGGAGCCTCTGGCGGAGAACGGGCCTACCGCCTGGCGAGGCGCGAAGAGGCCGGCCTAGGGTTGGGCGGCCGACTGACCACGTTCGTGGGGCGGCGCCACGAGCTGGAGCTGCTTCACGGGCGCTTGGCCTCCGCCCTGACGGGGCAGGGCCAGGTGGTAGGGATCGTGGGGGAAGCCGGCATCGGCAAGTCCCGCCTCCTCTTCGAGTTTCGACAGAGCCTCGCGGCAGAGCAGGTGTCCTACTTCGAAGGGCGCTGCCTCTCCTACGGGAGCGCGATCCCCTACCTCCCGGTGCTGGACATCCTCCGGCAGAGCTGCGGGATCACCGACACCGACACTCTCGAGTCGATCGTCCACAAGGTACGCCGCAGTCTCGAGGAAGTGGAGATGGACCCCGATGAGGGCACGCCGTACCTCATCCAGCTCCTGGGGATCAAGGAGGGGACGGAACGATTGGCCGGGCTGAGTCCCGAGATGACCAAGGCCCGAGCGCTCGACACGCTTCGCCAGATGAGCCTCAGAGGCAGCCGGCGCCGGCCGGCCATCTTCGTGGTGGAGGATCTCCACTGGATCGACAAGGCCTCGGAAGACTGCCTGGCGTCGCTCCTGGACAGTCTCCCCGGCGCGCCCATTCTGTTTCTCGCGTCCTATCGTCCCGGGTATCGGCCGCCCTGGATGGACAAATCCTACGCGACCCAGATGGCCCTCCAGCCTCTCACGCCGGAGGAGAGCCTGAGCGTCGTGACGTCGGTCCTCGGGGCCGCCCGCCCGACTGATGCGCTCGTGGAGGCCCTGCTCTCGAAGGCCGAGGGAAACCCCTTCTTTCTCGAGGAGCTGGCCTGGGCCGTCCGTGACCAACCGGGCGTCTCCAAAACGCTGCCTGTGCCGGAAACCCTCGAGGAGCTGCTCCTAGCCCGGATTGACCGGCTCCCCGACGAGCCGAAGCGGCTGCTCCAGACCGCGTCCGTTCTCGGCCGCGCGGTTCCGCTGCGCCTCCTCGAGGCGATCTGGCAGGGGCCGGGGGCCCTGGAGCCGCATCTCCGGGAACTCAAGCGGCTGGAGTTCCTCTACGAGCAGACGGCGGCGGAGGAGCCCATTTACGTCTTCAAGCACATGCTGACCCAGGAAGTGGCCTACGCCAGCCTTCTAGAGGACCGCCGTCGCGCCTGCCACCGGGCCGCGGGACGCGCGTTGGAGGAGCTCTACGCCGGACGGACCGATGAGGTCGTGGAGCTCCTGGCCCGTCACTTCGGTCAAAGCGACGAGGACGAGAAGGCGGTGGATTACGCCATCCTCGCCGCCGAGAAAGCCCAGCGGCGCTGGGCCAACGCGGAGGCCCTCACCCACTTCGAGGCCGCGCTCAGGCCCCTGGAGGGGATGCCGGACACGGAGCCGAACCAGCGGCGCCGGATCGACGCGGTGGTGAAGCAGGCGGAGATCAAGTTCGCCCTCGGTCGCCACGCCGAGCACGTCCAGGCCCTGGAGCACATCCGCGACCTGGTGGAGAAGGCCGCCGATCCCCGGCGCCGCGCCGCCTGGTACTACTGGACCGGGTTCCTCCACAGCCTCACCGGTGGTCGGCCGGAGGTGGCCATCGCCTACTGCCGGGAAGCGTCGGCGATCGCCGACTCGAGCGGCCTGGATGAGATTCGGGCGTTGGCGGAGTCCTGTCTCCTCCAGGTTTACACCGTCGCAGGCGACCTGCGGGGCGCGGTGAACGCCGGGGAGCGTGCTTTGGCGGTGTTCGAGGCGCGCGGCAATATCTGGTGGGCGTGCCGCACGCTGTGGAACCTGAGCGCGGCCGCCAACGCCCTCGGGGAGTGGGAGCGGAGTCTCGCGTACTGCCGCCGGGCGCTCGACCACGGACAGACGGTGAACGACCTGCGCTTGAGGGTGGTCGGCTGGTACCGGACGGGTTCAGCCCGTGTTCAGCAGGGCGACCTGGAACCCGGGCTCCGCTGCTACGACGAGGCGCTCACCCTGTCCCCCATCCCCTTCGACGTCGCCATGATCAAGGCGGGGCGGGGATACGGCCTCGTCAAGGCCGGGGAGGTTCAAGCCGGAACGGCGGAGCTCGAGGAAGCCGTGGCGTGGTTCGACCGGTCGAACCTCCGGTACAGCCGCTCGTCCTGGGCGCTGAGGCTCGCAGAGGGCTGCCTCAAGCAGGGCGAACGAGCTCGAGCTCGGGGAGTCCTGGAGGAAGTCCTCCGCGCCACTCGCCAGGTCGGCTACCGGCACCTCGAAGGGATCGCCGAACGGCTTCTGGGGGAGTGCCTCGCTCCGGAGGACCCCTCGGCGGCCGAAGGGCACCTCGAGGAAGCCGTTCGAATCCTTGAAGGGGTGGATGCCCGCAACGAGCTCGCACGGGCGCTGGTGGCCCAGGCCGACCTTCGTCTGGCCAAAGGCGATCCCAGCGGCGCCCGGCAACTCCTCACGCGGGCCCTCGCCATCTTCGAGGCCCTTGGGACACTCGACGAGCCACCTCTCGTCCGCGCCGCGCTGGCAGCGCTCGAGAAAGGCGCGCCGGCCTGACGCCGGCGCGAGTGACGGAAAGGAGGCCGTGTATCGTCCAATGCGGCGTGCTTGATCCGCTAACGCCTACCTCACAACCCCGCGGTCGAATGGGAGGAAACGGCCATGGCCACACAGATGGAAGGCAAATTGGGAGAGCTCATCTGCAAGCGGACTCCCTACACCAAAATGGAACTGCCGGATGACTGGGAGGAGTACGTCGAGTGGGACAGTAAACCTGTCATCTGGCAGTTCAGAGAGTTGCCTCGCCGAGTGACCAAGGCAATGCGGATACCGGTCACTGTTACCGTCGGCGAAGGCGCCAAGGCGGAAACCTACATTGACTGGCTCCTGATCGGCTACGAGGGCGGCGGCGGGATGTAGCGCCGTCGCGGAGAGTCGTCGTCCCGCCGGGGGTTCGCCGCGTGGCGGATCCCCGGCCGTCACCCACATTTACCGCCGGCGGGTCGCCAGCCCCACCAGGGCCCCCACGAGCGCGCCCACGGCGGTGTAGAGCAGGACGTTCAGGACGACGGCGATGGCCAGGATGAGCAGCGCCATCGGCAGCGTCGCGTCCTCGGCGTAGGCCGTCAGCACCGACCACGGCCAGACCACGGGGACCCAGCCGAGCAGGTAATCGGGGACGAGCCAGTCCATCCAGTCCAGCCGCCACGCGGCCTCGATGAGGACGGGGATCCCGAAGCCGGCGATTCCGAATCCCCACGCGAACCGACGCGCGAAGCGGGAGAGATCGGATGCCACCGCCCTCACTCCCCGATCCGGCGCGTGACCGAGCGCGTCCGGCCGAAGGTCGGGATGAAGGCGGAGTGCTTCCCCGCCCCGCCCGCGACGATCACCATCACGTCCTCCCAGGTCGCCGCGATGGGTACGGTGGTGTCTCCGGACGTCCCCTGAAACCACTGGGGGCGCAGGGCGGCGAAGCGCCCGCGGTTCTCGTCGCTGAACCGGGACAGGGGAACGCGCGCGGCGTCAAAGAGGGCGTGCTTCAGATCGGCCTTGGACCAGCCGTCGCCGGCCACCGTCTGGGCATGCTCCGGACCCAGCACGAAGAGGGGCTCGCCCTCGAGGTACACGTTGTTGCTCCCCACGGTGGCCGCGGTCCCGGCCAGCGACGCGGCGATGCCCCGGGCGGTGGTGGAGCCGTGGTCGTTAACGTTGTGCGGCGCCTCTGACGCGCAGACGGTCACCGTGCTCACGGCTCGCTGAAATCCCCGTTCGACGTGGAGCGGCTCCCACGGCGACGCGGCCTCGTTCTCCGCGAGGCAGTAGGTGTACTTGCCGGGGTGCCCCAGGGTCGCGCGATCCTCCCGCCCCGGGCGAGCGCCGCCGACGTTCTGGAGAGCGAGCCGCACCGCCCGGCCGATGGCGGCGTTGGCCCAGCGCCCCGGGCCGAGCGCGCCGGCTCCGCTGTTGATCCCGAGGGCCGTGGCCAGCGGGCCGTTGACGATCACGAGCGGGGAGCACGGGTGCGTGGTGGTCTGAATCGCCTGGAGGTTGAAGGCCGGGTCGGCGAGCGCCTCGATCGCGGCGAGGATCACGGGGAGGTACTCGGGGCGCGCCCCGGCCAGGGCCGCGTTGACGGCGAGCGCCTGGACGGTCGCCTCGCCGAGGCGAGGGGGAAGCACCGCGACGACCTCGGTCGGGTCCCGCCGCGTGCCGCCGAGGAGCGCCTTCACGCGCCCCAGGGTCGGCGGAAGGACGGGGAGCCCATCCCCCCAGCCCCGCTCGACAATCCACGCCTGGAGCCTGTCGGGATCGTCTGGCGCCTCGAGCATCTCCGCCTCCTCGACGCGCTCGGCGGCGGCGGGGAGGCGAGGAGCGATGGTGAGGGCCTGCATGACCTCGTCCACCACGAGCGCCGCCTTCGCCCTCACGCCGGCCGGCTGGATGCCGCCGATCGGGTGGGGCACTGTCACCAGGGGAAGATGCGGCAGCCCTCGCGCTAGGGCTTCGGCGCGGGCGAGAGAGGAAAACTCGTCGGTGCCCAGCACCACGGTGGCGATCCCCCGCCCCTCCAGCTCCGCCGCATCGTGGATACTCCACGATGTGCAGGAGCCTCAGTCGGCTGAGCCCGTCAGCACCACCTGGACGCTTCGCGCGATCTCGTCCAGGCACTGGGCCGGCTGAGCCGAGCTCGGCTTGCTCCAGATCTTCACCGAGGCGGTTCCGGCGCGAGAGGCGAGGAGCTCGGCCAGCCGCTCCAGGAGCACGCGCGCGTTGGGTTTGGAATTGTCGAGGACGCCGAGGGAGCGCCCGGCGAGAGCGCCCGGACGGGGCGCGAGCGGTTGGAACCGCCGGGTGACGGCACCGCCGGGGTTCAGCAGGTCCATGGCTCCCTTCTACCCCGGAAGCGCCGGCACATCAAGCGGGCCCCTCTTGACTTCCGGGCCGCGATAGACGATGAAAGACCGCATGGACTGGGTCGTCCTCTACCTGAATCGCGCCACCAAAGACCTGTACCGGGTGATGGGCGAAGAGGCACCGCCGGAACTCCGCCTGCTCTTCCTCGATGCGGGCGGGCCGGACGAGATCCGGGAGAAGCTCCCCCAGGCCGACGCGATCCTGATCGCCGACGCCGCCCTCACCGCCGAGATGATCCTGCGCGCCTCGAGGCTCAAGATGGTCCAGCACCAGGGCGTGGGGTACGAGCGGATCGACGTCAAGGCCCTCGCCAAGGCCGGCGTCCCCTTGGCCCTCTGCCCGGCGGGGACCGCGGAGGCTGTCGGGGAGCACACCGTGCTCTTGATGCTCGCAGCGCTGAAGCGTCTCGTGGCGGCCCACGCATCCATGGTGGCCGGGCAGTGGCTCATGTGGGAGCTCCGCCCGTCCACCCGCGACCTCCACGGCAAGACCGTGGGGCTCATCGGCTTCGGCCGCACGGGACGGGCCGTGGCGAAGCGGCTCCGGGGCTTCGACGTCAGGCTCATCGTCAACGACCCGTACATCACGCTCTCGGAGCGCGAGAAGGCCGAGTTCGGGGTCACGCTGGTGGAGAAAGACGCGCTCCTGCGCGAGGCAGACATCGTCTCGCTCCACGTCCCGCTCACCGAGGAGACGCGCCACCTGATCGCGGGACCGGAACTCCAACGGATGAAGCGGGAGGCGGTCCTCATCAACGTGTCGCGGGGCGGCGTCACCGACCAGGACGCCCTCTATGAGGCCCTCCGCGAGCGGCGGATCCTGGGCGCCGGGCTCGACGTCTATTCCCCCGAGCCGCTGCCCGCCGGCCACCCGCTGACCCGTCTGGACAACGTCGTCCTCACCCCGCACGTCGCCGCCGGGACGCTCGACGCGTTCAGGGCGAAGATGCGCTTCGCCCTCGGCAACATCGCCCGGTTCAAGGGGGGCGAGGAGCCGCTCGAGCGCGCACCCACGCCTTCGGCGCGGGTCCCCGGCACCTGAGTCTTCAAGCGCGAGGAGAGATCCCAATGGACGTTCAGCTCGGAGCCACCGCCGAAGTGGAGATGACCGTCACCCCCGACCGCACCGCCGACGCCATGGGCAACAAGGGCGTCATGGTGCTGGCCACCCCGTTTCTCATCGGCCTCCTGGAGAACACGGCCATCGCCGTCCTCCAGCCCCACCTGCCGGCCGGCGCCGGCAGCGTGGGCACCATGGTGGAGATGCGCCACCTCGCCGCCACCCCCGTCGGGATGAAGGTCCGGGCCAAGGCGACGCTCCTGGAAACCGACGGCCGCCGCTTCGTCTTCGAGGTCGAAGCCCACGACGAGGTCGAGAAGGTGGCGGAGGGCAAGCACGTGCGTTACATCGTGCCGGACCTCCCGAACTTCATGTCCCGCGCGATGAAAAAGACGCCGAAGGCGTGATGACGATCGCGATCAGCGCGAGCGTTAAGGGCAAAGAGTACCCGCCCTTCGCCGTGACGGTCGAGCGCGGCCGGATCAAGGACTTCGCCCCCCGTGATCTTCCGCGACGAGGCCTCCGGCACCGGCGCGCCGGGAGACCGTCGTGACCGACCGGTCCAACGAGATCGTGTGCACCATGCGCCACACGACGGTGCGAGGTAATCAGTCGGGGGTGATTCGAATCAGGACGCTTTCCTTGCTGGCCAGGCGTCTTCGGATGCGGCGGCCCATGAAGAGCGGCACCAGGATCGGATACTTCCTCCGATAAGTTCGCAGGACCTCCTCCTCGAGGTCGGGACGGTCGTCGACCCACTCCGCTCGCCCCTCGAAGGCGGGCCCGTCGGCCGACGCCACCGCCACCTTCATCCGGCCCCCCGCCTTGATCCGACGCGATTTGAGGCTCCGCCTCAGCGTCGTGAAGTACACGCAGCCATCCTTCGCCATAAACCACACCGGCACGGTCCCCGGCTTGCCTGCCGGGCTCCAGGTGGTGATGTAGATTCGCTTCGCCGTTCGAAGCGCCGACTCGAGGGTGGCGTTCATCCCGACAGAAAATCGCGGAGCGCCTGGCGGGTGGAAGGAAACGCGAGGTCATCCCAGGGGATCTCCCCCGGGGGGAGCCAGGCGAACTCCGTGATCTCGTGATTCAGTCGCAGCGTGCCGCCCGCCACGCGGGCCCGGTACACCACGATGACCACGGGCGTCTCGTCATAGGAGTACACGCCCACCAGCCCGTCCAGGTTCACCCGGAGGCCCGTCTCCTCCAGCGTCTCCCTGAGGGCAGCGCCCGTCACCGTCTCCCCCCAGTCCACGAAGCCCCCGGGAAACGTCCACTTGCCCTTGGCGGGGTTGATGTTCCGGCGGACGAGAAGGATGCGGCCATCCTCCACGGGAATCGTCCCCGCCACCACCTTCGGGGTCAGGTAGAAGACGAAGCCGCAGGCGGAACAGACCGCCTCCTCCTTCTGGTCGGGCGGCAGCGGCACCCTGACGAGATCGGACCCGCAGAGGGGACAGTACCGGATCGTGGCAGGGGCCAGATACAGAGGGGCGTGCTCGTCCGCACTCATGCGGCTCGATTGTAGCACGCTCGTCCTTGACAGCCCTCCGGCCCGGTGCTAGGAAGTGGAGACTGCCGCCCATGAGAATTGACCGCAAGCGGCTCGAGCATTCCATAGAAGAGCTGGGACGGATCGGCGAGACGCCGAACGGCGGGCTGACGCGCCTGGCCCTCACCGACGGGGACAAGCGCGCCCGGGATCAGACGGTGGCGTGGATGAAGGCGGCCGGCCTCCGCGTCAGCGTGGACCGGATGGGGAACATCTTCGGCGAGCGGGCCGGCAGCGAGCCGCTCCCCCCCCTGATGATGGGCTCCCACGTGGACTCGGTTCCCACCGGGGGGAAGTACGACGGCCAGCTCGGCGTCCTCTGCGCCCTGGAGGCCATCCGCACCCTGAACGATGAGCGAGCGCGGACGCGACACCCCGTCACGCTGGCGATCTTCACCAATGAGGAAGGCGCCCGGTTCCAGCCGGCGATGATCGCCAGCGGCGTGATGGCCGGGAAGATCGCTCTCGAGGACGCCTACAACGCCCGGGACCGGAACGGGATCCGCCTCGTGGACGAGCTGGAGCGGATCGGCTACCTGGGATCGGAACCCTGCGTCCCGCGGCCGATCCGCGCCTACCTGGAACTCCACATCGAGCAGGGGCCGCTCCTCGAAGAGGAGGGGCGGTCCGTCGGCGTCGTCGAGGGGATCGTCGCGATCGCCTGGTCGCGCCTGACGTTCACCGGGGTGCAGGATCACGCGGGGCCGACGCCCATGAGGGTCCGCCGCGACGCCGTGGTGGCGGCCGCCGACGTCGTGCGGGCCGTGCGGGCCATCCCCGCCCGCGTCGGCCCGGAGATGGTCGCCACCGTCGGCCGGCTCGACGTCTCCCCGAACATCACCAACGCGATCCCCGGCCGCGTGGTGATGAGCGTGGACGTGAGAGATCCCAAGGAGGAGAACGTGACGCGGGCGCTGGGCCTGCTCGATCAGGTCGTGAAAGACGCGGCGGCCAGCGAAGGCGTCAGCTACGAGCTGGAGCACTACTGGCGGGTGCCGCCGACGCCCTTCCACCCGGAGGTGGTGGGCGCCGTCGAACGGGCGGCCCAGTCGCTCGGCGTCCGCTACCGGCGGATCCTGTCAGGCGCCGGCCACGATGCCCAGTACATGGCCGCCATCTGCCCGACAGGGATGATCTTCGTGCCGTCTCGGAACGGCCGGAGCCACTGCGAGGAAGAGTTCACGCCGATGGACGACATCGAGCACGGCGCCAACACGCTCCTCCACGTCCTGCTCGACCTCGCCCAGTAGACGTTCCGTCCGAGCGCGGGCGAGGGGAGGGGGGCGGAGCCCCCCTCGGAGTGTTTAGCGCCGCGTCAACGCTACCTTCCTCGCGTCCCCGAAGCCGTCGGAGGACCGCACGCGGTCCTCGGCGCCGGGGACGTACTTCCGCTCCAGTTCCTGGAAGTGCGCCACCCGCGCCATCACGTGGTGGCTCTCTGTCGGATGGCCGGCCTTGACCTTCTCGAGCGTCCACTGGGCCTGCTCCTGGTTCTTCACCAGGTCCTCCATGGCGTTCCACACGGCGTACATGGCGGCGTGGGCAGCGTAGAGGGTGACAAAGATGAATTTGTAGCCCAGGTCGCCCAGCTCCCGGAACAGAAGGGGGTTCGGGTCCGAGCTCCACTTGAAGGAGGACGAGTAGTTGAAGGCCAGCGGGAGGTTCGGGTGGGTCTCGCGCATTGCCTTCGCGAAGGCGACGGCGGGCTCTCGTCCAGCGTTGGAGAACTCGCACCAGACCAGGTCCACCCCGGCGTCCGCATAGGCCCGGCCGCGCCAGATCGCCTCCTCGAGGCTCCCCCCGACGGCGCCGTAGGCGTCCGTCCGCGCGATCAGGACGAAGTTGGGATCCAGGCGGTTCCGCACGTCCACGGCGGCCCGGAACTTCCCCAGCGCCTCCTCGCGGCCCACGAGGGTCTTCCCCGCGATGTGACCGCACCGCTTGGGAAACCGCTGGTCCTCGAGGTGAATGCCCGCCACGCCGGTCTTGATGAACTCCTGAACCGTCCTCATCGTGCTCAGCGCGTTACCGTACCCATCATCTGCGTCCGCGATGACGGGGATCTCCACCGCGCTCGCGATCATCGAGGCGGTCCGCGTGACCTCGGTCATGGTGAGGAAGCCCATGTCCGGCCACCCGTTCGCCATCGCCACCGAGTACCCGCTCATGTAGATGGACTTCATCCCCACGCGCTCGGCGATCTGGGCGTCCAGGGGGGTGTAGACGCCCCCGGTGAACAGGTAGTCCTTATCCTCCAGGAGCTGCCGGAACTTTCTCCCCATGTGTTCCACGCGTCGGCCTCCCTTAGTTGATCGGCGCTATGCCCCCCCGACCCCTGCGGTCGGGGCACACCAGCGGCAGAAGGTGTTCGCGTCCACCTTGATCAGGCAGCTCCGGCAGAGGACCGTTCCGCACTCGCTGCAGCCGAGCCGGCTCGACGCCTGATCGTGGGTCATCCCGCACTCGCACGTGCTCATTGCCTTCCTCCTATCCAGGGCGCTTGCGTTACGCCAATCTAGCCGCGCGTGCTCGGGGGGGTCAACGTTATTGTTCTTATCGCCGTGATAAACAATTGTGATCATGCTATAAAGGGGCCCGTGGAGATCGGGCAGATCGAGGCGTTCCTCGCCGTGGGCACCTTCGGCGGCTTCCGCCGGGCGGCCGACGCCCTGCGCGTCACCCAGCCCGCCGTGAGCGCGCGGATCAAGGCGCTGGAGGGTTCGCTCGGCGTCCCCCTGTTCGAGCGGGGCCGCGGGGGGCTCGCCCTCTCCGCCGCGGGCCGAGCCCTGCGCCCCCATGCCGAGCAGCTCCTCCAGGCCGTCGCCCTGGCCCGCCAGGCCGTGCACGACCTCCGCCCCGCCACCGGCGGCGCCCTCCAGATCGCCGCCGCGCTGTCCATCTGCACCTACCTGCTCCCCGACGTCCTCAAGCGCTTCCAGGCCGCGCACCCCAAGGTGATGATCACGGTCCGCTCGGGCCACTCCAAGGAGGTGCTGGAGATGGTGCTGCGGGGCGAGGCGGAGATCGGCCTGGCGCGGTCCCTCAACCACCCCGCGGTGGAGACGGTGAGCCTGCGGGACGATCCGCTGATCCTGGTGGGCCGGGCGCGGGACTGGCCGACGAGCGCGCGCCGGAGCCGCCTGGAAGCCGTCGCCGATCGCCCCTTGATCCTCTTCGACCGGGGATCGAGCGACTGGACGCTGAGCCACGGGCTCTTCCGCCGGGCCGGCCTCGTCCCCAACGTCGTGATGGAAGTGGAGACGATCGAGACCGCGAAGCGGATGGTGGAGCGCGGGGTCGGCCTGGCCTTCCTCCCGCACCTGGCCGTGGCGCGCGAGATCCGCCGGCGGACGCTCATCGCCATTGACGTCGTGGACGCGGAGCCGCTGAGCCGGAGCCTGGACGTCATCCACCCGCGCCAGCGCCCGCTGAGCGCGGAGGCGCTGGCCCTGCTCCAGGTGCTCAGGGCCGCGGTCAGCGAGGTGGTCAGGCCGGCCCGCCGCCGCCGGTAGGCAGCCGGACTCGTTTCGAGCGCGGGCTTCGCCCGCGCAATCTCAGGGGGGAGGAATCGGAAGGGGGGCGGAGCCCCCCTCCGAGCCTAGACGCAGGCGGGCGACGACCGGCAGGTGATCGGAGGCGACCCGGGCCAGGCGGCTCCGGTGAACGCGGAGTTGCTCTCCCATGAGCCCCGCGTCCCAGAAGATCTGATCCAGGGGGAAGAGCGGAAACGGCGCGGGATGGGTGCGGCGCGCGCGACGACGCCGGACGCCGAACTCCCGCCGGAGCCGCCGGACCACGGGCCCGGGAAGCCACTCGTTGAAGTCCCCCATGAGGACGCGGGGCCCTTCGAGCCGAGGATGCGTGATCTGGCGGGCGAGCAAGAGCTCCACCTGCTGCCGCCGCTCTCTGAACGTGAGGCCGAAATGGACGTTGAAGAGGTGGAGCAGCGTCGCGCCGGCGTCCAGGTCAACCCGGAGGCCGCCGCGCGGCTCCCGTCCCGGACACGTCAGGTCGAACCGGTGCTGGCTCCTCACCGCCAGCCGGCTCAGCACCGCGTTGCCGTAGTGGCCGAACGACCACGAGCGGGTCGGACCCATGGCGACCTCCATCCCGAGCTCGCGGGCCACGCTGGCCGCCTGGGACGCGAACACCTCCTGGAGTCCCACCACGTCCGCTCCCGTCTCGCTCAGGACCTGCGCAATGCGGTCGACATCGACCCGCTGATCCAGGCCGCGGGCACGGTGGATGTTGTACGACACCACCGTGAGCGCCCTCACCGGCGGCCCTCCCGGTAGGCCAGGAAATGCGAATAGAGCTGGGAGGGACGCGTCAGCGGCGACGGGAGCCGGACGCTCGGCGGCTGGAGGATGAAGGTGTGCGGCTCCTCGGGAGACGGCCCGGCGTGGGCTCCCATCTCGTGAAGGTACGACACGTGCCCCTCCGGCGCCCCGATCCCGTAGATCACCAGGTCTCCCCCGCTCGGCATCTGGGTGAGATCCGTCAAGCCCTCCAGCACCACGCTCCGATCCTCACGATCGGCGAAGGGGCCGGTCACGCACGCCTCCTTGAGGCTCCAGATCCGCCCCCGATACAAGCATAACGGCCCGTTCGCCGACCGCGCAAGGATAAACCCGACGCCCGGAAAATAGACGTCCGTCCGCGCCCGCTTGTCGTACCAGTGAAACCCGGGGATATCGCGAGTCACGCCCGAAGACAGAGCGGGACAGGCCGTCAATCTAAATCACGAGGAAGCGCCGCCCCGCCGCGGGCTCCGTGGAGCCCACACGGAGCCGGCGGACCACACGGTCCACCCCGCGCTGGAGCCAGAGGAAGAGGTCATCCAGTGTCATCAGGCCCTCAGAGCACCCATTTTACCTTGCGCACCCCCAGTCGCTTTGTTACGCTGACGGCGCCGAATCGCCATGCGCCTCGCCGACAACCCACGCCCGATCGTCGCGGCCGTCCGCCGGTTTGTCGAGAAGGAGGTCCGACCGGTGGCCTCCTCGCTCGAGCACGCGGACCGCTACCCCCACGAGCTCGTCGCGCGCATGAAGGAGCTCGGGCTGTTCGGCGCGCTGATCCCGCGGGAATACGGCGGGCTGGGGCTCGACTCCACCACCTACTGGATGTCGCTGGCCGGCGTGATCAACAGCCACACCATCGCGGCGCTGATCGTCCTGAATCACGGCACCGACGAGCAGCGCCGGCGCTTCCTTCCGCGCTTTTCCCGGGGCGAGGCGCGTGGCGGCCTCTGTCTGACCGAGCCCCACGCCGGCTCCGACGTCCAGGCGATCAGGACCGTCGCGCGGCGCCAGGGCGACACGTATCTGATCACCGGAACCAAGATGTTCGTGACCAACGGCCGCGAGGGAAACACCTTCGCCCTCCTCGCGCGAACGGACACCGCGGCCAACCCGCCCCATAAGGGCATGTCCTGCTTCATCGTCGAGAAGGGCCACCCCGGGCTCCAGGTCGTCAAGTCCATCGGGAAGCTGGGCTACAAGGGTGTGGACACGGCCGAGCTCGTCTTCGAAGAGTTCCCCGTTCCCGCGGCCAACCTCGTCGGCGGCGTGGAGGGGCGGGGCTTCAAGCACGTGATGTCGGGGCTCGAAACCGGCCGGATCAACATCGCGGCGCGCGCCGTCGGCGTGGCCCAGGCTGCCTTCGACGCGGCCATCCACCACGTCAGGGCCCGGCGCGCCCGAGCCATCCCACCGATCCTCGCGGACATTGCGACGCGGCTGGGAGCCTCGCGCCTCCTCACCTCCTGGGCCGCCGGCATGAAGGACCGCGGCGAGCGCTGCGACCTCGAGGCCGGGATGGCCAAGCTCTACGCGTCCGAGGCCGCCCAGGAAATCGCCGTGGCCGCCGTGCGGATCCTCGGGGAGGCGGGCGCCCTGACGAGCCTCGACGTCGAGCGCCACTACCGCGACACGCCGCTCATGCTCATCGGGGAGGGCACCAACGAGATCCAGCGCCTCGTCATCGCCCGAAACCTCCTCGAGCGCTACGGCGAGCAGCCCGGCGCCCTCACCTCGCTCGAGGGTTTGCCGGACGAGCGGAAGCAAATGATCCTCGCCGCGAGACAGTTCGTCGAGAAGCAGGTCGTCCCCGTCGCCCGCGAATCCGAACGGGCCCGCCGTTATCCCGCCGAGATCGTCGAGACCCTTGGGGACCTTGGGATTCTCGGGGCCATCGTGCCCCCCGAGCACGGAGGCCTGGGTCTCGACTTCACCACCTACGCGATGATCCTGGAAGAGCTGGCGCGCGGCTGGACCACGCTGGCGGCGATCGTCAGCGACCACCTAACGGTCGCCCACCTGACCGCCCGGTCCGGAACTGCCGAGCAGCGCAAGCGCTTGCTCCCGGCGATGGCGCGTGGCGACCTGATGGGCTGCGCCGCCCTGGCCGGCACGGTCACCGCGCGACGCGCGGGCCGCGACTGGGTCCTGAGTGGCACAATCCCCGCGGTGGACAACGCCTCCCACGGCGCGCTCTTCGCCATCCTCGCCCGCACCGACCGGGAGCGCTCGGCCTGCTTCCTGGTGGAGCGAAGCGCCAAAGGCCTGACGCTGAGCGCCCCCCTCGACACGCTCGGCGCCAGAGGCCTCCACACCTGCGAGGTCCATCTCAAGGGCGTTCGAGTCCCTGGGCCGGCTCTCGCCGCCGACGGGGCTGTACTCGCCCTAGCCCGACTCGGAATCGCCGCCACAGCCGTGGGCCTCGCTCAGGTGGCCTTCGAGACGGCGCTCCGCTACTCCCAGCAGCGCTCGGCCTTCGGCAAGCCGATCTGCCAGCACCAGGCGAT
The DNA here is from genome assembly GCA_016179965.1 of Candidatus Rokuibacteriota bacterium. Taxonomy (GTDB): domain Bacteria; phylum Methylomirabilota; class Methylomirabilia; order Rokubacteriales; family CSP1-6; genus CSP1-6. The sequence continues at coordinate 8,742 of JACPCF010000011.1, read as the reverse complement.
CCAGCTGAAGCTGGCCGACATGGCGACCGCCATCACCACCGCCCGGCTCCTGACCCACTCTGCGGCAGCAAGGCAAGACGCGGGCGAGCCCGCCGACCTCGAAGCCGGGATGGCGAAGCTCTACGCGTCGGAGACTGCGTACGCGGTCACGCTCGAAGCGATGCGGATCCACGGCGGCTACGGCTACACCACCGAGTTTCCCGTCGAGCGCTTCTACCGCGACGCCCCACGCCTCATGCTCGCCCTCGGCGGCAACGAGGCCGAGCGCCTCGCCGTCGCGCGCAGCCTGCTCCAGCGTCATCCGGCGTGGTGGAGGTTTTCAGGGATCATGAGGGACGCTAACACATCAGCCGGCGACCTGAGATGATAGGCCAGGACACAAAGATCGGAGAAACCATCGTCAGCCCCGACTTTGTCATAGAAAGTCGGCAGGATCCTTCGATTCGGCTGTACCATAAACTCTACGAGCAGACTCCGGTGACCCGCAAATACATGCTCGTCGCGGTGAAAGTCCTCGCCGACGATGCGTTCGTCGTCACGGCCTTCTTCACTGACGCACAAAAGCAGGGGATCGCTATATGGGCAAGATAAAGGTCTGGTATGACGAGGCTGGTGATTATCTGGAGGTCACGTTTGCTGATGCCAAGGGCCATTTTCGCGAAGTCGCCGAGGACGTCTTCGAGCGCGTGGACGAGCGCGGAACTGTCCTTGGATTCGCTGTGTTCAATTTCAAGAAGAAGTCCTTAGCACCCGTGGAGGTGCCCATCGATGTGAAAGGCCTAACCTCGTAAAGATCATCGGCGATGATACCGCCCATCATAACCCGGCGACCTATCCTCCGAGCGATTGAAAGAGTAAGGCAACACGGAATCCCTCCACGGCGGGCTTCGCATCGCTACTGCCTAAAAGACTCGGATTCACCATCAGGAGATGTGGCTGTCGTGACAACGTAGTCTCTTTGTCGGCCATTGCAGTCACGCATGGCTCTGAGACGAGCCTGGATTTAAGCCGTGCCTGGGGGCTGAGAAGTTCGTTCAAAATGGTAACGCAAACCCTTCGCGGTGAAGACACTCGCAAGCTGGCGTTGAATCTGTACACAAGCTTGATAAGGTAGGGCCTGATGCCGTACGGACGCTATTTCGAGGAGTTCAAGGTAGGGGAGGTGATCAAGCACTGGCCCGGGCGCACGATCACCGAGGCCGACGACACCTGGTTCTCGCTGCTGACCATGAACCAGCACCCGCTCCACATCGACGCCCACTACACGGAGAAGTACACCCAGCACGGCCAGCGGCTGGTCAACGGGACCCTGGTCTTCGCCATCGGCGTCGGGATGACCGTGGCTGACATCTCCGGCCGCGCCATCGCGAACCTCGACTACGAAAAAATCACCCACGACGCTCCGACGTTCCACGGCGACACGCTCTACGCCGAGACCAGCGTCCTGGAAAAGAAGGAATCCTCCAAAGGGGACCGCGGGGTCGTGTATGTGGAGACGCGGGTCACCAATCAGCGCGGGGAGCTCGTCATGACGCTCCGCCGCCACGTGCTGGTGCCCATGAAGCACCACCCGACGCTGGGAGAGGGGAAGCTGCCCTACTAAATGATGAAGGAAGAGACCCGAGAGCCGCTCTGCCCCGACTGCGTGTACTACCCCGAGCCCAAGCCCGACGTGGAGACCTCGGCCCCCGACCGCCTCGCCGCGGGCGTGCTGGCGGGGGAGTTCCTCTGTCCCCGCATCCGGCGCCGCGTGAAACCGACCTACGCCCCCCACTGCCCCGAGTTCGACGAAGCCGCCCAGGAGCCCGAAGCGTAGCGAGGGAGACCGCATGGACGAAGATCTCTTCAAAGGCATCACCCTCGACGACCTGAAGATGCCGGGCGGGTGGTCGGTCAGCCCCGGCCAGACCCACCTCTACACCCCCAGGGAGCGCGAGCTGATGCTGCGCGCCCGGGCCTTCGCCCAGCAGGAGCTCCTACCGCGGGCCCCCGAGGCGCACAAGCAGGTCACGGAGATCAAGGCCGGCTACCAGGGCAAGGAGCGGCGGGAGTGCCTGCGAGAGATCGCGAAGTGGTACCTCAAGACCCTCGCCGAGGCGGGGATGTCCGGCTCGCTCTATCCCGAGGCGTATGGGGGAAGCGGGGCCGGCGTCGTCGCCGAGTGCATCATTGACGAGGAGCTCGCAACGGCCGGGCACCCCGGCGAAAGCATCCGCTCCGTCTCTCTGGTGCTCGGCACCGTCTCCATCCTCCGCTACGGCACCGAGGCGCAGAAGAAGCGCCACATCCCGCCGCGCCTGGCGGGAGAGGAGCTGTCGGCGCTCGCCATCACCGAGCCCCAGATCGGCTCGGACACCTCGCGGATGCAGACGCGGGCCGTCCTCAAGGGCGACCGCTGGGTCCTGAACGGCCAGAAGCGCTTCTGCACCGGCGGCGGCCTGGCCGATTACGTCACGCTGTTCGCGATCACCGACAGTTCCGCCCATCCCCACAAGGGGATGTCCTGCTTCATCGTCCCCATGGACCACCCGGGCGTGACGATCCGCCGCCAGCATCCCCAAGGAAAACCTCCTGGGCCCCCTCAACGCCGGCTACCACCTGCTGATGGATGAGCTGGACACCGAGCGCGTCACCTACTGCATGGCGAGCCTTGGCTCGGCCCGCCGCGCCTTCGAGGTCGCCGCCGAGTACTCCACCAAGCGCGTCCAGTTCAAGCAGCCCATCGCCATGTTCGAGGGGGTGTCCTTCAAGCTCGCCGAGATGTACGCGCGGCTCGACGCGGCCCGCCAGCTGGTGTACCGGACGGCGAAGATGATCGAGGCGGGGACGCCGGCCCAGCTCGAGTCGGCGGTCACCAAGCTCTTCGTCGCCGAGTCGGTCTGGCAGGTGGTGGACCACGCCATGCAGATCCTGGGCGGGATCGGCTACACCACCGACTTCCCGATCCAGTCGATCTTCCGGAACGCCCGTCTCATGCGCATCGGCGCGGGCTCGGACGAGATCATGAAGTTCCTCATCGCCCGCGAGGTGCTCCGCAACATCAAGGGGTAGCCATGTCGCAGCTCCCCGCCCCGACGCCCGATCTGGAGGAGCTCGACCAGACCGAGACGGCCGTCGGCCCCCCGTGGATGACGGTCCTCCACAACTGCAACTGCCACACCTTCGAGGAGGTCGTGCGCCAGCTCATGAAGGCCATCGCCTGCTCGGAGGCCGAAGGGTGGGAGATCGCCTGGCGGGTCCACAACACGGGCAAGGCGGTCGTCAAGGTCGGCGCCGAAGCGGAGTGCGTGAAGGTCGGGAATATCCTAGCCGCGATCGGCCTGATCGTCACGGTCACCCAGTCCTAAGGCCCCCGGCCTGAGGGATGCCCGCTTGACACGCAGGTCATCGTCTGGGCATGACAATGAGGCACCTTCACGCCCCTCCTCGTCTCCCTCTTGAGCCCTCGACGCGCGTAACAGGCTGACAAGTTGGGATGTTATCGGTCTTGAGCCGTCTGGCACCGCGGTTGCTCTATCTCTTGCAGAGCAACCACTCCGTGGGGGGAAGAGATATGAGGCGATTACTGGGCGTGATGAGCGAGGCGTGGCGGGTGGATATCCTTGGGCGCGAGCCCTTGGCGAAGAGCGGCAACCTCTGGCTCTACCTTGCGGCGCTCATTCTTCCCTTCGGCTGGGTCTTCCTCCTCCTCCGGCTGGAGCCGGTCCGGCTGATGGTTCGATCGCTCCGCGGCTAGACTCCGCCCGTTCTTCTCCCACGAACATAACAACGGGGCGCCCGCGCGTGCGGCCGGCGCCCCGTTGAGGTTTCAGGGCCCCGAAGGACTACGAGGCCGGCGGCTTCGGGGGCTCGGTCAGCAAGATCCAGTCGTCGATCCCGGCGATCGCGGGCTGGGCCGCAGTCCGGGTCGTCAGCGTGCGGTTCTTGCTCGGCGAGAACCACACGTACTCGGCCGGCGCTTCCGCCTGCTGGGCGGGATCAGGGAGCGCCTCGATCTCGGGCCCGGACGCCCCGCTCTCCTTGCGCTCGAGCCTCCGCTGGCGCTTGGCCTCCTGCTTGGCCTTTCGCGCCTCCTCTTTCCGGCGCCGATCTCCGCGGTACATTCCCGGCCTTGGCGCCATCAGTCTCTCCTCACAGCACGGGGCCGATGATCCATGGCGCGAACTCTTCCTCCCCCACCCCGCTCGATTCGCTCTTGGAGCGCTTGCCCGACGCCACGGCGATGACTTCCTCGAAGATCTGCCGCCCGACGGTCGGGAGCGGCGTCCCCTCGAGGATCACGCCGCAGTTGATGTCCATGTCTTCCTCCATGTAGCGGTAGACGATGGAGTTCGTCGCCAGCTTGACGGAGGGCACCGGCTTGCAACCAAAGACCGAGCCGCGGCCGGTGGTGAAGCAGATGATATTGGCGCCGCCGGCGACGAGGCCCGTGATGGAGACGGGATCGTGCCCGGGGGTGTCCATGAAGACGAACCCCCGCGTCGTGATCGGCTCCCCGTAGAGGAACACGTCCATCATCGGGGTCGTGCCGCCCTTGGTCACGCCGCCGAGCGACTTCTCGAAGACGGTGGTGATCCCGCCGGCCTTGTTGCCGGGGGCCGGGTTGTTGTCCATGGCCTCGATCCCGCGGCAGTACCATTCCCACCACTTGTAGCGGTCAATCAGCTTCTTGGCGACGCCCTCGTTGATCGCCCGCTTGATCAGGAGATGCTCGGCCCCGTAGATCTCCGGCGTCTCGGCCAGGACTCCCGTGCCTCCGTAGCGGACCAGCTCGTCCACCGCCCACCCCAGCGCCGGATTGGCGGTGATCCCGGAGTTGCCGTCCGAGCCTCCGCAGTTGGTGGCCAGCACGAGTTCGGAGATGGACTCCTTCGTCCGTCGCGCCGCGTTGGCCTTCGGCAGGAGCTTCTGCACCGCCTCGATCCCCTTCTCGACGGTCTTCCGGACGCCCCCCGACTCCTGGATCGTGAGGATCGTGGGCTGCCGCTCCGGGTGACCGGAGACGGCCATCCTCTGGCGCTCCACCATGACGACGGCCTGGTTCACCTCGCAGCCGAGCCCGATGAGGAGGTAGGCGGCGACGTTCGGGTGCTTGGCGTACCCGGCCAGCACGCGCTGGAGCGCCAGGTGGTCCTCGCCGAAGAGCTTGGTCCCGCAGCCCGACTTGTGGGTGATCGCGAGGACCCCATCCACGTGGGGGAAGTCCTTCTGAACGTCGCGGAACTTCTCGCGGATGAACTGGCAGACGCTGGCGGAGCAGTTGACCGTGGAGATCACGGCCACGTAGTTGCGGGTGCCGACGCGGCCGTCCTCCCGGCGGTAGCCCAGGAAGGAGCGCATCTGCTCCGGCGGATAGTACTCCACCGGGCGCACGTCGGAGCCGACCTCGTACTCGCGGTGGAGCTCCCCGATCGCCAGGTTGTGGGAGTGAACGTGATCGCCCTTGACGATGCCCTGCGTGGCGAACCCGATCACCTGGCCATACCGCCTGACCGGGGCGCCCAGCGCAATATGCCGGCGGGCAATTTTATGCCCCGGCCGGATGTCCTGCCTCGCCTCGATCGCGCCCCCCTCGTCCTCAAGGAGCGTGCCGACGCAGATCTCAGCCTTGGCGATGGCCACGTCGTCCTCAGGGCGGAGCACGATGGCCTTATCTCTGAGCGCGTAGGTCGCCATCACTTTCCTCCCCGCGCTTCCTGCTGGACCTTCCGGATGAGGGCCTCGGCCCGCTTCCCGCGCGCTCTCGCCATGGCTGACTTTATAACATATCCTTGACTCGTTTCGCTCGCGGAGTCTACAATCCCGGCGCCCCTGAGAGCCGCGCGATGGAGCCACGCGAACACAAGATCACGCTGGGCGGTCTCCGCTTCCACTACCTGGAGTGGGGAAGAGCGGGCGCGCCGGCCCTCATCCTGCTCCACGGCTTCACCAGCCACGGCCGGACCTGGGACCACGTCGCCGCGCCCCTGGCGGAGCGCTTCAGGGTCCTGGCCCTGGACCAGCGGGGCCACGGCGACAGCGACTGGGCTGCCGACGGCGACTACCGGATCGCCTCCATGGCCCAAGACCTGGCGGCCTTCGCCGACGCCCTGTGCCCGGGGGCATTCAGCCTCCTCGGGCTCTCCATGGGTGGCCGGGTCGCCATGGCCTATGCCGGCTCCCATCCGGGACGGGTCGAGCGACTGGTCCTGGTGGACATCGGTCCCGAGATCGCCCCGGAGGGTGCCGCGCGCGTCCGGACCATGGTGTCGAACGTGCCCGAAGAGTTCGCCTCGGAGGAGGAGGCCTACCGGCTCCTCCGCGCCGCCGCGCCTCGCTACGCGGAGCCCCTCCTCCGCCACCGGGTCAAGCACGGCTTCAGCCGCCTCCCCGACGGCCGGCTCGCGTGGAAGTACGACAAGGCTCTGCGGGCTCAGGCGCGGGAAGATCGCCGTGACGTGCCGGACCTCTGGCCTGATCTCGCCCGCATCGATTGCCCCGCGCTGATCGTTCGCGGGGTGGAATCCGACGTCCTCTCCCCCCAGATCGCCAAGCGCATGCTCGAGACCCTCACGGACGGCCGGTTGGTGGAGATCCCCGACGCCGGCCACACGGTCCCCGGCGACCAGCCCGAGGCCTTCCTCCAGGCGCTCCGGTCGTTCCTCACGCCCTAGGAACGCAAGCACCCCCGCCTGATCCAAGCTACCAGGCGAACCGCCTGTCGCAGAGAGTACAGGCGAAGTGCCCGGCGTCGTCGAAGAAGGCCTTGGGGATCATCCCGTGGACGCCTTTCACGATGTCCACGACCTGGGTGATGCGATAGTCCACCGCGACGCTCGCGAAGGCGTACGCGTCGTGGCGCGTGAAGTCCTTCTCCCGCACGAGGAAGTCGATCGTGTTCCGGACCGCGTGCTTGACCGCCTCGTCGAGGTCCGTGTGCAGGCCTTGGACGATCCAGTGCGTCCGCGTCTCCGCGATCGGCCACGCCCAGGCCCCCTCCGCCCGCCGGTCCTTGCGGACGATGATCTGCATCGTGACCGGGCCGAAGGCACACTCGATGGCCGTCAGATTCACCTCCCCGTCGCCCTGCTTGCAGTGCGAGTCCCCCGTCCACACGAGGGCGCCGGCGTGGAAGACGGGGAGGAAGACCGCCGCGCCGACCCCCCACTCGGTGTTGTCTAGGTTGCCGCCGAAGGGTCCGGGCGGCACGGTGCTGAAAGATCCGGCCTCGGGTTGGCCGAGCTCCCGCGGCAGGCCGACGGGCCACTTCTCCGGCCAGTCGAGAGGCGGACCCACACCGAGAATGCCCGGATAGGGTGCCAGCGTGACCGTCACGCCGGGCGCAAACCTGGTGCTCATGAGCGCGCCGTCCAGGTCGAAGTACTTTACGTGGCCGGTCGGAAAATCTTCTGGGATGGCGCCCGTCATGAACTCGCCGGGAAGGTTGAAGTTGAAGCCGTAGGACTTGAGCCTGATTCCGCGGATGCGGATCTCCAGCACGTCGCCCGGCTCGGCCCCCTTCACGTAGATGGGCCCGGTCACGCTGTGCGGGCCCCGCCCGCGGAAGCGCCGCCGGAGGTTTGCGATGGCCGTGATGTCCATGCCCGGAACGATCCCGTCGTTGTAATGATAGCGGGTCTCCACGGACACCCAGTCGCCGGAGTCGATCGTGGCGACGGGTGACTTCTCGATCTCGAAACGCCCCACCGTCACCGTGTCATCCGTCGCGGAAACCGTGTGGGTCGTCGTCACTGGCACCATGAACCGGTTCCTCCCGAAATGGTCCTCGGCCCCGCGGGTGGCGCCAGCGGAGGCCGGAGCGGGACCAGTCTCGGCAGAGCGCGCCGCGTTGTCAAGCGCGCACGCGCCGTTTTTTGCGCTTGACAAGCGGCGGCCAGCGACCACAATAGTGATTCCTTTCAGTCGCCGTCGGTCCACCGTCCACAACCGAAAAAGGAGGTCGGTATTATGAAGCGAGCAGCACTCCAACTCGCCGTTCTGGGGGCGTTTCTGGCCGGGCTCATGGGCGTCCCGCCCCCCGCCGGCGCGCAAGCGCCTGTAAAGATGAAGATCCAGTCCGCCTTTCCCGCCGTCTCCATCGTGTACGGGAACCTCAAGTACTTCGGCGAGCGCGTCGAGAAGATGTCCGGCGGCCGGGTCAAGGTCGAGGCCCTGCCGGCCGGCGCGGTCGTGCCGGCCTTCGAGATCCTGGACGCCTCGCACCGCGGGCTGCTCGAAGGCGGCCACGGCGTCTCCTACTACTGGTTCGGCCGCCATCCTGCGGCCACCCTCTTCGCGGGCGCGCCCGGCGGGCCGTTCGGCATGTCGCTCCTGGATCTGATGGGGTGGTTCTACGAGGGCGGCGGACTCGAGCTCTACCAGGAGCTCTACCAGAAGATCCTGAAGCTCGACGTGGTCGTCTTCCCCATCTCCCCGCACGGGCCGCAACCGCCCGGCTGGTTCAAGCGGCCCGTGAAGAACTGGGAGGATTTCCGCGGCTTCAAGGCCCGGATCCCCGGCATCGCGGGAGACGTGTACGCCAAGGCGGGGATGAGCGTCGTGCTCCTGCCGGGCGGGGAGATCATCCCGGCCGCCGAGCGCGGCCTGATCGACGCGGCCGAGTGGGTCGGCGGGCGCGAGGACCTCAACCTGGGCCTGCACACCGTCGGCTGGAAGTACCACTACCTCCAGGGCCAGCACGAGCCCAACACCCACGGCAACCTCTTCATCAACAAGAAGGTGTGGGACAGGCTCCCGCCAGAC
>JACPCF010000144.1 GCA_016179965.1 Candidatus Rokuibacteriota bacterium | reverse complement strand
AGGCCGTCGCCCTGGCACGCCTCGCAGCGGCCGCCCTTGACGTTGAACGAGAACCGGCCGGGCTTGTAGCCGCGCACCCGCGCGTCCTGGGTCCGGGCGAAGAGCGTCCTGATGAACGTGAACACGCCGGTGTAGGTCGCGGGGTTCGAGCGCGGCGTGCGGCCGATGGGAGACTGGTCGATGTCGATGACCTTGTCCACGTGCTGGGCGCCCTCGATCCTGTCGTGCATGCCCGGGCGCTCTTGAGCCCGATGGAGCATCTGGGCCAGCGCGCGGTAGAGGATGTCGTTGACGAGCGTGGACTTGCCCGACCCCGACACGCCGGTGATGCAGGTGAACGTCGCGAGGGGGATCTTGACCGGCATCCCCTTGAGATTGTGCTCCCGGGGGCCGTGGATCGTGAGGAACTTGCCGTTGGGCTTCCTGCGGCGGTCCGGGATGGGAATCCTGAGCTCTCGCGCCAGATACCTGCCGGTCAGCGAGGCGGCGTTGGCCATGATCTCGTCGGGGGTCCCCACCGCGACCACGTGGCCCCCCAGCTCGCCGGCCCCCGGCCCCAAGTCGATGACATGGTCGGCGGATCGGATGGTTTCCTCGTCGCGACCAGGACCGTGTTGCCGAGATCCCGGAGGCGCTTGAGCGTCTCGAGGAGCCGCCGATTGTCTCGCTGGTGGAGGCCGATGGAGGGCTCGTCGAGGATGTAGAGGACCCCCACCAGGCTCGAGCCGATCTGGGTGGCGAGCCGGATGCGTTGCCCCTCGCCTCCCGCCAGCGTCGCCGCGGCCCGGTCCAGGGTCAGGTAATCGAGGCCCACGTTGGTCATGAAGCCCAGGCGCTCCCGGATCTCCTTCAGCACCCGGCGAGCGATCGTCGCCTCGCGCTCCGAGAGTCGGAGGCCCTCGAAGAACGCCGCCGCGCCCTTGATCGTGAGCCTGACGACGTCGGCGATGGAGCGGCCCGCGATCTTCACCCCGAGGGCCTCCGGCCGGAGGCGCGACCCCTTGCAGGCCGGGCAGTCCCGGAGCGACATGAAGCGCTCGATCTCCAGGCGCGTCTCCTCCGAGAGCGTCTCCTTGTAGCGGCGGTCGAGCACCTTCAGGGCGCCCTCGAAGCCCCCGGCGGGCTCGCCGTGGAGCACGAGATCGCGGGTCTTCCGCGGGAGCTTCTCCCACGGCGTGTCGAGGCTGAAGCGGTGGCGCTTGGCCAGGACCTGGAGCGTCTCCTTGAAATAGACCGACTCCCTGCCGGCCCACGGCGCCAGCGCCCCCTGCTTGAGCGCCTTCCGGGGATCGGGGACGAGCAGCTCCGGATCCAGCTCGTAGCGGGTGCCGATCCCACCGCACTCAGGGCAGGCGCCGTAGGGGCTGTTGAAGGAGAACATGCGCGGCGAGACCTCGGGGAAGGAGATCCCGCACCGGGCGCACGCCAGGCGCTCGGAGAACACGAAGCCCTGCCCGTCGAGGGTCTCCACCTGAACCACGCCGTCCGCCAACCTCAAAGAAGTTTCCAGGGAGTCAGCCAGGCGATTGCCAAGCGTCTCGCGGACGATCAGGCGGTCCACGACCACCTCGATGGTGTGCTTCTTGTTCTTGTCGAGGTCGATCTCCTCGATCAGCTCCCGCTGCTGGCCGTTGACCCGGACACGCGCGTAGCCCTGGCGGCGGAGGTCGAAGAAGAGCTTCTTGTACTCGCCCTTGCGGCCGCGGATGACCGGGGCCAGGATCAGGAGCTTCGTCCCCACCGGGAGTGTCGCCACGCGGTCCACCATCTGCTGGACGGTCTGGGCCGAGATCACCTGGCCGCAGGACGGGCAGTGGGGCACACCGATCCGCGCGAAGAGGACGCGCAGGTAGTCGTAGATCTCGGTGACGGTCCCCACGGTGGAGCGCGGGTTCTTGGAGGTCGTCTTCTGCTCGATGGAGATCGCGGGCGACAGCCCCTCGATGGAGTCCACGTCCGGCTTCTCCATCTGCTCCAGGAACTGCCGAGCGTAGGCCGAGAGCGACTCCACGTAGCGCCGCTGCCCCTCGGCGTAGATCGTGTCGAAGGCGAGGGAGGACTTCCCCGAGCCCGAGAGCCCCGTGATCACGACCAGCTGGTCGCGCGGGATCTCGAGGTCGATGTTCCTGAGGTTGTGCTCGCGGGCGCCGCGGATGATGATCCGGTCGGAGGCCATGCCGATATCTTAGGCGCGGGCCGGGCGCGCCGCAACCCGGAGGAGGATGGCGGCGACCGGAGCCGCTACCAGCGCGGGATAGGCCACGAGCGCCTCAGCCAGCGGAGACGCCGGTGGCCACAGCCTCCCGGCGGCGGTCACGCCCAGGAACAGAACGAAGCCGACCCCCAGCGCCCAGGTTGTCGCGCGCGGTCGGGCCGTCCGTGGGCCGAGGAGAACGAGCGGCGCCAGGCACGAGGCTCCCAGCCCCAGCGCGCTCAGCATGAGCGACCAGGGCTCCACCGGCCAGAGGGCGGCCAGGGCCGTCACCGCGAAGACCCCGCCCCACAGGCCGCCATCCGATGTGACGCTCTCACCGACTTGACCCTCGGCAGCGGCCAGCTGCTTTCTGAGGGCGACGGAGGCCGCGAGGAAGAGCGCGAAGAGGCCGGCCAGGGTGAAACCCACGAGCTGGGGCCCCACGGGCTGACTCTTGAGCACGAAGGTCGGAAGCTCCAAAAGCGACGCCGCCGCGACCCCGCCGAGGAAAAGCTCCGGCGCCCAGCGCGCGGCGTAAATGGCCCAGCACTCGGCCGACGCGAGAACCCACAGGAGAACCAGGACAGTGGGCCACACGCGAGTGAGTGCTGTCCCTGTCGGTCCCGCAAAGCCCACGAGGGCCACGGCGCCTCCCAGGAGCGTAACGCCAAGTCCGAGGAAGCGAAGCACGCGCGGGCGCATCGAGCGGGAGGAATCAGCCCAGGCGATCCCCGAGACAGGGGCGCCTGGGACTCGCTTATCCGCCTCGAACTTGATTCGTCTCGGGCCGTCCAGCTGGAGGCGATCGCCGGGGCGCAGCGTCACCGACTGCCCCGGCGCCAGGGTCCACTCCTGCACCTGCACGCGCCCGTGATCATGCACCTCGACGCGGAGCGGTCCTGGATCCACCGGCGTCACACGATGTTCCTCCTCGAAGAGGAGCGCGAGGGAACCCGATCGATGACCCACGCGCCGCCCTTCGCCCACCCAGGGGCTGTCAGCGGGGAACCTGAACGCCGGCTGCGAGGCCACCTCACTCCAGGTCGCGATCGGATTGGAGTTCGAGAAATAGACGATAGCCGCAACCGGCAGCACGAGCGCGATCAGCCCCGGAGGGACGAGCCAGGGCCAGTGGCGCGAGGCTCCCGGCCAGAGAACCAGGCCCATGGCCGCGACGGCGGCGGGGACGATCCCGCGCCAGCGGGGCCACCCCATCCAGGTCGCCACGTCCCCCGCCAGACTCAGATTCGCCCACACGATGACGCCCACAACCAGGAGCATCACAACCAGCGGGAGAGACCGCCGGCCCGCCTCGGGAACAGTGGCGCGGCTCCCGGCGGCAGCCAGCAGCGCGAAGAGTGGCGCGACGATGAAAAGAAGGGCGACCCAGAGCCCATCGCGGCCTTGCGCGAGCAGCTCGGCGGGGACGGCAAGGAGCAGGGCCGGAGTCATCCAGGCGGCAACGAGGCGGGCGTCGGGAGGGAGACATCTCTGGCTCCGCCCCGTTGGGGGCGGTGGGGAACCAGTCATTTGGACAGGCAGGCGAGCGTCAGAAGAACGGCGAGCAGCGGGGCCACGACGCCCCCATACCACCACGCGAGGCTCACCCCCGCGATCCGGACCGCGCCCAGCTCGAAGGGAGCGAGGGACAGGGCCGGGAGCGCCGCGAGGATCAGCAAAAGCCCCAGCAGTCCTCGCCTCACCGCCCCGCTTCGATCTGGCTCGCGGCCCCGACCACGAGCGGGGCCAATTCTCCTCGCACGCGGTCGAGCGTCCAGCGAAAGGCGGGGGCTCCGCACTCCACGGCGCCCAACACCCGCTTCCCCAGGTCCCGAATCGGCGCGGCCACGGCGACGACGCCCGGCTCGCACTCCTCCTGATCAACCGCGAAGCCGTCGCCGGCCACGCGAGCCAGGTGATCCACGATCGTGGCGGACTCGGCCTGGCCAGCCACCGCCTCCTCCTGCCGCTCGCGCGGGAGGAACGCGAGGAGCGCCCGGCCCGCGGCCGTGGCGACGGCGGGAAAGCGCCGTCCGAGCCGCGGGGCGACGCGCACGGCCTGCTCGCACTCCACCATGTCCACGTACACGGCGGAGGCGCGATCGAGGATCGCGAGATACGCCGTCTCACCTGATTTGGCTGCTAGCGCCTCCAGATGAGGGCGCGCCTGGCGGCGAAGATCCAGGTGCTGGAGGAAGACCGCGGCGATCTCATAGACCTTGGCGCCGAGGCGATAGCGCTCGGTCTCCTTGTCCTGTTCGACGTAGCCGCGCGTCTCGAGGGTGGCGAGCAACCGGAAGACGTTGTTCTTGTGGAGCTTCAATTTCCGCGCCAGCTCGGTGACCCCGAGATCCCCCTCTTTCGCGGAAAACGCCTCCAGCAGGTCGAGCGCGCGGCCGACGGATTGGATGAGATAATCGGATTTGGCTTTTTTCGCCACGGAACCTACTCCGGCCTACGTCCACCCCTAGTATAAGACGATGCCTCAAAGTGGACAAGGGCCCGGACCGCCGCTACACTAGCGCCCATGACACAGAGCATCCGGCGGGTCATGGTGGTGGTGGCGCACCCCGACGACGCCGAGTTCGGCTGCGGCGGCAGCGTGGCCAAGTGGGTGAAAGAAGGCAAAGAGGTCACCTACGTCATCCTCACGAACGGGGACAAGGGCTCCGGCGACCGCACGATGACCTCGGAGCGGCTCGCGAAGATCCGGAAGGAGGAGCAGCTCAACGCGGCGCAAACCCTGGGTGTGGCGCGCGCGCAGTTTCTGGGCTACCCGGATGGCGAGCTGGAAGACACGCCAGAGGTGCGCCGCGACGTGACGGCGGAGATCCGCCGCTGGCGACCCGACCTCCTCGTGACGCAGAACCCCTACCGGACCACGAACCTCTACGCTTCCCACCGCGACCACCGGATCGCCGGCGGCGTGGCCCTCGACTGCGTCTATCCGCTGGCCCGCGACCATCTCTCCTTCCCAGAGCTCCTGACCCAGGGCCTCGAGCCCCACAAGGTTCGCGAGGTGTACCTCATGTGGTGGGAGAACCCGGAGGTGGTGGTGGACATCACCGACACGATGGACCTCAAGCTCAAGGCGCTCGCCTGCCACGCGGGCCAGATGGGCGACTTCGCCTCCGTGGAGGCCCGCGTGCGCGACTGGGCTGCCCAGCGTGGCAAGCCGAAGGGCTTCGCGTACGCCGAGACCTTCAACCGGATCGCGATCCCGCGCTGAAGCCGGCGTGGGGGTCTGGATCGGCACCTCCGGGTACAACTACCCCGAGTGGCGCGGCAGCTTTTACCCGGAGAAGTTCCCGGCCCCCAAGATGCTCCCCTACTACGCCGAGCGCTTCTCCACCGTGGAGATCAACTACACGTTCTACCGGATGCCCAACGCCAAGACGATCGCCGGCTGGGACGCCGACACGCCGGCCGGCTTCACCTTGGCGCTGAAGGCTCCGAAGCGGATCACCCACGACGCGCGCCTCAAGGACGTGGATGAGCCCCTCCGCTACTTCCTCGACACCGCGCGCGCCCTCGGCCCCAAGCTCGGCCCCCTCCTCTTCCAGCTCCCGCCCTTCTTCAAGAAGGACCTGGGGCGGCTGGGCGATCTGCTCGTCCTGCTGCCGCCGGGCCTCCGCTGCGCCTTGGAGTTCCGCCACGATTCCTGGTTCGCCGACGACGTGTACGCGCTCCTCAAGACACGGAACGCGGCCCTCTGCATCGCCGACACCGAGAAGGAGACCACGCCGCTCGTGGCCACGGCGGACTTCGGATATTTCAGGCTGCGCGATGAGGGGTACGCGGCTGCCGATCTCAAGCGGTGGAGCCAGACCGTGAGGGAACTCGGCGCCGGATGGCGGGAGACCTTCATCTACTTCAAGCACGAGGAGTCGGGCGTGGGCCCCGCCCTCGCCCAGCAGCTTCAGCGGTTGCTGACCGGCTAACCTGTCCCCCTCCCCCTCACCTTCATCCTCTCCCCCTGCGGGGGAGAGGGCAGGGTGAGGGGGCCGCGCCTACTGCGCCGCCTTCGTCAGCTCGCTCCAGCGCTCGAGCGTTCGGAGCTCGACCGGTCCCGGCTTGAAGAGGTCGCGGATCTTCTGCTCGCCCTCCGCCTCGAACACGAAGTAGGAGAAATGACCTTTCTCCGAGGGGCCCAGTCAGAGCTTGTCCACATACCCCTCGACGAGCCGGATCCCGCGCCCCTTGAGGCTGTCGGGCGACAGCAGGCGGGTCAGTCCTTCCATCTGCGTCTTGTCGGCGGCAGGGCAATCGGCGGGCTTGTGGGAAAACGCCACCGAGAAAAGCATGGCACCCTCCTTACACACGGTTTTGATCCCTCTTAATCCCAGTCGGCAGCCGGAGTAAAGCCCCGCCCGAAGAGATTCGAACCCGTGTTTCCGCAGCGACCACGTTTTCGCCAATCCGTTCGCGCTGTCCCATGTCGTCCAATGGGCAAAAATCCGACGCGACCAAAACACGGGGGGCTACGAGCTGTAAGCCGGGTTCCAGACAAAAGCCGGGGAGTTCTGTGCTGACGTAAAGCTCCTCCCGGTGGACTCTGTTCGCTGAGGGCCTGGCTCTAATCCGTCCCTTTAGGCGGGTGATGCCTGGCAAGGAGCGCAGGCCGGGACGGGCGGTTCGACCGGAGAGGGCGAGGATTAGCTACCGCTCGCGGCCTCGCCGACCTAGCCTCGCGTGCTTGGCCCGATCTGCGGCGGCTGAAGAGCCGGGATGGGGGTATCGTGCACGCGGAACGTCACAGTCCGCGTGTCCCCTCCCACGCTGGCGACCACCCGGTAGATACCCGCGGCCGGGAATTGCACCTCCCCGTTGATTGCCATCACGCCGCGCAGGTCTGACCCTGGCGCCAATCCGGCTGGGCGCCCCATCTCTATGTCGCCTTCCACGTTGACCAGAACCTGGCCATCGGCATTCTCGATGCGCAAGGTAACGTGGTGGCGCTGGTTAGTTTCGTTCCAGGAGACCAGGATCGCGACGCCGATCCCGACATGGTTTACGGGAACCTGCCCTCCCGGCTGAATCGGGCGGAACAGCTCTGTCCAGCCGGCGCCGGAGAGGTAGAGGAGGCCGTTGATGGCTTCGGCGTGATTAGCGACAGTAAGCAGCTCTATCTGAGGCATTGGCGTATCACCCCTCGGCTTGACTTTCCATGCGTATACATATACACTACGAATGTTTACAAGTCAAGGGAACCCGGGGATAGGCAGAAAACGAAAGAGGTCAGTTCGAAGGATTTACATCCAGGACTGGGACCTCGATGATGCGAACATCGAAGAGTTAGCCGCTCATGGAGTGACCGTCGAGATCCTGGACCAGGTGGTGGACAACAAGCCGCGATTCAGGCGGAACAAGAAGCGGCGCGCGGCAACCCATCAAATGATCGGCCCGGATCACAGCGGACGGATGCGGGTAATATGTATCTTGGAAACCGGACCCTCCATGTGGAGGCCCGTGACAGGATGGGAGGCATCGGACCACGAAATCGAATGGTGGAGGAGGAGCGTATGACGGTACGGCGGCGTCGTAGCCCGATTACAGAGAAGGATCTGGCGGCTAAGCTGCAGGCTCACCGGAATGATCCCGATGAATGGGATGAGACACCCGTTCAGGCGGAGGTCCGCCCACAGCGAGCTGTAGTAACTTCCGTTCGGTTGCCTGTGCCGGAATTCATCGCTGTCCAGAAGGCCGCCAAGGCCACTGGACAAACGGTATCGGAGTTCGTCCGGAGTGCCATTGCGATGCGGCTGCACGAAAGGGTACTCATCAATGCTGTGCAAATCGCGACTGGGTCGTCATCGGAAGGACCTTCCCACGCAACGTTCCTTGCTCCGGCCTTGGAGGCCGGGCGGACGCAGAATCGCATCCCGCAGTACGCAAACGTGACCCGCTAAGCGCAAGAGAAATGGGAGGGGTCTGCGACTCTTCTGATAGTCCCCGCTGCCTCCCGTTTCTCCCCTCGTCCGCACTATATAAATGGGGCCTGTCAAAAACTCTGCAACAGGTCTGCCACCGAATTATACGTTTCCATTAGGATCATTGCTCCCCTACAAGGGCGTCTGAGGTTTCCGGTGGAGGCGGCGCTCGATGAGG
This sequence comes from Candidatus Rokuibacteriota bacterium, assembly GCA_016179965.1. GTDB lineage: Bacteria > Methylomirabilota > Methylomirabilia > Rokubacteriales > CSP1-6 > CSP1-6. Next base: position 15,963 of record JACPCF010000144.1, on the reverse strand, counting down.
GCGACGGCGGCGGCCACGTCAATGGTGCCGGCGAGGACGGGGGCCAGGGGGTCCGGCACCTTCTCGAAGCGCGCGGGAAGGGTCTTGATCGTGAACCGGGCGGGGTCCAGGCGCGCCGTCACCTCCTCCCAGCGGAGGGGGCAGGAGGCCGGGGCGCCCGGGAGCGGCCGGACGGAGAACGGCCCCACGACGGTCCGACCGTGGCCGTTCTGGACGAAATCGACATAGACCTTTCCTTCGCGGGCACGGACCGGCCGGGCGATCGTCGCAATCTCAGGCGCCGCCTCCACCCCGAGGAGCGCCAGGAGCCGCGCGAAGGTGCGCGCCTCCTCGTGGGTATAGCGGGCGCCGAGCGGAACGAGGACGTGGAGGCCGGTGCCGCCCGAGGTCTTGACGTAGTTAGGGAGGTCTAGCTCACCCAGGATCCGGTGCAGCGCCTGAGCCACCTTCACCACATCGGTAAACGGAGCTCCCTTCGGATCGAGGTCGAGGATGAGCCAGTCAGGGCGATCGAGGGAGCCGAGCCGCGAGCTCCAGAGGTGGAGCGGGATGGTCCCCAGATTGACGACGTAGCGCAGCGTCTCGACGTCGTTCACGATCAAGTAGTCAATCTCGCGCTCGGCGTCCTTGGAGTACATGCGCTCCGTCCGCACCCAGCCCGGAACAAATTCCGGAGCGTCCTTCTGGAAGAAGGATTTCCCCGTGATCCCGTCGGGGTAGCGCGTCAGGACCAGCGGCCGGTCCTTGAGGTACGGCAGCAGGAGCGGCGCCACCGCCTCGTAGTAGGCGACCAGATCGCCCTTGGTATAGCCTTCGGCGGGCCAGAAGATCTTTTTCGGGTTTGTGATCTTGACTTCGGGCCCCCTCACCTCAATCCTCTCCCCCAGCGGGGGAGAGGGCAGGGGGATGGTGGTAGAGGGTTCGCGGCGGCAGTCCTCGGGCTTCTTGTCGTCTCTGAGCCCCAGGAAAGCCGGATGGCGGACCCCCCCGGCCTTCGTCCACTCGGTGAAGCGGACCTCCGAGACCAGCCGCGGCTCCACCCAGTGGTTCCCCCGTCCCCCGGGGCCCCCGACGTCGAATGGCGACGTCGGACGGGTGAGCGGCTGGAGCGCTTCCCACGCCTTCTTCAGTAACGTCTGATCGAAGCCCGTGCCGACCTTGGAGACATAGACCAGCCGCGGCCCCTCGTAGAGTCCCAGGTGCAGCGCCCCGAAGTAGCCGCGCGAGCCCTGTGGCGCGGTGTAGCCCCCGATCACGAACTCCTGGCGGCGCTGGCACTTGACCTTGACCCACTCGCGGGAACGACCACCGACGTAGAGACTCGTGACCTTCTTCGCGACGACCCCCTCGAGCCGCTGCTCGGAGGCCGCGGCGAAAAACTCGGCGCCGTGCTCGAGGACGTGATCGCCGTAGCGCGCGGGGCCGAGCGGTGGAAGGAGGAGCCTCAGGCATTCTTTCCGCTCCAGCAGCGGGAGGCGGCGCAGGTCGTGGCCGTCCAGAGCCAGGCAGTCGAAGAAGATCCCCACCACCGGCACCGCGGCCATCGCCCGCTCGATATCCAACGGATTCGTGAGCCCCATCCGGGCCTGGAGCCGCTGGAAGCTTGGTCTTCCGCTGTCATCGAAGGCGACAATTTCCCCATCGATGAGGAAGCGCTCCACCGGCAGCCGGTGGAGGGCGCGCGCCAACTCTGGATACCGCCCCGTAACGACCTGGCCGCTCCGACCGGAGAGCTCGACGGCGTCGCCACGGCGATGCGCCAGCACCCGGACGCCGTCGTACTTGATCTCGAAGAGCCACTCCTGGCCCGAGAACGGGCGCTCGGCCAGCGTCGCGAGCATGAACGGCTGCTCGCGCGGCGAGAACTCTCGCGGGGGGGCCTTGAGGGCCTCGAGCCGGGCGTGGAGCACCGCCAACTTGGCGGGAACATCCCGGATCTCCTCCAGGGTCAGCCCGGAGAGGATCGACTGGGGGTAGCGGTCCGTCAGCTCCTCCTGGGCGACGGGGGTGTCGGCCTTCTTGAGGAGGAGCCACTCTTTCTCCTTCCCGGACATCCGGGCGAGCGTCCAGCGCCCTCGCATCTTGTAGCCGAAGAACTCGACTTCGAGCTTGCCTTTACCCAGGTGTTCGAGCGGGTCTCCCTCCTTGACCGGCCGGTACCAGCCGCGATCCCACACGATCACCGCCCCCGCGCCGTAGTTGTCGGGTGGGATCACCCCCTCGAAGTCGGCGTACTCGATCGGGTGATCTTCCACGTGCACGGCGAGGCGCTTCTCCTCCGGCGCACCGACGGGCCCTTGGGCACGGCCCAGCTCTTCAGCACCCCGTCCATCTCTAGGCGCAGGTCGTAGTGGAGCCGCCGGGCCGCGTGCTTTTGGACGACGAACAGGCGCTGGCGCCCCCCAAGCCCCGGATAGGAGGGACGGCGCACGCCCGCGAAGGGCTCAGGCGTCCGCTCCGGGTCCCGCTTCTTCCGGTAGGGTTCGAGTCCTGGCGCGCGCTCGTCGATCACAAGCCCTGGACCTTTCCTCGCCGCCCGCCCCCAAGCCGTTGAGATCAACGGTCTCTTTGAGGTCCGGTGGGTCTCGTGGTATGGTTCAGTTTACCCTCAAACCCCTGGCTGGGAGGACCGTCGCCATGCCGCCTCATTCGATCGGCTCGGGCACGATTTCCTTCGGGCTGGTCTCCATCCCGATCAAGCTCTACACCGCCGCCTCCTCGGGGGGCGTGACCTTCAACCAGCTCCACGCCAAGTGCGGCAACCGGATCAAGCAGCAGACGTTCTGCCCGGTCTGCAACGAGGTGGTGGACCGGGCGAGCCTCGTGAAGGGCTATGAGTTCGCCAAAGAGCAGTACGTCCGCTTCACCGACGAAGAGCTGAAGTCCCTGGAGGGCGAGGCCTCCAAGATCATCGACATCGCCGAGTTCGTGCCGCTCCCCCAGGTGGATCCCATCTACTTCGAGAAGACCTACTACCTCGGCCCCGATAAGGGCGGCGAGAAGGCGTACCGGCTCCTGGCCGACGCCATGGCCAAGACCGATCGGGTCGCGCTGGCCAAGTTCGTCATGCGCGGCAAGGAAAGCCTCGTGCTGATCCGGCCGGCCCAGAGCGGCCTGATGCTTCACACGATGTACTTCGCCGACGAGGTGAGGGACTTCGGCGAGATCGACAAAGGCGCATCCGCCAAGATCAAGGAGGGCGAGCTGGAGCTCGCGCTCCGGCTGATCGACGAGCTCTCCAATGGGGAGTTCAAGCCCGAGCAGTACGAGGACGAGTACCGGCTGCGCGTCCTGGACATGGTGAACCTGAAGGTCGAGGGCAAGGAGGTCACGGCGGTCGGGCCCCAGGTCCAGCGCGCCCAGGTGATTGACCTCATGGAGGCGCTCAAGGAGAGCCTCGCCAAGCGCGTGCCCTCGGAGCGGAAACCTCCGGCCAAGATGGCGAAGCGCGCCGAGGCGGCTCCCGCGGCTCCCGCCGCCTCCGCTCGAAAGGCGCAGGGCGGCAAGAAATAAGCGGCCGCTCCCGGCAGCCGGCCGCACTTTCCCGTCGCGCCGATTTCCACTAGAATAGCGGCCGTGAATTTCAGGCGCCTCCCCCGCCTCGCCGCTCTCCTGCTCCTCCCGGCGGTCGCGCTGGCGGGGGCCTCGCCGTCGGTTCCGCCGGCGCCGTGGCTCCTGGACCAGGTGAAAATCCTCTCGGCGCCGGAGATGGAGGGGCGCGCGTCCGGCACTCCCGGCGCCGATCGCGCTGCCGGGCACATTGCGCAGGTGTTCAGGAAGGCCGGCCTCCGCCCGTGCTGCGGCAACGGCTACCTCCAGACGTTCGAGGTCGTCACGGGCACCCGCCTGGGCACTCCCAACAGCTTCGCCCTCGTCACGCCGGCGCCCCGCCCCTTCGCTCTCGGCCGGGACTTCACTCCCGTCGCGGTTTCCTCCGATGGCACCGCCGAAGGCGACGTGATCTTCGTCGGCTACGGGATCACCGCCGGCAATCTTCACTACGACGATTACGCCGGCGTGGACGCCAGGGGAAAAATCGTCCTGGCCATGAGCGGAGACCCCGGGGCCGCGGATCCGGCAAGCCCCTTCCGCCGGCCGGAGGCCTACCACTACGCCGAGCGCAGCCACAAGATCATCAACGCCCGTGAGCACGGGGCGCGTGCCATGATTCTCGTCTCCCGTCCCGGTTCCGAGCGGGAGCGGCTGCCGACGCTCCGCGGCATCACCCAGCCGTGGGGGATCCAGGTCGTCTTCGTCACGCGGAAGGCGGCCGGCGCGCTCCTGGCTCCGTCCGGAAAGCAGCTCGCGGCCCTCCAGGAAACCATTGACCGCAGCCTCACCCCCCAGTCATTCCCGCTGCCCGGCGTCCGGGTGAAGCTGGAGGTGGCGCTCGTCCGCGAGCGCGGCACGGCCGCCAACGTCGCGGGGATCCTCCCCGGCACCGACCCGCGGCTCAAGGACGAGAGTATCGTGATCGGGGCCCACTATGACCACCTCGGGCGGGGGGGCGAGGGCTCGCTCGCCCCGGACGAGATCGGCAAGATCCACTTCGGCGCCGACGACAATGCCTCCGGCACCACCGGGGTCATGGCGCTGGCGCGGACCTTCGCCGCCCGGGGCGGCCTCCCGCGCCCGCTGGTCTTCGTCGCCTTCGGGGGCGAGGAACTGGGGATCCTGGGCTCGTCCCACTACACCCAGCACCCCCTTCTGCCCCTCGAGAAGACGGTTCTCATGCTCAACATGGACATGATCGGCCGCCTCAGGGACGAGAAACTCTACGTCTTCGGCGTTGAGAGCGGGATGGGCCTGCGTGAAATCGTCGCCGACGTGGCCAAGGGCCTGACGCTCAAGCTCCAACTGCGCGGCGATCCATTCTCGCCGTCGGACCACACCCCCTTCTATCTCCGCGAGCGGCCCGTCCTGTTTCTCTTCACGGGCGCCCACGCCGACTACCACAAGCCCGCCGACACGTGGGAGAAGATCAACGCCCAGGGGATGGAGACCGTCGTCACCTTCACGGCGCGGATCCTCGAGCGCGTGGGGAGCGCCACGCCCCCGCCCGCCTACGTGAAGCTCGCGCCGCCGCCGTCCCGCGGCGGAGGGGGCTACGGCCCGTTCTTCGGCGTGGTTCCGGACTTCTCCGAGGGGGAGCGGCCGGGCGTCAGGCTGGGGGGCGTCAGGCCGGGGAGTCCGGCGGACAAGGCGGGCGTGAAGGCCGGCGACATCATCATCCGCTTCGCGGGCGTGGACGTGAAGACCCTGGATGACCTGACGTTCGCCCTCAGGTCGCGGCGGGCCGGGGATAAGGTGGAGGTCATTCTGCTCCGGGACGGGAAAGACATCTCCACCGAGGCCACGCTGGGAGAGCGCCGCTGATGGCGGAGCCGCGTCACGCGCTCCCCGACACGCTCCTCGAGCTGATGCGCTGGCGGCAGCGCACGACGCCCGACACGTCGTACTTCACCGTCTTCGGGAACGAGATCAGCTACACCCAGCTCTGGCAGTCGAGCCTCGCCTACGCCGGGAGCCTCGCCCGGGCTGGGGTCGGCCAGGGCGACAAGGTCTGCCTCGTCTTCCCCACCTGCGCCGAGTTCTTCTACACCTTCTTCGGCATCCTCCACCTCGGCGCCGTACCGGTGCCGCTCTACCCGACGCTCGGCATCGACGCCACCGCCAACATCTTCCGGAACTGCGACGCCACGGTCGTCGTCGCGTTCGACTGGTTCAGGGAGAGCGTGGAAGCCTCGCGGGCGGGCGCCGCCAACATCAAGTGCCTCCTCCTCGCCTCCGACCTCGAGGGAGGCGAGCCGCCCCGGGCGCTGCCCACGGCCCGCGCCGAGGACGTGGCCTTCATCCAGTACACCTCGGGCAGCACGAGCCAGCCGCGGGGGGTCGTCCTCTCGCACTACAACGTGCTCGCCACGATGAAGTTCATGGCGGAGGCCGCCGGGATCACCGCGCGCGACACGGTGGTGAGCTGGCTCCCGCTCTACCACGACATGGGGCTCATCGGCTGCTCCTTCACGCCGCCGCTGGTCGGGGCGCGGCTGATCCTGCTGCCTCCCGACCTCAGGAACCCGCGCGAGTGGCTCGAGACGATTACCCGGGAGCGGGCGACGTTCACCGTGTCGCCGGACTTCGGCTACCGCAACTGCGTCAGGAACGTGAAGGACACGGCGGGCCTCGACCTCTCCACCCTCAAGATGGCGCTCTCGGGCGCCGAGCCCGTGCGCCTCGGCACGATCCGCGCCTTCGAGGACAAGTTCGGGCTGAAGAACATCGCAGCCCCCTGCTATGGGCTCGCGGAGGCGACGCTGGCCGTGGCGATCTGGCCCCGGGGCGAGCCGGTCCGCCTCGACCCCTCGGGGCGCCACCTCTCCGTGGGGCGGCCCTGCACGGGCGTCTCTGTGAAGATCGCCGACGGCGAGACGGACCTGCCCGCGGGCCGCGAGGGTGAGATCTTGGTCAAGAGCCCCGGCCTGATGCAGGGCTACTACAACAACCCCGAGCTGACGCGCCAGGTGCTCCTGCCCGACGGCTGGCTCCGGACGGGGGACCTGGGGATCGTGGACGCGCAGGGGTACCTCTACATCACCGGCCGGATCAAGGACGTGATCATCATCGGCGGTGAGAACATCGGGCCCGCCGACGTCGAGGAGCTCGTGGACGAGGTGGCGGGGGTCCGCTACTCGGCGGCCATCGGGATCGACAGCGAGCGGCTCGGCACCCAGCGCCTCTACGTCGTCGCCGAGGTGCGCGACCCAAACACCGATCAGGAGGGCTTCTCCCACCTGGCGCGGGAGATCGTCCAGCGCGTCCACCTCGGCCGGGGGCACCGCCCCGCGCGCGTGCTCCTCGTCAAACCCCAGACCATCCCGAAGACCTCCAGCGGCAAGATCCAGCGCTCGCGCCTAGCCCAGATGATCGCCGCGGGCGAGCTCAAAGAGCAGATCCTCCACGCCACCGGCCTACACTCGGAGGGAGGCAAACGCCCCCACCCAGGCCCTGGGCCTGGGTACCCGGAACCTCCCCCCGAGGTTGCGCGGGCATAGCCGTCGTATGCCTCTCATCCATATAATGTGCCTACACGCCGGTACGCGGAGGGGATAGCATGCCTAGAAAATCCACTAGCATGCCCTGGGCCATCCTCGACACGAATGTCTATATCGGCCACTGGGAGCGGGGCCTCTACGACGCGGCGCTCACCGATGTGCGAAAAGCCTTCGTCGTCCGTCATTCCGCGGTCGTGCAAGCGGCGGGATTTCCAGAATGACGCTCTGATCGCACTCACCGCGCGCGGCCACGGGGCAACAGTGGTGACTGCCAACCGCAGTGATTTCGCCCTGCTCGCCAGAGAAGTGCGCGTAGCGGTTCTCGCGGTATAAGGAGGACTTGCATGGAATTCGGCTGCCACCTGCCGATGTTCGGGCCCATCGCCACCCGCCACAACGTCCTCACCTTCGCCCGGCGGATGGAGGCCCTGGGCTACGATTCGCTCTGGGCCAGCGACCACATCGTCCTGCCTTATACGATTCGCTCGCGCTATCCGTACAGCGAGACCGGCAAGTTCCCGCTCCCCGCCAACGCCAACTTCCTCGAGCCGCTGACGACGCTGGCGCTGGTGGCGGGCGTGACCGAGCGGGTCAAGCTGGGCACCACGATTCTGGTCATCCCCCACCGCCACCCCGTCCTCGCCGCCAAGATGGCCGCCAACCTGGACCACCTCTCGAACGGGCGGGTGATCCTCGGGGTCGGCGTCGGCTGGATGGAGGAGGAAATCACGCTCCTGGGCGTGCCGTTTGCCAAGCGCGGAGCGTGGAGCGACGAGGCGATCCGGATCATGAGGACCTGCTGGAGCCAGGAGAAGGCGTCATACAAGGGGCAGTTCTTCTCCTTCGACGAGGTCGGCTGCTTTCCCCGGCCCGTCAGAACGAGCATCCCCATCTTGATCGGTGGCCACACGCCCCGCGCGTTCCGGCGGGTGGCGGAGTTGGGGGACGGCTGGCACGCGGCCTTCCCGACGCCGGACAAGCTCGAGGAGGGGCTCAGACTCCTCCGGGAAGAGTGCAAGAAGGCGGGTCGGCGCTTCGAGGACCTGGCGATCACCCTCCGGGCCGGCGTCTCGATCCGGAAGGAAAAATCGCCCGACCGCCGACCGATGACGGGCACCCCGGAGGAGATCGTCTCCGACATCCGCCGCTACAAGGCCCTCGGCGTGACGACGCTCCTCATCGAGTCCCGCCAGCGCGACCTCGACGACATGATCCAGATCCACGAGACCTTCGCCCGCGACATCCGCCCTGCCGTATGAGCGCCGGGGGGCGCGTCCTCGACGACATCAGGGTCCTCGATGTCGGGACCTGGATCGCCAGCCCGGCCGCAGCGACGATCATGTCGGATTTCGGCGCCGAGGTCATCAAGGTGGAGCCGCCCGGGACGGGCGATCCCTACCGTTGTCTCCAAGCGCTGCCGGGAATGCCCCTCAGCGAGCACAACTACTCCTGGTGGCTGGATTCCCGCAACAAGAAAAGCCTGGCGCTCGACGTGACGAAGCCCGAGGGGCGCGAGGTGCTGCTCGCGCTGGCGGCCCGGGCGGACGTGTACGTAACGAACTTCCCGCCGGCCCTCCTGGGCCGCCTGAGGCTCGCGTGGGAGGACCTGTCAGCCGTGAACCCGCGGCTGATCTACGCCTCGCTCACGGCCTACGGAGAAGTCGGAGCGGAAGCGAACAAGCCCGGCTTCGACGTCAACGCCTGGTGGGCGCGCTCGGGCTTCATGGACCTGGTCCGTCCCGCCGGCGCGCCGCCCACCATCTCCATGCCTGGCATGGGCGACCACCCCACCGCCATGGCGCTGTTTGCGGCGATCATGATGGGGCTCTTTCAGCGCGACAGCACGGGCCGGGGCTCCAAGGTCTCGACCTCCCTCATGGCCAACGGCGCGTGGGCCAACAGCGTGATGATCCAGGCCATGCTGTGCCGAGCGACCATCGTCGAGCGCCCGCCGCGCGAGCAGGCGCTGAACGCCCTCGTCAATCTCTACCAGTGCCGGGACGGTCGCTGGTTCGTCCTCACGCTCATCCAGGAAGAGAAAGACTGGGAGCGCTTCGCGCGCGCGATCGGCCGGCCGAACCTCCTCACGGACGGACGCTTTGCGACGACCCAGGCGCGCCACGCCAACTCTCCCGCGCTGGTCAAGGCCCTCGACGAGGTATTTGCGCAGAAGGACTGGTCGGAGTGGCGGCAGATCATGGAAGCCCACGACATCACCTTCGGGCCGATCGCCCGGCTCGAGGATCTTCGCGACGACCGTCAGATGGTGGCGACCGGGACGTTGGCGCCCCAGGAGGGCGCGGGAATCCCGGGGCTGCTGACGGTTATGAGCCCCATTTCTATGGCCGGGCAGCCGAAGGTCGCCGCGACCCGGGCGCCCGAGCTGGGGGAGCACACCGACGCCGTGCTCCGCGCCGCCGGCTACGAGGAGGCCGCCATCCGCCGCCTGCGCGACCTCGGCATCATCGCCTGACCAGAGAGGAGACAGCGATTATGGAAGAGACGATTACGCTCACCGCGGAGGACCGCCACCAGCTCGCCGCCTACCGGGTCGCGCCGTCCGGCGCGCCACGCGGCGGCCTGGTCGTGGTTCAGGAAATCTTCGGCGTCAATTCACACATCCAGAGGGTCTGCGACGGCTTCGCCGCCGACGGCTACGTCGCCCTGGCCCCCGCGCTCTTCGACCGGGTCGAGCGGGGCTTCGCCCTCGGGTATGGCCCGGAGGACATCGAGCGAGGACGCTCGGTCAGGGGGAAGATCGACCTCAACGATATGGTGAAGGACGTGCGCGCGGCGGTGCGGGCCCTGGCAGCCGGCGGGACGAAGGTTGGGGTTGTCGGCTACTGCCTCGGCGGCACCCTCGCCTGGCTCGCCGCGACCCGGATCGACGGCATCGCCTGCGCGGTCGGCTACTACGGGGGCGGCATCGCGGATCACGCCAACGAGCAGCCGAGCTGCCCGGTGCTGCTCCACTTCGGCGAGACCGACCAGTCGATCCCGCCCGAACACCACGCGCGCATCAGAGCCGCCCACCCGAAACTGCCAATCCACATCTACCCGGCCGGGCACGGCTTCAACTGCGACCAGCGCGCGAGCTACCATGCGCCGAGCGCGACCCTGGCGCGGCAGCGGACGCTCGACTTCTTGCGGACTCACATGGGCTGATGCGAGCCGTTCCCGTCCTTGTCGCCTTCCTGATCGGCTCATCTGGAGGGCCTGCCATGGCGTTTGAGCTTAGGAGTCCGGCCTTTTCGTCCGGCGAGGACATCCCCGTCAAGTACACGTGCGACGGCGCAGACGTTTCTCCGCCTCTCCGCTGGTCTGATCCACCGGAAAAGACCAAAGGCTTCGCCCTGATCGCCGACGACCCCGACGCGCCGGTGGGGACCTGGGTCCACTGGGTCCTCTACGGGCTGGCGGCTACCGTTCGTGAACTTCCCGAAGGCGTGGCTGCCCGGGACACGGTTTTGGGAGTTGGCACTCAAGGGGTGAATGACTTCAGGAAGGTCGGCTACGGAGGCCCCTGCCCTCCCCGGGGACCGGCTCACCGCTACTTCTTCAAGCTCTACGCCCTGGACACCGAGATCACCCTGCCGCCGCGCAAGACCAAGGCGGAGCTGCTCAAGGCAATGGAGGGGCATGTCCTGGGGCAGACCGAGCTCATGGGGCGCTATAAACGGAAGTGACCATCTACAAATGCTTCGGGACGATCCTCGTCGCCATTAACCACGGCGACCTGCTTCTCCACGGCCAATCCAGGTGACCTACACTTGGCCTTCTTCTTCACGATTCTGATCTATTCCCTCTAAAGAGGGTGAAACCCCTGTCACCTCGGGCACCCCTGGCCCACCCAGCGGCTTCGTTGACCATTCCCTTGCCTGCACGGTGGCGGTATGCTTGGAGCACCAAGGTCCCTGCCCTTTGGGGAAGCCATTATGAGGCTCAGACTGGCCCCGCTCATCCGCACCCCCGCCCTCGGCGTCCTCCTGGCCCCGCTCCCCGCCGCCGCGCAGCCGCCGAGGCCCCCCCCTCAGTGCTCATCCGAGCGGATGAGGTCATTTCAGTGAGCTTCTACAAGCAGCTTGAACACTTCGTCGAAAGCCACCGGTCCTGCGAGGAGGTCAACCCTCGGATCATTTATCTAGTTATCCTGCCGTGAAGTCTGAGGGGGGAACACCATGAAAGTCGCATCAATTCTCAAGACTAAGGGCACAAGAGTGGAGACAGCCCGGCCTGACACGTCCCTCTACACGGTCGTCTGGGATCTTAAGCTAAAAGGCATCGGTGCCCTTGTGGTGAGCGAAGACGGCGCCACGATCCTCGGCCTGATCTCGGAGCGTGACATCGTCCGCGGCCTTGCCGAGCACGGCCCCAAACTCCTCGGGCTACCAGTCTCCCAGCTGATGACCTCCTCGGTTGTGACCTGCACGCCAGAGGACAGCATCACGGCGGTCATGGCCCAAATGACGCGCCACCGTGTTCGCCACCTTCCCGTGGTCGAGAGCGGCAGGCTTTGTGGGATGGTGAGCATTGGCGACGTGGTCAAGCACCGCTTGGATGAGTTGGAGATGGAAGCGAACATCCTCCGGGAAATCTTGATCACCAGCCACTAAACATGCCTCTTGCGGTGAGACGAGAGCGTGGCCTCACGATCCCGCCTTCTGTGCTCATCCCAGCAGACGAGGTGATTGAGTGAGCGCAGCACGATTCGCACGGATAGACAGGAGGAGGACAAATCATGGCCACCTCAGCGTACGTGTTCGTCTATGCCACGCCCGGTCGCGTCGAAGCAGTAGCGAGGGCGATTGCTCGGGTTAGGGGCGTCAAGTCCGCCCATATGTGCTGGGGGCGCCCGGACGTAATCGCCTTCGTGGAAGCCCCGAGCCCTCGCGCGTTGGGCCAGCTGGTCCTCCGGCGCGTCCAAAGGGTGCGGGGGGTCGAAGCCACCGATACGCGGATCGTGATCGGGTGATACCAGCTGACGGGCCCGTCCGAGTCGAGTGTTATGCAGGTGGCCGGGGTGAGGAGACGCTACGCCGCCTGTGGGTCGGCCACGGCTGGGAGGAACTGACAGTGCTCCACCGGTGGGTCAGCGAGCCTCTCGAGGGAGGAAGCCGGCGAAGGTGGTTCCGGGTACGCCTCGAAGGCGGTCTGCACGGGTTGATCTACCACGACGAGAGCCTTGATCTCTGGTTCTGGCGGGCCTATGTGCCCCCGTCGGCAAATCCCTGAAAGATTCCCTTGACAGGAAATGACGGTGGGCGTAGCGTAGGCGCGCTCCGGAAAGGCTCGGAGCTGCGGAGATTGAGCTTGCCAACGGTCAGTCGAGGTTGGCTGGTATGAGCAATCTCGAAAGGCTGACGGAAAGCAGAGATCGAGCGCTCCAAGTCCTTCCGGGGTATTTGTTTGTCGCCTGGCTCCTCCTGATCATCTCCCTCACGAGCGGCTGCACGACGCCCTACGTACAAGGCCGGGCGGCCCTGCGCCAAGGCCGGTACTACGAGGCGGCCAGCCACTTCCAGCAAGCCCTTGCTCAGAACCCGGACCGCGCAGACGCCCTCATCGGCCTGGGGGTATCCCGATACAAGATGAGCGCGTTTGATGAGGCTGTGGAAGCCCTCGGCCGCGTCGTGGTCCATTATCCCAAGCGGCGAGAGGCCCGGCTGTACCTGGGCCTCAGCTACCTGCGGAAGGGTGAGATAGGCCCCGCCGAGGAGCAATTGGCTGCCCTTGCCGCCCTGAAGCCCCACCCACGGCTCGTAGCCCAGATGGACCGTGCTCTCCGGCTCCTGCGGGTCGAGTACCCGCCATCGGAGGAGCTCCGTGCCTTTATTGCCGCCAGCCTGGAGGATGAGTTGGAGTGGGAGCGTGAGGTGCGGGAAGCCGAAGTCACCCGGCCCGTTTACGTAGAGCCATTCTGGCGCTTCGGCCTCGTTCGGTGCTTCCAGGATCGCCTCGGGCGTTTGATCTGCCTCTGACCCCTGAGGGCCTTAGTGGAGACCACGTTCCGACGCTTATACGAGGAGCTGATGACGATGGCGCGCGAAGGCACACCTGCTGCGGCCATTGTGGACAGGATTCAGCGTGCTATTCCTGACCCTGAGAGCCGCAAGCCGCTTCTCGGACATCTAGGAGACTCCCGGAATGCATTCGAGGCCGAGGGCAAGGACGATGTGGCAGAAATCCTGGAGCAGTTGATCAGGACACTGGAGAAGGCTGACAGTAGGTAGGCAGGTAACCCCATGGAGGACGTGCCGGAACACACTGCGGCGAGATAAAGGTCGCTTCTGCGGCGCTGCCGAATGCACGCTAACTTATTTGACAACGCAGAAGCCCTGGGCCTCGATGCCCAGGGCCACGTTGAACTTGCTCCTGAAGTTCTCCAGCGCGGCAGCGGCGGCCAGCTCGACGGTCTCGGCCTCCGAAAAGTGGCGCCGGACCCTCGCGAACAGTTCGTCGTCCACCTTCTCGCCCGTGATCGTCATCCGCTCGGCCAGCTCCAGCGCCACGCGCTCCCGCTCGTCGAAGAGCGGGCTCTCCCTGAACCGCGGCACGTCCTGGATCTTCTCCACCGCCGCGCCCGCCTGCATCCCCCGGGATGCGTTGATGTCAATTCAGAAGGGGCAGCCGTTGATGAGCGCCACCCGGAGGTACACCAGGGCGCGGAGCTGGGGATCCACACGCCCCGAGGCCTCCACGGCGACCGACAGCTGCTTAGCGGCCTTGAGGATGGGCGGGCAGTGGGCGAAGACCTTGGTCGTGTTGAAGAGCGTCCCGAAGGCCTCCCGCTCTTTGGCGAAGATGTCCTTGAGAATCGGGTCGCCCCCGTCATGGTCGATCTCCTTGACTCGCGGCATCGCTCCCTCCTCTCACTTCGCGTTGTGAAAGATGACTCCCAGACTGTAGCGCGATCCTGAGCGGACTCGGCTCACCCCGTGCCGCAGATTCGCGCGGTAATACCCCCGGGCGCCGGCGACGGGCCGGTAGCGCGTCGCGAAGATAACCGCCTCTCCCTGCTCTAGGGGGACGACCTCGGCGCGGGATTGAGCCCGCGGCCGCTGCTCCACCAGGAGGAACTCGCCCCCCTCGAAGTCGAGGCCGCGCCGGCTGAGGAGGCAGGTCAGCTGGAGCGGGAAGACCACCTCTCCGTAGAGATCCTGGTGGAGGCAGTTGTAGCCTCCGGCCTCGTAGTACAAGAGCAGCGGCGTGGGCTTCGTCTGGCCGCTGCGGGCGCATCGAATCAAGAAGCCTTTCAGATCGGGCGGGAACCGCTCGCGCGCGCCGAGGGCCTCCAGCCAGCGACCGGCGATGGGCGCCAGGCGCGGGTAGGCGTAGGCGCGCAAGGCTTGGACGACGGCAGGCAGCGGATCCGCGAAGTACTTGTACTCGCCGATCCCGAAGCGGAACCGCGCCATGTCCACACGGCTCCGGAAGCGACTGTCGTCCTTGTAGAGCACGATCAACTCCGCGCACTCGTCGGGGCTCAAGATTTGCGGCGTCAGGGCGCACCCGTGCTCCCAGAGCGAGCGCTCGATGGCCTCCCAGTCCAGTCGCGCGAGGCGCTCCTCGATCTCCGTCATGCCGCGGCCGCGGGCCTGCAGACCTTGCACGGCCGGTAGCCGACAGAGCAGGCATCCTCCAGGGAAGCGAAGACGACACGGTTCGCCGGCCGCATGTGCCGCCCGTGGACGCATCCCACGCGGCAGACGATCCGCGTCGTCGTGCAGCCCTGCAGCACCGGGGTGGTCCGCTCGAGGGCGAGGAGCCGGTCCTTGTATTCCGTGCCGAAGAGGTAGCCCCCCACGCCTCCGTCGCTCCTCAGCACCCGGTGGCAGGGCACGATGAGCGGCACGGGGTTTCGCCCGAGCGCCGTCCCCACCGCCCGGACGGCTCGCGGGTGGCGGATGCGCTCAGCAATCCAGGCATAGGCGCGGACCTCGCCGTAGGGGATGCTGCGGGCGGCCGCCAGCACCTCCCGCTGAAACGGCGGTGCCCCCGACAGATCAACGGGCACCGTGAAGAAAGTTCGCTTGCCCTCCAGGTACTCGCGGAGCTCCACCCGCGCCTGCTCCGCGAGGTGCCGGGCCTTCGCGGAGGCCGGCGGGGCAAGCCGCTCGGCGCGGATCAGGCACACGCCCCGGTCGGTGGCGGTGATCTCGATCTCGTCCACGAGCCGCCGGACCTCGCGGTCCGCATCCCGCGCGCGCCTCACGATCTGAGAGGCCAGGCCTTCGGGAGCCGCTTCCACGCTGAAGTGGGCCGCGAGCAGGTCATCCACACGATCCATAGGTTGTCTCCTTAGCCAAGGGCCTTGCGGAGGATGGCTTTCCCCCGGGCCAGCTGGCTTTTCACGGTGTTGATCGAAATGCCCCGGATCCTGGCCAGCTCCCCGTACGAGAGCCCGTCCACGTACCGGAGCGCCAGGAGCAGCCGCGCCTCGGTGGGGACCTTCTCCAGCGCGCGCCTCAGATCCAAGTGCTGCCCCGTCCTCTCGGGGGGGCGGCCGGCGTCAGACACCTCGACCGACGGCTTGGCTCCTTTCCGCCGTCGCAGCTCGTCAACGCAGACGTTCGTCAGGACCCGGTAGAGCCACGTGGAGACTTGCCAGCGGGCGTCGTAGCTGCCCGACTTCAGGTAGCAGTTGAGAAAGGCCCGCTGGACCGCGTCCTCGGCGTCGGCCCGGTTCCCCAGGAGGCGATGGGCCACGGTGAAGAGGCGGTTCTGGTAGCGGCCGACGAGGTCGCCGAACGCCGTCTCGTCGCCACGCGCGGCCAGCTTCATCAGCGTCTGGTCGTCAGCGGACAAGGGAGGCCTCCAGGCCCCGGCGCACCGCCTCGGGAAGCGCGGTCGGGCGCTCCTGCTCGTCCAGCCACACCTGGGCCGATTCCCCCTCCGCCACCAGGACGCCGTC
>JACPCF010000010.1 GCA_016179965.1 Candidatus Rokuibacteriota bacterium | reverse complement strand
GGCGATGACGCCCCGCAGTCGCCAGCCGGGCCTCGCGCCGCCCTCGAAGACCACACCGCCTATGAAGAGCGGCTCGTAAGGAAAATCTACTGGGCGCTCCGATATCCCGCGACGACGCACGGGGTCTATCAGGTGTCGCTCGCCTTCCGGTTGACCCTGGCCGGGCGCCCCGTCGCCCTCGAGCTCGCGGTGGATCCCCCCAACCCCGAAGTCGCCGAGAGCGTGCGCGCCGCGGTCAGCCGCGCCCAGCCGTTTCCGCTGCCGCCCTCTGGCGAGGATCAGCGCGTGACCCTCGCCCTGACTGTCACCGTCATGCCTTGAAGGGGACCCTGCTACAATGCCGGCGTCATGGCCCTCTTCCGGCATCCCCCATGGCCCTCAACGGTCGCGGAAGCACGCCGCATCCAGGTAGCCCTTCGCCGGCGGCTCAGCGTCGGCGGCGGGCCGCGGACGGTTCGCCTCGTCGCGGGCGCCGATTGCGCGTTCTCGGCTGACGGCGGCACCATCTTCGCGGGCATCGCGGTCGTGGCGCTCCCGGGCCTGGACCCGGTGGCCACGGCGTGGGCAAAAGGACGCGTGACGTTCCCCTACGTGCCGGGCTACCTGTCGTTCCGCGAAGGGCCGGTCTTCCTCCGCGCCGCTCGTCGCCTCCGGGTCCGACCCGACCTCTGGCTCTTCGACGGCCAGGGGATCGCTCACCCGCGGGGCTTCGGCCTCGCCGCCCACCTCGGAGTGCTCCTGGACCGGCCGAGCGTGGGGTGCGCCAAGTCGCGCCTCGTCGGCGAGCACGTCGAGCCCCCTCCCGGGCGCGGCGGGTGGGCGCCGCTTATGTTCGGCGGCCGGCGGGTCGGAGCCGTCCTCAGGACCCGCGATCACGTCCGCCCCCTCTACGTCTCCGTGGGCCACCGGATCTCGCTGGCCGCGGCGATCCGCTGGGTGCTGGCGTGCTGCGCCTACCGCGTGCCCGAGCCGATTCGCCTGGCCGAGCAGCTCGTCAACCGGCTCAAGCGCTCGCGCCGCCGTCCCATCAGATGGTGTCCTTGCGGCGGTCGATCAGGAGCCGCTTCAATTGCTCCACGGTCGCCTCGACCTGTCCCAGATTGGGGTTGACCTGGAGCGCCCGCTGAAAGTACTCGAGGGCCTTCTCGGGCTTGCCGAGCTGGAGATAGATCATGCCGAAGCCCGAGAGCGCCCCGAAGTGGACGGGGTTCCGCTTGACGACCTCGTCACAGTCGGCCAGCGACTTCTCGTACTCGCCGACGATGTAGTAGAGGGTGGCGCGCTTGTTCCAGCCTTCGGCGAACTCCGGTTTCTTCCTGATGATCTCGCCGAAAGTGGCGATCGCCGCGGCGGCGTCGCGCTGGTTCATCTGCTCGATCCCGATCTGGAAGAGGTTGTCCACCTCCGGGTCTCCCGAGCGGCTCCAGACCTCCCAGAGCGAGTGCTCCGCCAGGGCCCGGACCACTTCGTCCGGATCGCGAAGGGCCCTGACGAGCGCGGCGGCGTCGGCCATGGTGCCCTTCTCGCCCAGCCAGGCCGCGCCCTGGCGGCGCGCCTCGACCTCGCTCCGGGCCAGCGCGTCAAGCGCCTGCTCGCGCGTCGGGGCCTGGAGGGCAAGGCTTGCCGGCGCGAGGAAGCACACGAGGAACACCGCGAGGGGGATCTTCACGGTTCGTACGCCTCCAGGACGTTGGTGCGGCCGGGGCCGGGCTGGGTGCCCCCGCCCGGGAGGTAAATTCGCTTTCCCACCACGGCGGCGCCCAGGCCGTGGCGCGGAGTCGGCATGGGAGCCTTCGCCACCCAGGTTCCGCCGGCCGGGTCGAGCATCTCGGTGGCGTTGAAGATCCGGAAGGGCAGTTCGCCCCCGAACACGAAGATGCGCCCTCCCAAGACGGCGGCGGCGATGCCTCCACGCGCCGCGGGCAGCGGGGGTCCGGTCCGCCAGGAGTCGGTGGCCGGATCGTAGATCTCGACGTTGGCGTACTTCTCCCCGAAGAAGGACTGCCTGCCGCCGATGGCGAAGAGCTTTCCAGCCAGACTTACCACCGCCAAGTGATCCCGCGCGGTCGGCATGGGATTTCGTCGGGTCCACCGGCCTGGTGCCGGATCGTAGACCTCATGGACGTTCAGGGGGCGGTCCTGGGAGCCGCCGAGGGCGTGGATCTTCCCGTCGAGGGCCGCCGCGGCGAGGGCGCCACGCGCGGTCGGCATCGGGGCGAGTTGCCGCCACGCGTTGGCCGTCGGGTCATACTCGAAGAACGCATCCTGGGGGACCTGGGACACGCGTCCCGTGAAGCCGCCTAGGACGTACAGCTTGCCGTTGAGGGAGACGGCGGCGGGGTGGTGCACCCGGATGGGGAGGGGCGCCCGCTCCTCCCACCGGTTGGCCGCGGGATCGTAGGCCTCCGCGGTCCCCACGGGCTCGTACCTGTCGCCGAAGCCGCCGACGGCGTACACCTTGCCGCCGACCTCCGCCACCGCCAGCTCCTGGCGAGCCGTCGTCATGGGGGCCAGCACCGCCCACGTCCCGGGCGCGTTGATGTCGGAGGGCGCGCCCGACGGCGTCGTGGCGCCGATGCAGCCGCCGACCGCCGCCGCAACCACGAGGAGCGTCAGCCTGTCCGTCATTGACACCTCACCTCTTCTCCTCTCCCCACTGGGGAGAGGTAGGGTGAGGGGGGAGAGGGTGCTTGCCGACGAGCTTCAGGAACTCGGCCTCGTCCAGCGTCCGAATGCCGAGCCGCCGGGCGTCATCGGCCTTGGAGCCCGGGTCCTCTCCCAGCACCACGTAGTCGGTTTTCTTGGAAACCGAGCCCGTCACCCGGCCGCCCAGCTTGATGATGAGGTCCTTGGCCTCGTCGCGCGCGATCGCCTTGAGTCCGCCGGTGAGGACGAAGCTTTTCCCCGCTAGGGGACGCGGACCCTCGCCGATTCCCTCTTCCTTCAGCGTGACCCCGGCGGCGCGGAGTCGCGCGATGGTCTTCCGGTTGGCGCTCTCCGAGAAGAACTTGACGACGGACTGGGCGATCTGGGGGCCGATGCCGTAGATCTCGCCGATCTGCGCCTCGGTGGCCTCCAGGATCCGGTCCATCGTGCCGAAGTGAGCGGCCAGGAGCTGGGCGGCGCGCTCGCCGACGTACCGGATGCCGAGGCCGTTCAGGAGGCGGGCCAGCCCACGGGTCTTGGATTTCTGGATGGCCTCGACCAGATTCGACGCCGACTTCTCGGCCAGGCGCTCGAGACCGGCGAGCTGCTCGACGGTGAGGTGGTAGAGGTCGGCGAAGTCCCGCACGAGTTCGCGATCCACGAGCTGGCCCACCACCGCCTCTCCCAGGTGCTCGATGTCCATGGCGCGCCGGGAGCCGAAGTGCAGCAACCGCTCCTTCAGCTGGGCGGGGCAGGCGGCGTTGGTGCAGCGCCAGATGGCCTCGCCCTCCGGGCGGTAGGCCCGGGCCCCGCAGGCGGGACAATGATCAGGAAAGACGAACCGCTTAGCGTGGGGCGGGCGCTTAGAGAGGATGACCTGGATGACGTAAGGGATGACGTCGCCCGCGCGCTCGATCAGCACCGTGTCGCCGAAACGGATGTCTTTCTTGCGGACCTCGTCCTCGTTGTGGAGGCTGGCGCGGCTGACCGTGACCCCCGCCAGCTCCACCGGCTCGAGCACCGCGGCCGGGGTGAGGGCGCCGGTCTTCCCCACGTTGATCTCGATGCTCAGCACGCGGGTGGTGGCTTGGCGCGCGGCGAACTTGTAGGCGACGGCCCAGCGGGGGTGGTGGGCGGTCGCCCCCAGCCGCCGCTGCTGCTCCAGGGAGTTCACCTTCACCACGACGCCGTCGGCGTCGTAGCCGAGGCTGTCGCGCTCCACTTCCAGCGCCTGGCAGTAGCCGATCACCGCCTCGAGATCGGGGGAGCGCTTGGACTTCGGATTCGTCCTGAAGCCGGCGGCCCGGAGCCCTTCCAGCGCCTCCCAGTGGCTCTTGAAGGGGAAGGGGTCGGCGTGGCTCACGTGGTAGAGGAAGATGTCGAGGGGGCGCTTGGCGGTGACCGCCGGATCTTTCTGGCGGACGGCGCCGGCCGCGGCGTTGCGGGGATTGGCGAAGGTGGACTCGCCGGCTTCCTCCAGCTCGGTGTTCAGCTTCTGGAACGCCGCCCGCGGCATGTAGACCTCGCCCCGGACCTCCAGCTCCCTGAGCTCCCCGAGCTTCCCGCGTAGCGTCAGCGGGATTGACTTGACCGTGCGCAGGTTCTGGGTGATGTCCTCGCCGACGCGGCCGTCGCCGCGGGTGGCGCCGCGGACGAAGCGGCCGCGCTCGTACAGGAGCGCTACTCCAAGCCCGTCAACCTTGGGCTCGCAGACATACTCGAAGGCGGCCCCGGGGAGCGCGCGCCGGAGTCGGGCCTCGAACTCTCTGAGGTCGGACGGGTCCATGGCGTTGTCGAGCGAGAGCATGGCGACCTTGTGCTCGACGGAGGCGAACACTTCGACGGGTTGGCCGGCGACGCGCTGGGTCGGGCTGTCAGGGGTGATGAGGTGCGGGTATTCCTCCTCGAGGGCTTTGAGCTCCCGGACGAGGCGGTCGTACTCGGCGTCGGAGATCTCGGGGCGGTTCTCGACGTAGTAGAGGCGGTCGTGGTGGTGGATGAGTTCCCGGAGTTCCTCGATCCGTCGGGCGGCCTCGGCCTTCGTCTTCATGGACGCCGAGGGAAGGATACCACACGGCGTGCGACCCCGACGAGGGCCTCAGGCGTCGTGTGGCTCGAGGACGAGCAGGTTCCCTAGGGGATGAGGAGAGGGCCGAACAGCTTCTCCACGGTCGGCTCGAAGTCGGCCACCTGGATTTGGGTCACCGCGGCCTTCTTGAACTGGCCGAGCCCAAGGATCCCCCGGTCATCGCCGACCAGGCGCGCGCCGGGAAGGAGCGGGATCTCGAACTCACCCTCCACCAGCAGGCGGTTGCCCTTGGGCTGGAGCAGGAAATCCACGAACTTCTTCGCCGCGTCCAGGCTCTTGGCGCCTTTGACGATGGCGGCCGTGATCGAGTAAACGGGGGCTCCCATGTCGCCGGGGCCCTGATCCGGGTAGATGATCCCGAGCGGGCTTGCCGGGTTTTCCCGGAGCTGGAGCAGGTAGTAGTAGTGGTTGGTGATGCCGACCGCGTACTCGCCCCGGGTCACCGCTTTGCGGACCTCGGTGTTGTTGCTGAGGACCTTGAGGCCGTTGTCCTTCAGCGCCCTGACGTAGCGCGTGGTGAACTCTTCGCCCCTGAGCGCCATGATGGTGGCCAGGTGGCCGACGGTGGTCCGCTCCCCCATGGACGCCACGACGATCTTCCCCCGCCACTTGGGGTCGGTGAGGTCGAAGAATGACCGGGGCGCGTCGGCGTCTTTGACGAGGTTCTTGTTGTAGATGATCACGCGCACGCGGCCGGTGATGCCCACCCAGCTCCCGTCGGGGGCCTTGAACTCCTCGGGGATTTCCTTGGCGTAGGGCGACGGGTAGGGTTCCAGCGCGCCCTTGCGGCGCAGGAGTTCCGTGACCCCGGCGGTGGTCCCCAGGAAGACATCACCCTTGGGGTCTCCCCGCTCGATCTCGATCCGGCGGGCGAGCTCCCCGGCCTTTCCGGTGAGGAGGGAGACCTTGATGCCGCGCTCCTGTTGGAACGCCTCGATGGCCGGCCTGATCAGCTCTTCCTTCCGGGCGGAGTAGACCACCAGGCCCTCGGCGGCCAGGGCGGGTCCCCAGGGGGCCAGCCACAGAATGACGGCCAGCGCGATCAGCGCGCTGCGAGCGGCGTGGGGGAACATGGGAGCCTCCTCTTACGCTTCCCCGCGGCGCCCGTTGCGCGGGCCCCGGCGGGGGGAATATAATGCTCATGGTGCCAAAGCCTGTAGATTAGCCTTACCTAATAGAATTGATTTGTCAACCCTAAAAAAATTCCCCAGTCCCGCCGCGGTGAGTCTGGCCCTCCCGACCGCCTTTTTCGTCCTCGGTCCCATCGGCTTCCTCCTCTGGATGGGCCTGGCCCAGGAGGGAGCCGACTTCCTGGAGCGGGCGCGGGCTCTCGAGCTGCCGAAGGTGGTGGGGCAGGTCGCCCTTCTCGCGACGCTCGCGACGGCGTGGGCGGGCGGGCTGGCCGTCCCCCTGGCCTGGCTCACCGTGCGCACGGATCTGCCGGGCCGGCGGCTCATGCACTGGCTGGCCCCTCTCCCGTTGGCCATTCCGCCCTACATCGGCGCCATCGTCTATCAGATCCTGCTCCCCCCCGGCGGACTTCTCTATAGCCTCTGGGGCGCGGCCTGGGTCCTCGGGCTCTTCACCTACCCGCACCTGTACCTGCTCGTGAGCGCGGCGCTGGAGCGAACGAACCCGTCCCTCGAAGAGGCCGCGCGTGGGGCGGGGCTGACCCCGCGCCAGGTGCTCGTGCGGGTCACGCTGCCCTTGCTCCGCCCCGCCCTCCTGGCCGGCGGCCTCATTATCTTCCTCTACGGCTGGGCCGACTTCGGGGTGGTGTCCCTCCTGCGGGTGCGAACGCTGACGACCATCATCTACGACTACATTCAGGGCACGCTGGATTGGGCGCTTCCGGCGGCCCTCTCGGTGCTTCTGACGGCCATTACCATTTGCGTCCTCCTCCTCCAGCTGCGAATCCTGGGGCGGGCGGGCTATGCGCAGATCGTCAGCGGGGCCAAGCCGCCGCCCACGGTCGCCCTCGGGATCTGGCGGTGGCCGGCCTTCGGGTATGCGGCGGGAGTCCTCACGCTTTCCCTCCTCCTCCCGCTCGGCCTCCTCGGCTTTCAGGCCTCCCGGCTGTCCGCGCCCGCCGCGGTCGCGTTCGCCCTGGGGCAGTGGCCCTACTTCGTCAACAGCGTGTGGACGGCCGTGACAGGAGCCAGCCTCGCCCTCGTGATCGCCCTCGGCGTCGGCTGGCTTGAGGGCCGCCGCCTCACGCGGCCGGTGTCCGGCCTCTTTCAGATCGGCTACGCCATTCCCGGAACGGTGCTCGGGCTCGGCATGGCGGGATTCGTTCACGCGACGCTGCCGTGGATCTACGCCACCCCCCTGATGCTGATCGTGGCTTACCTCGTCCTCTACATCACCCCGGCCTGCCAGGCGGTGAAGGCCGCACTCGCCCAGCTGCACCCCTCGCTCGAGGAGGCCGCGCGCAGCCTGGGGCGGCGACCGCTCGCCACCTTCTGGTCCGTGACCCTGCCGCTGATCAAGCCGGGGTTCATGGGCGGGTGGATCCTGGTGTTCGTCCTCTCCATGCGGGAGCTGGCCGCCACGCTGATCGTGCGCCCGCCGGGCTTTGATACCGTGCCGGTGCGAATCTGGATCTACGCCATGGATGTGGGGCCGGAGCCGCAGGCCGCCGCGCTGGCCCTGGCCCTCGTGCTGACCATCGCGCTCCCCTGGCTCGCCCTGCTTTCCCTCCGATCCAGGGGGATCTACCCGAGCGGGTGACCCCGTGGAGCTGCTGGCGCTCGAACAGGTCACCAAGCGGTATGCGGCGGATCGGCCGCCGGCCGTGGACGGCCTGACGCTGACCGTCCAGCAGGGGGAGATCCTCACGTTCCTGGGCCCCTCGGGGTGCGGCAAGACCACGACGCTCCGCCTGATCGCGGGGTTCGAGGTCCCCGATTCCGGGCGCGTCGTGATCCGCAGCGAGACGATGGCGGGCCCGGGGCGCTGGGTTCCCCCGGAGGAGCGCGGGATCGGCGTCGTCTTTCAGGACTACGCGCTGTTTCCCCACCTGACCGTCGCGGAGAACGTCGGCTTCGGCCTTCATCACCTCGGCCGGAGCGCCCGGCGGGAGCGGGTGCGGCAGATCCTCGAGCTGGTGGGGCTGGAGACCTTCGCGAGCCGTTATCCTCACGCCCTATCGGGGGGCCAGCAGCAACGTGTGGCCCTCGCCAGGGCCCTGGCGCCCGCCCCGGCCCTCATCCTGCTCGACGAGCCCTTCTCGAACCTCGACGCTGATCTCCGCGCTCAGATGCGCGAGGAGGTGGAGCGAATTCTGCGCCACACGGGCACGACCGCGATCTTCGTGACCCACGACCAGGAAGAGGCTTTCACCCTCGCGGATCGGGTGGGGGTCTTGAATCAGGGCCGGCTGGAGCAGTTGGACACGCCCGAAACGGTCTACCACCACCCGGCCACGCGGTTCGTCGCCGAGTTCGTGGGGGCCACCGACTTCCTCCCCGGCGCGGTGACCGCTGAGGGGATCGCGACTGAGCTGGGCGTATTCCCGAATCCGGAGGGACGCGACATCGGCGAGAGGGTGAAGGTGATGCTCCGCCCCGATGACATCACCTTCGTCCCGCGACCGGACGGGCAGGGGGTGATCGTCCGCCGCTACTTCCGCGGATCGGAGAATCTCTACTGCCTCCGGCTCCCCTCCGGCCACCTCGTCCATTCCTCTCAGGGTTCGGCGACTGTGTACGCTCGGGGGACCCGGGTGCGGGCCGAGGCCAACCTCATCCACGTGGTGACCTTCAGCCAGGGAGCCTGAGCCGGCTGAGTTTTAGGCGATCGGGCAGGAACCTTGACAAGCGTTACCTCCCACGGTAGCATTTGCGAAGGGGAGGGTCTGCTGTGAAGATTCGGAAAGTGGCTGCCAACAACCGCAAACGGTCGTTCGAAGTCAAGAGTTCGAGCAGGACGCTATGGTTTCCTTACGCCAAGGCCGTTCCTCCGCCGACTACCAAGGATAGGGTCAGTCGAGTGTTCGTGGACCAGGAGCTGGGTAGGGAAGCATTCACGTATGTGCTCCAGTCCGGTAGGGAAGGCTCGATCCTCGCGGAGCAGGTTCTGGAGTACAACCAGGATCCGGCCCACCTTCGTGACCTGCTGCTCTACAATCTCACCATCGAGGCCCAGAAGCGAGTCGCCGCTAGCTCCTTGTCGAGGCGGGAGATCATTCGGCGTCTCGGTACCTCGGCGACGCAATTCTACCGGCTTCTAGATCAGACGAACTATCGAAAGTCTGTTGACCAGTTGCTCTCGTTGCTCCACGTTCTCGACTGCGAGGTCGATCTTGTCGTTAGAGCGAAGAGCGCCTGACGCAGCTGAGAAATACCGCGATATCGACTTCTCGCGCGCCAAGCGCGGTCCCGTCGTCAAGCCCGAGCCGGGAAAGACTAAGAACGGCGCCGGCCGAGGTCCAAGATCGCGCGCCAGCGGACGCGCTTCGCGCGCCGCCGACCGCCGGCGTTTGGACTGAGACATGAGAAGACAAGACAGATTGCAAGTTCGCTTCGCGGTGTGCATCAGGAACAAGGGCTACGAGGCCTCACTTGAGGTCGGGAAGCTCTATCGCGTCATCCCCGATCAACAGGCGGCAAGGCATGGATACCTGCGAATTATCGACGAGAGTGGCGAGGACTACGGGTATTCCGCAGATCGATTCTTCGCGATCGATTTGCCCAAGCCGCTGGAGAAGGTTCTCCTCAAAACCGCCTCATAAGTGGCAGGGGCGCGCCTACGGTTTGGACTTGCCGAGCTGCCCTTTGGCGTCCTGGATCATCCGGAGGGCGCGCTCCCGGTCCTCGCCGCCCGGCGTGAGGGCGACGAACTTCTCCAGGGCCTGGATCGTAGCCTTATAGTCCTTCTTCGACTCGTACAGGACCCGGGCCTTGTCCCAGTGGGCGTGGATGTAGTTGGGGTCGATGGCGAGGGCCTTGTCGAAGGCCTCGAGCGCGCTGTCGTCGTGGCCCGCGATCGAGAGGATGACGCCGAGGTGGGTGATGGCCTCGACGTTCTTCGGATCGCGCTTGAGGACGGCCTGGTAGGCCGCGATGGCCTGCTGGTACTGTCCCGCGTCCAACGCTTGGTGGGCCGCGTCCAGCATGCCCCGAAAGACCTCGGGAGGGATCGGCCGGGATGGATCCGTCGCTGGCATCGTGCCGAATGCCTGGGGAGCCTCAATCGTTACGGGCAGGCGGCTTCCTTCCGGCACCATCGTCCTGTCCGGCTCGGTGTAGCGGGCCACGCCCAACCCAAGAGTCAGGCCGAAGAGGACGAGGACGGTGGCGCCGACGATCAGGGTCATGGGGCTCCGGGTCCACCCTCGCGCCGGGGGGGCCACCGCGTCGCGCTTCGCCCCGCGCGGCTCGGCCTTCTCGGGCCGGGGAGGAAGGGCGTCCAGCTCTTTCAGGACCTGGGCAGCCCGCCCCTCGTAGCGCGACCTGAGCTCGGCGTAATCGTCCTCGGAGAGGTGCCCCGCCTGATAGTCGAACTCGAGCTCCTTGAGCGCCCGGTAGATGGCCCGCTTCTCCTCGTCGAGCTCGTCCCTGCGGTCCTGAGGAATCGGGAGGATTCCGCCTGGCGCGGTTCCTCTCCGGAGCAGCGGCCAGAGGATGAAGGCCAGCGCCGGCAGCGCGATGACCACGATCGCGACGACGCCCCAGACGGTCACGGTTCCAGCTCCGCCATCTCGCGCCGGATCCTCTCGCGCGTGGCAGCGTCGATCGCCTCGGCCACGGGTTCAGACGCCGCGCGCCGGCTCCAGCGCCGGGCCAGGAGGAGGACGGCCACGAGGCCGACGCCGATCCCGGCGAACGGGAGGACCCAGACCAGGAGGTTGAACCCCCGGGGGCGCGGCGAGAGGAGGATCCATTCGCCGTACTTGTCAACGAAGTAGGCGACCACCTGCTCGGGCGTGTCGCCGGCCTGGAGGCGCTCGCGGATGATCCCCCGCATCTGGTTGGCCATCTCCGAGGGGGAGTCGGCCACCGAGAGGTTCTGGCAGACCACGCAGCGGAGCTCGGCGGCGATCTGGCGGACGGTGTCTTCGTTCACCGAGCCCGCCGGGGGCGCTGCCCACGCGAGGAGCGGCAGGAGGAGGATCGGCAGGAGTGCCGCGCGCCTCACGAGGGCTCCTTCAGCAGGCGCTCGACCTCGCCGGTGAATACCGCCTCGGTAACGGCGCCGACGTGCTTCTTCCTGATGCGGCCGCTCCGGTCGATGAAGAAGGTCTCGGGCACCCCGTACACCCCGTAGTCCACCGAGATCCTGCCCGCCGGGTCCGGGCCGTTGGGGAAGGTGAGTGAGAACTGCCGCATGAACTTGCGGGCCGCCTCCTCGGTGTCCTGGATGTCCACGCCGACCACCACGACTCCGCGATCCCTGTACGCGCGCCACCCGCGCTCGAGACCCGGCGCCTCCTCGTAGCACGCCGGGTAGCACCAGGACGCCCAGAAGTTCACCACGACCACCTTGCCCTTGAGCTCGTCGAGGCTCAGGCTGCCGCCGCTGAAGAGCGTGATGGAGAACGGCGCCGCGGCCCTTCCCACGAGCGGGGAGGGGATCGCGCGGGGGTCCGTCCTGAAGCCGTAGGCCAGGAGGATCAGGAGCGGGACCACGGCGAGCGGGATCGCCCACTTGCCCCAGCGCCAAATTCCCTCGGAGGGGGGCTTCGCCCCCCTTCCGATGCCTCCCCCCGGAGGGTTGCGCGGGCCAAGCCCGCGCTCGGACGCGTCCGAACCCACCTCCGCGTGACTCTCCCAGACGGGTCGCGCAGCCATACGCTTATGCCTTCTTCCGGTCGGGGAGGACCGCGAGCGCGGCGCCGAGGGTCAGGATGAGGCCACCGATCCAGATCAACGTCACCATCCGGTTGACCTGCACCTTGATCGTCGCCTGGCTGCCGTCGCGGGCGAAGTCGCCCAGCACCAGGTACAAATCCTCCCGGAGGCCCATCAGATAGTCGACGTAAGCGATGGGCGTCTGCTCCTGGGGGTAGAACTTCTTCGCGGGATACATCACCGCCAGCCGGTGGCCGTTGTTGGCGACCGTGAAGGTCCCCGTCACCTTGAAGTGGTTCGACTCCTCCGAGGCCGCGAGCCCGTCGAAGCGCACGTGATAGCCCCCGATCTGGAAGGCCTCGCCGCGCCCGAGCGTGGTCTCCGTTTGGATGCTCCAGGCGTTGGACCCGAAGACGCCGAGCGCGATCACGAGGATGCCGAGGTGGACGACGAACCCGCCGTAGCGCCGGTTCTGACGGATCACGAGGCCGCCCATGGCGGGGAGCAGCCGCTCGCCGCTCAGGAGCTTGGCCCGCGTGGCCCGGTAGAAGTCCATGAGGATCGTGGCCGTCACGAAGACGACCAGACCGAAGCAGAGGAGGGCCAGCGCGTTCGCCACACCCAGGAGGCGGAAGACCGCCGCCGCGGCGACGCCCACCGCCACCGGCCAGAGGAAGTTGCGCCGGAGGTTCTCCCGGGAGGCGCGGCGCCAGGCGATCAGCGGCCCGACGCCCATGAGGAAGATCAGGGCGAGGAAGATCGGGATGTTGACCAGGTTGAAGAAGGGCGCTCCCACACTGACCTTGACCCCGCGGACAGCCTCGGACAGGAGGGGGAAGACGGTGCCGAAGAAGACGGTGAACGCCGCCGCGACGAGGAACAGGTTGTTCAGGAGGAAGGCCGATTCCCGCGAGAGGATCGAATCCAGCTCGCCCTGGGCCTTGAGCCTGTCCCCCCGGGCGGCGACCAGCCCGAACGCGCCGAGGAGCACCAGGGCGATGAAGCCGAGGAAGAAGGCGCCGATGGCCCCCTGGGTGAAGGAGTGGACCGAGGAGAGGATCCCCGAGCGGGTGAGGAAGGTGCCGAAGATCGTGAGCCCGAAGGTCAGGATGATCAGCGTCAGGTTCCAGAGCTTCAGGATGCGCCGCCGCTCCTGGATCATCACCGAGTGGAGGAACGCGGTGCCCGTCAGCCACGGCATGAACGCGGCGTTCTCCACCGGGTCCCAGGCCCAGTAGCCGCCCCAGCCGAGGACGTGGTAGCTCCACCACCCCCCGATCAGGAGTCCCAGGGAGAGGAAGTACCAGGCGACGATCGTCCAGCGCCGGGTGGCGGTGAGCCACTCGTCGCCGATCCGGCCCGTGATCAGCGCGGCCATGGCGAAGGCGAAGGGAACCGTGAAGCCGGTGAAGCCCAGGTAGAGGGCGACGGGATGGGTGATCATCCCCGTGTCCTCGAGGAGTGGGTTGAGTCCCCGGCCGTCGGGCGGGATCGGGGTGAGCCGCTGGAACGGGGGCGCGGGGATCGTCATGACCAGGAGGAAGAAGGCGAGGATGCCCAGCATGACCGAGAGCACCCACGGGTAGAACTCGGGCTGGCGGGTGCGGTAGCGGAGGATCACGAGGAGTGTGTAGAGCGAGAGCATCCACGACCAGAGGATGATGGAGCCTTCGAGAGCTCCCCAGAGGGCGGTGATCCGGTAGTAGAAGGGGGTGCCTCGGTTGGTGTTCATCGCCACGTAGCGCACGGAGAAGTCGAAGGTCAGGAAGGCGTACACGAGGAGGAGCATGGCCGCGGCGATCAGCACGAAGACCCCGAGCGCCGCGTGCTGGGAGGACTGGATCAGCGCCGGATGCCCGCGGCGCGCCCCGATGGCTGCCGCCCCCGCGCCGTAGAGCGCGAGCGCCAGGGCGACCGCCGTCAGCGCGTAGCCGATCTCGGGGGTCATGGATTCCCTGGCTGGCCCTTGAGCGTCCTCAGGAGCTCCTTGTAGCCGGCCTGGGACTCGGCCCCCTGGGGCGCCTTGTACTCCTCGGAGTGCTTGGCCATGATGAGCGAGGCCTTGAAGTAGCCGTCGCTGGTCCACGTGCCTTCGACCACGGCGCCCCGACCCTCCGCGAAGAGGTCGGGCGGGGTGCCCTTGTGCCTGACGGGGACGGCGGCCTTGCCGTCCGAGAGGGTGAAGGAGAGGTCGAGGCTCCGCGGCTCCCACTTGAGGGAGCCCGGCTGCACCATCCCGCCGAGCCGGTAGGCCTTGCCCGCCACCGGCTGGGCCCGCAGCTCGCTCGGCGTGACGAAGTACACCACCGACTGGCTCACCCCCGCGTAGATCATGTAGGCGAGGGCCGCCACGATCACGCCGCCCCCCAGCAAGAACTTTCCCCGCCGGTTCATGCGCCCTTCTGCTCCCGCCGCGCCCGGACAGCCCGGAGCTCGGCCCCGCGCCGGATCAGGCGCCGCCAGTAGCCGAAGAGGACCACCGCGGTGATCCCGTAGGCGGCGAACACGAACCCCCAGTGGTCAGGCACGGATCTCCTCCTCAAGCCGGCGCAGGGCCAGGCGCTTGCCGAGGAAGTACGCGAAGAGGAGGGTGAACGCGATCCAGTTGACCATCAGCGCCAGGGCGATGGCGGAGGAGATGGGCGCCTTCTCCGGGGTCAGGATCGTGGGGGGCTGATGGAGGGTGCGCCACCAGAGGACGGAGAAGTGGACGATCGGGATGTTCACGGCCCCGAGGATCCCGACCACAGCGGCGTACCGGGCGCCGCGCTCCAGATCCTCCACCATGCCGCGCAGCAGCAGGTAGCCGACGTAGACCAGAAAGAGGATGGCCGTGGAGGTCAGGCGCGCGTCCCAGGTCCACCACGTTCCCCACGTCGGCTTCCCCCAGATTGAGCCGGAGACCAGCGTGAGGCCGGTGAAGACGACCCCGATCTCCCCGGCGGCGTGGGCCAGGCGGTCCCACCCCGCGCGGCGCGTGAAGAGGTACCCCAGGCTGGCCACGAGGACGAGCCCGAAGGCCGCGTAGGCCGTGAGGATCGAGGGGACATGGACGTACATGATGCGCTGGACGTTGCCCTGGACGGCGTCCTTGGGGGCGTAGCCGAATCCCATCGCGAGCCCCGCCAGGAGACCCAGCGCCGCCAGCCAGCCGAGCCATCGCGTCATGCGTTACGCCTCCAATACGAACTCGAAGGTGAGAATCCCCACCACCAGGTAGACGAGGTCGGCGGCGGCGAGGAGCTTGAGCCAGTGGGCCACCTCGGCGAGGGCCAGCCCCTGGAGCACCGCCTCTGTGGCCTTCACCGTGCCCAGGAGCACAGGCACCTGGACCGGCAGGAGCAAGAGGGGGAAGAGCAGCTCGCGCGCCCTGACCTGACTGGTCATCGCGCCGAAGAGCGTTCCCACCGCGGCCAGGCCCACCGTGCCGAGAAAGATGACGACCGAGAGCGGCGCCAGCGACGCCCAGAGGTCAACGTTGTAGAAAATCCCGAAGAGCCCCAGGAGCACGATCGCCACGGCGGCCATGAGGAGAAAATTGACCGCGAGCTTTCCCAGGTAGATGGCGCCCTTGTCGCCCGGCGTCAGCAGGAGCCCCTCCCAGCAGTCATTCTCCCTCTCCACGAGGAAAGTTCGCCCAAGCCCCAGGAGCCCCGCCAGGATGAAGCCGAGCCAGAGCAGGCCGGGCAGCGCCGCGGTGAGCCGCTCGCGGTCGGGGCCGAGGGCGAACTCGAAGAGAAAGAGGAGCAGGAGCGCGAAGAAGAAGAGGGCGTTCAGGCTCTCCTTGCTCCGCCGCTCGGTCAGGAGGTCCTTCCAGAGGACGATCCAGGCGCGGCGCGCAAAGCTCATGCCGTTCGAGCGCGGGCTTCGCCCGCGCAATCCTGGGGGGAGGTCCGGAAGGGGGGCGTGAGCCCCCCTCCGGGTGAGAGGTGGTCCTTCCAGAGGACGATCCAGGCGCGACGCGCGAAGCTCATGTCGCCCCCTCCGAGAAGTCCTCGGTGGCGAGGGCGTAGAGGCGGCGGAGCTCTTCCAGGTCCAGGGAGGCCCGGGGGCGGTTCAGCACGATCCGCCCCCCCGCGAGGATCGCCACCCGGTCGGCGATGGCGAGCCCGCGGGTGAAGCTGTGAGTGGCCATGAGCACGGCCCCGCCCTTGACCTTGAAGTCTAGCAGCACCTCCTCGAGCCACTTCTTGCCCTGCTGGTCGAGCCCGGCGTAGGGCTCGTCGAGGAGCAGGAGTCGGGGGGCGCCGAGCAGGGTGCGCGCGAGAGTCAGCCGCTGCTTCATGCCGCTCGAAAAGGTCCGGGCCCGCTCCCCGGCCACCCCTTCCAGGTCCGCCGCGGCGAGGGCCTTCCGGAGCGCGGCGGGATCGGCCGGGAGTCCCGCCATGGTGGCCCAGAAGCGGAGGTTCTCTTCGGCGGTGAGGTCTTCGTAGACGTAGCTGCCGTGGGCCAGGAGCCCCATCCGCCGGCGGATCGCCTCCGCCTCCCTGACCAGATCGAACCCGACCACGCTGCCGCCTCCCGAGGAGGGACGGAGCAGGGTTGCCAGGATCTTGACGAGCGTCGTCTTTCCCGCCCCGTTCGCACCCAGGAGCGCCAGCACCTCGCCCGCCTCCAGGGCGAGATCCACCTGCTCCAGGACGGCATTCGCCCCGAATGCCTTCCGGACCCCCTGGATGTCGATGGCGCGCTGAGTCTGGGACAGGGAAGGATGCTGGGTCATTCTGGATGCCAGCGGCTGCTCAGGGCCAAATCCTATCACAGGAAAGGGGAGCCTGCAGAGAGCTCCCCGTGCCCGAATACCATACGCGCGAGCGGAGGCGAGCAACCACTGCGGGCACCCGCGCCACTTCACGTGGCGCGGGTCGTCAGACGCGCAGGGAGCGCAGGCGCGCGATCCGCTCCTCGATGGGCGGGTGGGTCGAGAACAGTCTGAGCAGCGACTGGCCGCTCAGCGGGTTGACGATGAAGAGGTGCGCCGTCGCGGGACTCGCCTCCATCGGCAGCGCCTTGGAGGCTATCTCGAGCTTCTCGAGCGCTTTGGCCAGCCCCCAGGGCCTGCCCGCGAGCCGGGCGCCGGTGGCGTCGGCCTGGAACTCGCGGGCGCGCGAGACGGCCAGCTGGATCAGCAGGGCCGCGATCGGCGCCAGGATCGCCATCAGGATCGCGCCGAAAGCGCCCCCGCCCTCTTCCTCGTCGTCCCGCCGCCCGCCGAAGATCGCCGCCCACTGGGCCATGTGGGCCAGGTAGGTGATCGCGCCCGCCAGGGTGGCGGCGATGGTCGCGATCAGCACATCCCGGTTCTTCACGTGGGAGAGCTCGTGGGCCAGGACGCCCTCCAGCTCCTCCTCGTCCAGGATCCTCATGATCCCCTCGGTCACGGCGACGGCGGCATGCTGGGGATTCCGGCCGGTCGCAAAGGCGTTGGGCGTCTGGGTGGGGATCAGATAGACGCGCGGCATGGGGATCCCGCCCCGCGTCGCCAGGGTGCGGACGATCCGATAGAGGGCCGGGGCCCGGGATTCCTCGATCGGCTGGGCCCCGTACATGGCGAGCACGAGCTTGTCCGAGAAGCAGTAGCTGAAAAGGTTCATCGCCAGGGCCAGGACGAAGGCCACCAGCATTCCTTGCTGGCCCCCGAGGGCCCCTCCGATCAGGATCAGAAGGGCCGTGAGGACGGCCAGGAGCAAAGCGGTCTTGAACATATTCGACATGGCTCGTTCCCTCCGCCCGAATCGTAGCAGGCCGTCCCCAAGGCGTCAAGGGAGCCTTGACAATCCGCGCCGGCGCCGCGTATACTGAGCCGACTTGAAAATCTCTTTATTGACAAAAGGTTAAGTGGCGTCGGCATGATCATTCGAGTCTCGGAAATCCCGGAGGAGGGCCTCTCGATCGAGGGGGTGGCGGAGTTCCCGCACCCCTTCCAGGATCCGGCCTGGATCCTCGAGGGGCTGTCCCTCCTCGTCGAGAAAGACGGCAACGACGTCCTGGTGCGGGGACGGATGCGCGCCCGGGTGCCGCAAACCTGCAGCCGCTGCCTCGAGCTGTTTCCCTTCGAGGTGCAGGCGCAGATGGACACGCGGTACTGTCCGCGCCCGGCGCGTGGCGAGGAAGTCGAGCTCACGCCCGACGCTCTCGAGGTGGACTTTTACGCCGATGACCTCCTTGACGTGAACCGGCTGCTGCGGACCGAGACCGAGCTGGGGCTTCCGATGAAGCCCCTCTGCCGGCAAGACTGCCGCGGCCTCTGTCCCGTCTGCGGCGGCAACCGGAACATCACCCCCTGCGCCTGCGAGGTCCGGCTGCCCGACCCCCGGCTGGCCGCCCTCAAGGACCTGGCGGAGCGACTGACTCGCCAATAGGAGCGAACGGATCATGGCCCTTCCCAAGCGACGCCATTCAAAAACCCGCGGCCGCAAGCGCCGGACCCATTACAAGCTCGCGGCCCCGACGCTTTCCGTCTGCCCCCAGTGCCGGGAGACGAAGCTGCCCCACCGGGTCTGCCCTCACTGCGGCTACTACAAGGGGCGGGAGATCCTCTCGGTCGAAGGGGCCTAGTTCCGCGTCGGTCTCTTGGGCGTCGCGCCCGCTCGGAGATCCGGACAGATGAGAATCGCCGTCGACGCCATGGGGGGAGACTACGGCCCGGCCGTGGTCGTGGAAGGGGCGGTGGCCGCGGCCCACGAGCATGGCCTGGCCGTCGCGCTCGTCGGCGACCGGACCGCCATCGAGCGCGAGATCGCCCGCCTCCACGCCGCCAACCTCCCGCTCACGATCCACCACGCCTCCCAGGTGGTCGGCATGGGCGAGTCGCCCTCGCAGGCGCTCCGCCGCAAGCGCGACTCGTCCCTCCGCGTGGCCGCGGAGCTTGTGAAGGAAGGGGAGGCGGCCGCCTTCGTCTCGGCGGGGAACACCGGCGCGGCCATGGCCATCGGGATGTTCGTGCTGGGGGTGCTCCCCGGGGTGGACCGTCCCGCCATCGCCGTCGTCCTGCCGAGCCTGACCGGCTACACGGTCCTCATCGACGCCGGCGCCAACGTGGATCCCAAGCCGCGCCAGCTCATCCAGTTCGCCGTCATGGGGCACGTGTACGCCCGGGACATCCTGGGCAAGCCCAATCCCCGCGTGGGGCTGCTGTCGATCGGCGAGGAGGAGGGGAAGGGGACCGACCTGACGCGGGAGGTCTTCGAGGAGCTCCGGGTCTCCTCGCTGAACTTCGTCGGCAACGTCGAGGGCCGGGACATCTACAACGGCAACTGCGACGTGGTGGTCACCGACGGGTTCACCGGCAACGTGGCGCTCAAGATCTCGGAGAGCCTGGCGGAGACGCTGGCGGTCATGATCAAGCAGGAGCTGACGCGCGACCTTCCCTCCAAGCTGGGCGCGCTGCTGTCGAAGCCGGCCTTCTCCCGCTTCAAGAGGCGCGTGGACTACACCGAGATGGGCGGCGCGCCCCTCCTCGGGATCAACGGCGCCTGCATCGTCTGCCACGGCGCGTCCCCGGTAAAGGCGATCAAGAACGCCATCCGGGTGGCCGCCGAGTGGGTCGAGCTGAACGTGAACGAGCACATCAAGACCGCCCTGGACGCCGAGGCCGCGCTGGCGCGCGAGGGGCGGGAAGGGGACCGCGAATGAGAGATCTCGAGTCGACGGCCGCCCGGCCACTGCACGATCCCGCGCTTGTTCGAGCGCCGGCTTCGCCGGCGCAACCTAGCGGGGGAGGAGTCGGAAGGGGCGGGGACCCGGGCGTCCACGCCGGAGGCGTGGGGGGGCCCGGGTGGCCCCCCTCCGAGGAAGGCGTATGACCCTCGCCAAGATCGTGGGCCTCGGAGCGTACGCGCCGAAGCGGGTCCTGACCAACAAGGATCTGGAGCGGATGGTCGAGACGTCGGACGAGTGGATCGTCCAGCGGACGGGCATCCGGGAGCGGCACATCGCCGAGGAGGGCGAAGCCACCTCGGACCTCGCGGTCCGCGCCGCCCAGCAGGCGCTGGAGCGGGCGGGGGTCGAGCCCGAGGAGGTGGACTTCATCATCGTCGGCACCACCACGGGGGACATGGCGTTCCCCACCACCGCCAACCTCGTCCAGCACCGCCTCGGGTGCCGGACGGCGGGGTCTGCCGACGTGTACGCCGCGTGCTCAGGCTCCATCTATTCCCTCTCCATCGGCGCCCAGTACATCCAGACGGGCAAGTACCGCACCGTGCTGGCCATCGGCGCCGAGACCCTCTCGAAGATCACCGACTTCACGGATCGCGGCACCTGCATCCTCCTGGCGGACGCGGCCGGCGCCGCCGTGCTGCGGCCGACGGAGGATGGATCGGGCATTCTGGACACGGACCTCTACTCCGACGGCCAGTACTGGGAGCTCCTCTACCAGCCCGGCGGCGGCTCCCGGCACCCCACGACCCACGAGACCGTGGACAAGCGGATGCACTACGCCAAGATGAAGGGGAACGAGGTCTTCAAGGTCGCGGTCCGCATGTTCGGCGACTGCGCCGCGCGCATCCTGGAGCGCAACGGGTTCACGGCCGCCGACCTCAATCTCTTCATCCCCCACCAGGCCAACCTCCGGATCATCGAGGCCGCCGTGAAGCGCGTGAAGCTCCCGATGGAGCGCGTGCTGGTCAACATCGAGCGCTACGGCAACACCGGCGCCGCCTCGATCTACGTCGCGCTCGAGGAGGCGTGGTCCGTGGGGCGCCTCAAGCCGGGCGATCTGATGCTCCTGGCGGCGTTCGGGGGCGGGTTCACCTGGGGCGCGGCGCTGATCCGCTGGTGAGGACACCCGCGTGAGCCTGGCGTTTGTCTTCCCGGGGCAGGGCTCCCAGGCCGTGGGGATGGGGCGCGGCTTTTACGACGCCTCCGCCGCCGCGAAGGCCCTCTACGGCGAGGCGAGCGAGGCCCTCGGCTTCGACCTGGCCCGGCTCTGCTTCGAGGGGCCCGAGGCGGAGCTCCAGCTCACCGCGAACACGCAGCCGGCGATCCTCACGGCCAGCGTTGCGGCGACGACCGGGCTCGCCGAGCGCGGTGTGGCGCCGGCGATCGTGGCCGGCCACAGCCTCGGGGAGTACTCCGCGCTCGTCGTCGCAGGATCGCTGCCCTTCGCCGACGCCGTCCGGGTCGTCCGACGGCGCGGGAAGTTCATGCAGGAGGCGGTGCCCGTGGGGACCGGCGCCATGGCCGCCCTCCTGGGGCTGGAGCTCCTCGTCGTCGAGGCGATCTGCCGGGACGCGGCGGACGGCGAGGTCGTCAGCGTGGCCAACGTCAACTCGCCTACCCAGATCGTCATCGCGGGGCACAAGACGGCGGTGGAGCGCGCCGTGGCGCTGGCGCGCGAGCGGGGAGGAAAGAAAAGCGTGCTCCTTTCGGTGAGTGCGCCGTTTCACTCTCAGCTCATGCGAGCCGCCGCCGACCGCCTCGCCGGGGAATTGGGCAAAGTCCGCGTGAGCGCGCCCAAGATCCCCGTGGTGAGGAACGTGGACGCGGGCCTCACGACCTCCGCCGAGGAGGTCGTTCCCTTCCTGATCCGGCAGGTGGCCAGCCCCGTGAGGTGGACGGAGTGCGTCCAGCGCATGGTGCGGGAGGGCGCGACGACGTTCGTCGAGGTCGGGCCCGGCCGCGTGCTCACGGGCCTCCTGAAGCGCATCGCCGAAGGGGCGCGCGGCTATGCCGTCGAGGACCCCGAGAGTTTGGAAAAAGTGCTGAAGGAAGTGGGACAGGCCGTATGAATGACGCCAGCGACGAAAGGCGGGTGAGCGCCGCAGGCGCGAACGCTCAAAAGGGGGGGGTCTGGGGGTGCCATTTCTGGGCCCCCCAGGATCAATGAGTAAGGGACTCGAAGGTCGGGTGGCGATCGTCACGGGGGGGAGCCGCGGGATCGGTCGGGCCGTGGCCCAGTGTCTGGCGGAGGACGGGGCCTCCGTGGTAGTCTCTGGTCTCGACCCGGCCCGGCTCGAGACGGCGGCGAGGGAACTCGAAGGGCTTGGTGTCCCGGTGCTGGCAGTGGTGGCGGACGCGGCCAGGCGCGAGGACGCCGAGCGGCTGGTGGATCAGGCGAAGGAGCGCTTTGCCCGCATCGACGTGCTCGTCAACAACGCCGGGATCGCGCGCGACGCGCTCCTCGTCAGGATGAAGGACGAGGATTGGGACCGGGTGCTCGACGTGAACCTCCGCGGCGCGTTTCTGATGACGCGGGCGGTGGCCAAGGTGATGATGCGCCGGAAGGGCGGCCGGATCATCAACATCGCCTCGGCGGCGGGGGCCATGGGGAACCCGGGCCAGGCGAACTACTCGGCCGCCAAGGCCGGGCTCATCGGCCTGACCAAGGCGGCGGCGCGGGAGCTGAGCCGCTGGGGCATCCTGGTCAACGCGGTGGCCCCCGGGCTCATCGAGACTGACATGGCGGCCGCGATCCCTCAGGAGGCCCGGGACGCGCTTCTGGCCCAGATCCCCCTCGGCAGGATCGGGAGCGGGCGCGAGGTCGCCGAGGTGGTACGCTTTTTGGCCGCGGACGGAGCGACTTACATAACCGGCCAGGTGCTTCACGTCAACGGCGGGTTGTATATGTGATGTCCAGGGATGCACTGTAACCACCTTGGGGAGGTGACCGATTCATGGCAAAACCGGTAGAGGAGCGGGTCAAGGAAATCATCTGCGAGCAGCTCGGGGTGGAGGAAGACGAGGTGACTCCGACGGCGAAGTTCATCGAGGACCTCGGGGCCGATTCCCTGGACACGGTCGAGCTCGTGATGGCGTTAGAAGAGGAGTTCGACCTGGAGATCCCCGACGAGGATGCGGAGAAGATCGTCACCGTGGGGGACGCCATCCAGTACATCAAGGACAACACCTAGGGGGAACGGGGTGACCCCATTGGACAAGCGGCGCGTCGTCGTGACCGGGCTCGGGGCCCTGACCCCCGTCGGCAATTCCGCGGAGGAATACTGGGGGGCGATCACGCAGGGAAGGTCCGGGATCGGGCCGATCACGAAGTTCGATCCCAAAGACCTGCCCACGCGCATCGCCGGGGAGATCCGGAACTTCGATCCCCTCAAGTGGGTGGACAAGAAGGAGGCGCGCCGGCTCGACCCCTACCTCAAGTACGCCATCGCCTGCGCCGCGATGGCCGTGGAGGACGCGGCGCTGAACGTAGACAAGGTGGAGCGCACCCGGTTCGGGGTGCTCGTAGGCTCGGGGATCGGCGGCATCACGACGCTGCTGGAGTCCCACAATGATCTGCTCGAGCAGGGCCCCGGCCGCGTCTCGCCCTTCTTCATCCCGATGCTGATCATCAACATGGCTTCGGGCCTGATCTCGATGCGCTACGGGGCCAAGGGCCCCAACTCCTCGGTGGTCACGGCCTGCGCCACCGGGAACCACGCCATCGGGGACGCCTTCAAGATCATCCAGCGGAACGACGCGGACGTGATGATCGCGGGCGGGGCGGAGGCCATCATCACCGAGCTGACCTTCGCGGGCTTCTGTAACATGAAGGCGCTGTCCACCCGGAACGACGAGCCAACCAAGGCCTCGCGCCCCTTTGACGCCCACCGGGACGGTTTCGTCTGCAGCGAGGGCGGAGGCCTGGTGATCCTCGAGTCCCTGGAGCACGCGATCAAGCGCGACGCCCGGATCTATGCCGAGATCGTCGGCTACGGCATGACCTCCGACGCCCACCACATGACCGCGCCCGATCCCGAGGGGGACGGCGCTGCGCGCTGCATGGCGGAGGCGATCCGCGACGTGGGCGTGGCTCCCGTGGAGGTCGGCTACATCAACGCCCACGGCACCTCCACCCCCTACAACGACAAGTTCGAGACGATGGCGATCAAGCGGGTCTTCGGCCCCCACGCCAAGAAGCTCGCCGTGTCCTCGACCAAGTCCATGATCGGCCACCTGCTGGGCGCGGCCGGCGGCGTGGAGGCGATCGCGACGATCTTCGCGATCCATCACGGGCTCCTGCCCCCGACGATCAACTACGAGACGCCCGATCCCGACTGCGACCTCGACTACGTCCCGAACCAGGCCCGCAAGCAGGAAGTGGAGGTCGCCCTGTCCAACGCGTTCGGGTTCGGGGGGACGAACGCCACCCTCGCCTTCCGCCGCTTCCGGGGGTAGTGGGCGCCGCTGCCGATCCCCTCGGCGCGCTGGAGGAGAGGCTCGGGCATCGGTTCACAGACCGCGACCTCCTGCTTCGCGCGCTGACCCACGTCTCCTACGCCAACGAGCGGCCCCCCGAGCGCGATAACGAAAGCCTCGCCTTCCTGGGGGACGCCGTGCTGTCCCTCATCGTCACCGAGCAGCTCTGGGAAACCGCCGGACACGAGCCCATGGGAGTCCTCACCCCGCGGCGGGCGTCGGTGGTGTCGGGCGAGAACCTGGCCCGCTGGGCGGAACGCCTGGAGCTCGGTCCCCTGCTGCGGCTCGGGCGGGGCGAAGAGCTGACGGGCGGGCGGGCGAAGCGATCAGTGCTCGCCACCGCCTTCGAGGCCGTTCTGGCCGTCGTCTACCTCGAGGGCGGCCTCGCCGCCGCGCGCGTCGTGGTGAAGCGATTGGCCGTGTGGTAAGCTCGGCGCATGCGCCTCTGGCCGTTCCGGTCCCGTTCCCGCTACGTCATCTCCGCCACGCCGCCCGACGATCTGCTCGTGATGGAGGAGCTGCTGCGACGAAGCGTCGAGGACATCCTCGTCGTCCGCGAGCGCGAGCTCCGCGGGCTGTCGGTGGCCTTCGGCGGAGAGCTGCTGGTGTCTCCGCCCCGGGCGCTGGAGCGGCTCGAGGCGCGCTTCAAGCCGTTCGGCTACACCCCGTTCCTCCGCGAAGAGCGGGACAACGTCTGGGTCCAGGCGATCCCGCTGGCCGCGGTGACGGAGGCCGGCACCCCGTGGGTCAACGGGCTCCTGTTCCTGGCCACCTGCGTCTCGACCGTGTGGGCGGGCGCCGGCGTGCTGTCCGGTTTCCGGACCTTCAACCCTTTCGCGCACCCGGCGCTCATGACGGCCAGCATGGTCTTCGCGCTCACGCTGCTGCTGATTCTGGTCACCCACGAGTTCGGCCACTACTTCACCGCGCGCTATTACCACGCGTCGGTCAGCCTGCCCTACTTCATCCCCGCGCCCCCGCCGTTCATCTTCGGGACGCTCGGCGCCATCATCAAGATGCGATCTCCGGCGCGCGACAGGAACTCGCTCTTCGACATCGCGGTGGCCGGCCCCCTCGCGGGCCTGGCGATCGCGATTCCCGCCATTCTGGTGGGCCTGTCCTGGGGCCGCGTGGTCGCGGTGCCGCCGGACGCCCACGAGCCGATGTTCGGCGATTCGCTCCTGATGCGCTTTCTCGTGTATCTGACCTTCGGCTCGATTCCAGCGGGCATGGACGTCGGGGTCCACCCGGTGGGCCTGGCCGGCTGGGTCGGCCTGTTCGTCACGGCGCTCAACCTCTTCCCCGTGGGGCAGCTCGATGGTGGGCGGATCGCCTACGCCCTCTTCGGGATTCATCATCGAAAGGTGTCCGTGGCGACGTTCTTCGCGCTGCTGGCGCTGGGGGTCGCCACCCAGTCGTGGAACTGGATCGTGTGGGCCGCGCTCCTCTTCTTCCTCGTCGGCTTCCACCACAGTCCTCCGCTGAACGACGTGACCCCCCTGTCCGCGGGGCGCCGCGTCCTCGGCGTGGGCTGCCTCGTGCTGCTCGTGCTTCTGATCCCGCCGGTCCCCATCGACATCCGGTAAGTCCGGCCTTCTGTTCCCTCCCGGGATGAGGTAAGATTCTCCCCGCCATGCCGGGACGACTGGATCTCAGGACGCTGGAGTCCCTGATCCGGAAGGACGAGGTGGACACCGTCCTGACCGTCTTCCCCGACGGGCAGGGACGCCTCATGGGCAAGCGCGTCGTGGGGCGCTACTTCCTGGACCACGTGGCCGGCGAGGGCGTCCACGCCTGCATGTACCTCTTCACCGTGGACATGGAAATGGAGCCGCTGCCGGGCTTCAAGCTGACGTCCTGGGAGCGCGGCTACGGCGACATGAAGATGGTCCCCGACATGGCCACCCTTCGGCTCGTCCCGTGGCTCCCCAAGACGGCCCTCGTCTTCTGCGACGTCTACACCGAGGAGGGCGAGCCGATCGAGGAGGCGCCACGGTGGATCCTGAAGCGACAGGTCGCGCGGGCAGCGGCGCAGGGATATGTGGTCAAGACGGCGGCCGAGCTCGAACTCTACTGCTTTAGGGAGTCCTACGAGACGGCGCGGGCCAAGCGCTACCAGGACCTGACGCCGGTCGCCGGCTACCTGGAGGATTACCACATCCTCCAGACGACGAAGGAGGAGCCGCTCATCCGGGCGATCCGGAACGGCATGGAGGGGGCCGACGTCCCCGTCGAGACCTCCAAGGGCGAATGGGGGCGCGGGCAGGAGGAGATCAACCTCCGGTACGCCGAGGCGCTCGAGATGGCCGACCGCACCGCGCTCTACAAGCACGGAGCCAAGGAGATCGCCCACCTCCAGGGGTGCGCCGTGACCTTCATGGCCAAGTACTCCAAGGCCGCCGCCGGCTCGTCGTTCCACCTCCACTCCTCGCTCTGGGATCGCGCCGGAAAGCGGAACCTCTTCCACGCGAAACGCAAGGCGAACGGCTCGCCCCTCTTCCAGCACTGGCTGGCGGGGCAGATGGCTCTGGCCCGAGAATGTGCGTATTTCTACGCGCCCACGGTCAACTCCTACAAGCGCTACCAGTCCGGCTCCTTCGCGCCGACGCGGATCGTCGCGGGCTGGGACAACCGCACCTGCGGCTTCCGCCTGTGCGGCGAGGGAACCGGGTTCAGGGTCGAGAACCGGATTCCCGGGGCCGACGCCAATCCGTACCTGGCGTTCGCCGCGACGATCGCCGCCGGCCTGCACGGCATCAAGAACAAGCTGAAGCCCCCGCGCCTCTACGAGGGCAACGCCTACGAGGACGCCACGCTCCCCCAGGTGCCGAAGACGCTTCGGGAAGCCATTATGGAGCTCGAACGCTCACGGGCGGCCCGGGAGGCCTTCGGCGCTAAGGTGGTCGAGCACTACCTCCACGCCGCGCGGCTCGAGCAGCAGGCGTTCGACCAGGCCGTGACGGACTGGGAGCTCATCCGAAACTTTGAAAGAATCTAGCGGCATGGGCGATAACGGGCGCCTCAAGGGGAAGGTCGCGTTCATCACGGGCGCCGGAATGGGGATGGGGCGCGAAGCGTCCATCCTCTTCGGTGTCCACGGCGCCCAGGTTGTCGTCGCCGACCTCAACAAGGAGGCGGGGGCCGAGACCGTGTTGCTGGTGAAGAAGGCCGGCGGCGAGGCGCTCGCCGTGCTGGGTGACGTGGCGGTGGAGGCCGACGTCAAGCGGATGATCGCCGAGGGCGTGGAGGCGTTCGGCGCGCTTCACATCCTCTACAACAACGCCGGGGTCCTCTGGAAGGACCGGGACCGCTCGGTGCTGGAGACCGACGAGGCCCAGTGGGACCGCGTGATGGCCATCAACCTCAAATCGGTCTTCTGGGTGACAAAGTACGGGATCCCGCATCTCCGGAAGACGGGCGGTGGCTCGATCATCAACGTGGGCTCGGTCTCGGCGCTGGCGGGCTTCACCCGCGCCCAGGACGCCTACACCTCGGCCAAGGGCGCGCTGATCTCGTTGACCAAATCCCTCGCGATCCAGTTCGCGAAGGACGGGATCCGCTGCAACATCATCCACCCGGGGATCGTCGAGACGCCGATGCAGGCCCCGTACCTGACCGAGGCGCTGCGCAAGGAATTCAAGGAGGGAATCCCGCTGGGGCGGATCGCCCAGCCCCGCGAGATCGCCTCCGTGGCCCTCTTCCTGGCCTCAGACGAGTCGTCCTACATGACCGGCGCCGAACTCGTCGTGGACGGCGGCTTCACCGCCCAGTAGCCAAGCTATGAACGCCTCCGGCCAGAAAGAATGGGTGCTGCTGAACCCGGGACCCGCTAACACCACCCCCACGGTGAAGCGGGCGCTGCTGACGCCGGATCTCTGCCACCGCGAGCCCGAGTTCTTCCAGGTCATGCGGGAATGCCGGGAAGGGCTCGTCCGCCTGGCCGGCGGGGGGAAGGACTTCGTGGCCGTGCTGTTCACGGGTTCCGGCACGGCTGCGGTGGAAGCGGTGCTCTGCTCGTCGGTGCCCCGGGATCGGGGAGTCCTCATCGTTGACAATGGGGTCTACGGCCGCCGGATGGTCCAGATCGCCAAGGCCCACGGGCTCCGTCACGAGGTGATCGGGCTCGACAACATTACCCCGGTGAACCC
Source organism: Candidatus Rokuibacteriota bacterium (assembly GCA_016179965.1). Classification (GTDB taxonomy): domain Bacteria; phylum Methylomirabilota; class Methylomirabilia; order Rokubacteriales; family CSP1-6; genus CSP1-6. The sequence continues at coordinate 25,669 of JACPCF010000010.1, read as the reverse complement.
TCGGGACGTGGAGACCCGCCTCAGGGCCCGGCCTGAGCTGAGTCATGTCGCCCTGATCCACCACGAGACGACGACCGGGCTGCTCAATCCGGTCCCGGCCGTGGTGGAGGTGGCTGCACGCCACGGCCGCCGGGTCATCGTGGACGCCATGAGCTCGCTCTTCGGTGAGCTGCTCGACGTCCGCCAGGAGGGCCTGGACTTCGTCGTCGGCAGCGCCAACAAGTGCCTCCAGGGGATGCCGGGCGTCGCCTTCGTCCTCTGCCGCCGGTCAGCGGTGGAGGCGCTCCGGGGCGCCGAGCCGCGGAGCGTGTACCTCGACCTCTTCTCGCATTACGTCACGCAGGAGCAGGACAACACCCCGTTCACGCCGGCCGTCCAGGTGTTCCACGCCTTGCGCCAGGCGCTCCACGAGCTGGAGACCGAGGGCCTCGAGGTCCGGATCAAGCGCTACGCCGAGAACGCGCGCGTCCTGCGCGAAGGGATGGCCCGGCTGGGCTTCGAGATCCTGGTGCCGGAGGGGGCGCGCTCCAGCATCCTGACGACCTTCCGGTTCCTGCCCGGGCTGACCTACGAGGCGCTCCACGACCAGATGAAGCGCCGAGGCTACATCATCTACGCGGGGCAGGGGGAGATCCGCCAATTTGCTTTCCGGGTCGCCAACATGGGGACCCTCACCCCCGGCGAGATGGAAGGGGTCGTTGCCGCCTTCGAGGCCTCCCTCGTCGAGCTGGGGGTCCGACGGCGCGTTTCGTGATAGGCTCTTGTCCGTTCCTTCCTACACAAAGGAGGCCCGTATGAGGAGATTCACCAACCGTCTCGCCGCCCTCGTTCTCGCGGCGGCCATGCTCTGCGGCGCGGCATTCGCCGGCCCGGCTCTGGCCAAGGACACCGTGGTGATCTACACGGCCATCGAGAACGAGCAGATCACCGACTACAAGAAGTCGTACGAGAAGGCCCTCCCGAACGTCGAGATCAAGATGCTCAGGTTCTCGACCGGCGACATCTCGGCCCGGTTCATGGCCGAGAAGGACAACATGCAGGCCGACGTGATCTGGGGCGTCGCCGCCACCAACATGCTCATCTTCAGGCAGGCGGGGCTGCTGGAGCCGTACGCGCCGAAGGGCCTCGAGCGGATCCTGCCCCTCTTCCGGGACAAGGTCAACCCGCCCTCGTGGGTGGGGATCGACGTCTACATGTCGGCCTTCTGCTTCAACACCGAGGTGGGGAAGAAGCACAACCTGCCGATGCCGACCTCGTGGGCCGATCTCACCAAGCCCGTGTACAAGGGGCACGTCGTGATGCCGAACCCCAACAGCTCGGGCACCGGCTACCTGTCGGTCGTGTCCATCCTCCAGCGGCTGGGCGAGGCGGAGGGCTGGAAGTACCTGGATGCCCTCCACAAGAACATGGCCGAGTACACGAAGTCGGGCTCCAAGCCCTGCAAGGACGCCGCCGCCGGCGAGCGCGCGGTCGGCGTGTCGTTCGAGTACGTCGCCCAGGCGATGAAGAAGCAGGGGAATCCGGTCGAGATGGTGCTCCCCAAGGAAGGGGCGGGCTACGAATTGGAAGCCAACGCGCTCACCAAGAAGGGCGTCAAGAACCAGGCAGCCAAGCAGTTCCTCGACTGGGCGATCTCCAACGACGCCATGGCCCTCTACGCCAAGTACTGGGCCGCCGTCGCCGTGGCGGGGTTCCCGGTCCCCGCGGGGCTGCCGAAGGACATCACCAAGGTCGTCCACCCCAACGACTTCGACTGGTCCGCCAAGAACCGCGACGCTATCCTGGCCGAGTGGACCAAGCGGTACTCGAAGTAGCGTAGTTCGGCTGCGGGTCTCGCCGCCTGTCGCGAGGCGGGCGGCGGGACCGGACCATGACCGCCACCGCGCCCCGCCCCCCCGCTGTCGAGCTCGACGGCATCGCCAAGAAGTTCGGCGAGGTCGTCGCCCTCAAGAGCGTCTCGCTCTCCGTCGGCGAGGGCGAGTTCGTCTGCTTCCTCGGTCCCAGCGGCTGCGGGAAGACGACCCTCATCCGGATCATCGCCGGCCTCGAGCTCCAGAACGCCGGCGTCGTGCGGATGGGGGGTCCCGACGTGTCGGCCCTGCCTCCCAGCGAGAGGAACTACGGCATCGTCTTCCAGTCCTACGCCCTGTTTCCGAACCTCACCGTGGCGCGCAACGTCGCCTACGGGCTGGAGACGCGGCGGACACCGCGGGCCGAGATCGAGCGGCGCGTGGACGAGCTGCTCGACCTCGTCCACCTCCGTCCCCACAAGGGGCGGTACCCCGCGCAGCTGTCCGGCGGCGAGCAGCAGCGGGTGGCGCTGGCCAGGGCCCTGGCCCCGTCCCCCTCGCTCTTACTCCTGGACGAGCCCCTGTCCGCCCTCGATGCCCGCGTCCGCCAGTCCCTGCGCCTCGAGATCAAAGCCCTCCAGCGCCGCCTGGGGATCACGACGATCATGGTGACCCACGACCAGGAGGAAGCCCTGACCATGGCCGACCGCATCGTGGTGATGAACCACGGGGTGGTCGAGCAGATCGGGAGCCCCTTCGAGATCTACACCGAGCCCTCGTCCCTGTTCGTGGCCCGCTTCGTAGGCCACATGAACTTCATCCCCGCCACGGCGTGCGAGCGACCCGGATGGGTTCGGGTCGGCTCCGTGGAGCTCCGCCACCGTCCGGGTCCGACGCCGCCCCCCGGCTCCCGCCTGACGCTGGCGATCCGCCCGGAGGAGATCCTGATCGGCCCGGCGGCGCGCGACGGGGAGAACCGGATCGTCACGCGCGTCTGCGCGATGCAGTTCCTGGGCGCCTTCACGCGCCTGGGCCTGGCCCTCCCGGGCGAAAGCCGGCCCACGCTCGAGTGCGACGTGGCCGTGAACGCCCTGGCCGAGGTGGGCGTCCGGGAAGGCGCCGAGCTGCCGCTGGTCCTCAAGCCGGAGGCCCTGCGGCTGTTCCCCGACGGAGGCTGACCCCCAGTGGCCGTCCTCCGGGCCGACCGCGCGATCCCCGACAGCGTCGTCCGCCACCGCCTCGACGGCGAGACGGCGCTGCGCTACCTCCTCATCGGCCTGTTCGGCCTGTTTCTCTATCTCTTCGTGCTCTACCCGATGAGCAAGGTGCTCTGGCGCAGCCTCCTCAACAACGACGGCGCGTTCATCGGCGCCGCCAACTACGTCCGCTACTTCTCGACCCCTGCCATCGCCGCGTCGATCACCAACAGCCTGTACGTCTCGGTGGTGGCAATGGTCGTCACCGTCTGCCTGGCGTTCGTCTACGCGTACGCGCTCACGCGCACCCTCACGCCGTGGCGGGGGCCGTTCCGCGTCGTGGCCATGCTCCCCATCTTCGCCCCGTCGCTGGTCCAGGGGATCGCGTTCGTGTACATCTTCGGCAACAACGGGATCTGGACGCGGCTGACCGACATCAACATCGGCGTGTACGGCGCCAAGGGCATCATCATGGCCGAGGTGTTCTACTGCTTCCCCCACGCCATGCTGATCCTGATCGCCGCGCTGACCGCCACCGACGCCCGCCTCTACGACGCCGCCGCGGCCCTCGGGGCCTCGAAGCTCAAGACCTTCTTCACCGTGACGCTGCCCGGCGTCAAATACGGGCTGATGAGCGCCTGCTTCGTGGTCTTCACCCTGGTGATCACGGACTTCGGCGCGCCCAAGGTGATCGGGGGGAAGTTCTCAGTCATGGCGACGGAGATTTACAACCAGGTGATCGGCCAGCAGAACTTCACCATGGGCGCCACCGTGTCGGTCGTGCTCCTGGTCCCCGCCCTGGTGGCCTTCGTGGTGGACCGCCTGATTCAGCGGCGGCAGTACGCCCTGGTCAGCTCCTCGGCCAAGCCGCTGGAGCCTCGGAAGAACCCCCTGGCCGAGTGGGGCCTGTTCGCCTACTGCGCCCTGATCGCGGGGAGCATCGCCGCCATCTACCTGGTGATCCTGGTCGTGTCGCTGGTGGACCGCTGGCCCTACCGGCTCGCCTTCACGCTGAAGCACTACGCCTTCGACACCGTGGGCGGCTACAGCCCCCTGCTGAACAGCGTGTACGTCTCGGCCCTCACCGCCGTGGTGGGGACGGCCGTCGCCTTCCTCGGCGCCTACCTGGTCGAGAAGTGGCGGACGCGGGCCAGGGCGCCGCTCTACGCCCTCTCGCTCCTGCCGGTCTCGATCCCCGGGATGGTGCTGGGGCTGGCCTACATTTTCACCTTCAACGTGTCCGGCAGCATCCTCAACCGGCTCTACGGCACGCTGGCGATCCTGGTCATCTCCAACCTGATCCACTACTTCACGGTCCCCTTCCTCACCGCCACCACGTCGCTCAAGCAGATGGACGCCGAGTTCGAGAACGTGGGGGCGTCCATGGGGGTCCCGTTCTACAAGACGTTCTGGCGGGTGACCGTGCCCATCGCGCTGCCCTCGATCATCTCGATCAGCATGTACCTCTTCCTGAACGCGATGGTCACGCTCTCGGCGGTGGTGTTCCTGGTCGCGCCCGGGACCGAGCTGGCGGCGGTCGCCGTGCTGCTGATGGACGACGCCGGAGACACCGCCCAGGCGGCGGCGATGTCGGTCCTGATCATCGCCGTCGGCCTGATCGTCCGGTTCGTGTACTGGCTCCTCATGCGCGGCGTCACCCGGCGCACCCAGGCCTGGACCCAGACCGCCCCGGATCAGGCGGCCGTGATGGGCACCGGGTCGCTCAAGTGACCGACCATTACCGAGCGGTCATCGTGGGCGGCGGCGTGGCGGGGTGCAGCATCGCCTACCACCTGGCCCGGATGGGGTGGCGCGACGTCGTCGTCCTGGACAAAGGCGAGCTGACCTCCGGCTCCACCTTCCACTCCGCCGGCCTCGTGGGACAACTTCGCGCCTCCGTGGCCCTGACCCGCATCAACATGGCCAGCGTCGCGCTGTACGACCGGCTCCGCGAGGAGACCGGGCGCGATCCGGGCTGGCGCCAGGTGGGGAGCCTGCGGCTCGCCTCCTCCAAGGAGCGGCTCCTGGAGCTCCGGCGCCAGGCCGGCTGGGCACGGACCTTCGGCTTTCCCCTGACCGTGATCAGCGCGCGCGAGGCGGTGGACCTCTTCCCTCTCATGAGCCCGAAGGATCTGGAGGGCGCCGCCTATCTCCCGACCGACGGCCACATCGACCCAGACGGCTTCACCTACGCCCTCGCCGAAGGGGCCCGGGCAAAGGGCGTAACGTTCCGCACCGGCGTCAGGGTGCAGGCCATCACGGTCAAGGGCGGCAGAGTCTCCGAGCTCCTCACGGACCAGGGGACGCTCAAGACCGAGGTGGTCGTGAACGCCGCGGGGATCTGGGCGCCCGAAGTTGGCCTCATGGTGGGTGTGCGGCTCCCGGTCATCGCGATGAGTCACCAGTACCTGACCACCAAGCCCATCGAGGGGGTCCGCCGGGATTTTCCGACCATGCGGGATCCGGATCGGCTCGTCTACTTCCGCGAAGAGGTGGGCGGCCTCGTCGTGGGCGGCTTCGAGCGTCACCCGGCGCCGTGGGGGCTCGACGGGATCCCGCCCGACTTCACCCATCGGCTCCTCCCTCCCGACTGGGAGCGCTTCAGCCCGCTCCTGGAGAACGCTGTAACCCGGGTCCCGGCTCTCGCGAATGCGCAGGTGATCAGGCTCATCAACGGTCCCGAGGCGTACACGCCGGATGGCGAGTTCATCCTGGGGGAGGCGCCGGGGGTGAAGGGCTTCTTCGTCGCCGCCGGCTTCTGCGCCCACGGCATCGCCGGAGCGGGCGGCGTGGGCCAGGTGATGGCGGAGTGGATCGTCGAGGGCCGGCCGAGCCTGGACCTCCGGCAGATGAACGTTGGGAGGTTCAGGGCGCACCACGCCGACCGCGACTACGCCCTCGGGCGGGTGATGAAGATCTACTCGACCTACTACGACATCCGCCATGCCTCCGGGGAGCGTCGTCCGGGGCGGGCGCGGTTTCGGGCGGCAGCTCGTTTACCTGACGCTGCACAACCTCGTCGCTGGCGCTCCGGTCGGCAAGCCGAGGCCTGATCAGTCGAGGCGGCGGGCCAGACCCCGGTAGAGGTAGGCGAGCGGTTTCGGCCCTGGGGCGTAGCCCCTTTCCAGCCGGGTGATCTGGAAGCCGGCCTCCAGGATCAGGTCGTCGATCTGCCGGTTCAGGTTGCAGCCGCCGCCGATCCGGTTCCAGAGGGGATTCAGCCGGTTCTGCCAGGTCGCCACGCGGGCGTCGGACGACCGTCCGTGCTCGACGAAGATGACCTGTCCCTCGGGTTTGAGCACCCGCTTCATTTCCCTGAGCGCCTGCCCGGGGTGCCCGATCGTGCAGAGGGTCCAGGTGGTCACGACGGTATCGACGGTCTTGTCGTCCATCGGGATGCTCTCGGCCGAACATCCCACGAACTCCACCGGGAAGGGGGTCCGCGCCACCCGCTTGAGCGCCAGCTTCCAGAGCTCGAGCGACGGATCCACGGCGAAGAGCCGTTCGACGTCGCGCGTGTAGAGCGGAAGATTGATGCCGGAGCCGATGCCCACTTCGAGGACCGTGCCGGCGGCCAGCGGGACGAATCGCCGGCGCTCCGCCATGGCCGTCTTGTTCCGCATAGCGAGGTTGATGAGCCGGGGCAGGACGTACTTCTCGTAGAGGTTCACGAGCCGTTCTCGACGCGGAGGCCCAGCACGGCGTCCAGGTCGCCGAGGTCCACCGGCTTGCGCAGGTACTCCACGGCGCCCAGCTCGAGCGCGCGCCGCGCAGTTTCCAGGTCCTCGTGGCCGGAGATCACGATGACGCACGTCTCGCGGAGCCGGGCCCCGATCCGACGGAGGGTTTCGACGCCGCTCAGGCCGGGCATCAGGATGTCGAGGAGGATGACGTGCGGGCGGAAGTCCGAAATGCGCCGCAGGGCTTCCTCCCCGTCCCACACGCCGAGGGCGTCGAAGCCACGCTCTTCCAGGTAGTCCGTGAGCAGCTTCCGGACTTCCGGCTCGTCGTCCACGACGAGGGCCCGGATCCGGGTCGGGCGTTCCGCCGGGGTCGTCCTCGATGGAGTGACCCCGGCCCGAGCAAGCGTCTCGGAGATCCGGTCGAGGTTGACCGGCTTCGTGAAGGCCCCGGCCACGCTGACGCCCGCCTCCTGGAGCATGTCCACGGCGTTCGGGATCCCGCTGATGAGGATGACGACGATCCCGGGATCGAGCCGCCGGATGCGCTCCAGTGCCCCGAGCCCGCCGAGTCGGGGGATGAACAGGTCGAGGATCACGGCCTGCGGGGCCCAGCGCACGACCTGGAGGAACGCTTCCACGCCCGTCGTCGCGGTGACGACGCCGTACCCCTCCTGGCTGAAGTACTCCTTCAGGAGCGCGAGCACCCGCGGATCGTCCTCCACGAGGAGGAGCGTCGTCATGGCCGCCTCAGGCCCGCCGCGAGGATGGCCATCTTCGAGACGGACTCGGTGACCCGGTCGTCCAGCGCCATCGCCAGCGCCTCCCGAAAGGGCACCACGCGCCGCTCGAAGAACTCGTCCTCGTCGGAGGGAAGGGGATCCGCCACGAGCTCCTCGCCGATGTAGCAGTAGGCCGTCTCGTCGAGGTACGCATTGGAGGGAAAGAAGCGGCAGAGGAAGGTGAAGCGGCCGGCGCGATAGCCTCCCTCCTCCCGGAGCTCGCGCTGGGCCGCTTCCTCGGGGGACTCGTCCACCAGGGCCCCGCCGCCCGGCAGCTCCCACGAGTCCTCCCGGGTCAGATGCCGAAACTGCCGGACCAGCACGATGTGCGCGGGGTCCACGAACGGCACCACGCCGACGGTCACCCCCGCCGCCAGCACCGGGTAGATCTCCTCCCGTCCCGTGGGGAGCCGCCAGACGTCCTCGCGGAGCGTCAGCTTCCCCCGCGAGTGAATCGGGGTGGAGCGGACGAACGTCCACGGTCCTCGCCTCATGAGGGCCTCCTCGTCTCTCTAGGATACCAGAGGATTTGACAGTGCCAGGGCCGACCGGTATCGTACTCACGGGATGGCGCGCGACAAGCACGTTGACGGCTTGATGGGGAAACTGCTCGAGGCCATCGAGTGCTCGCTGGCGGCGTCCCAGGCGGCCCGGGAGACCGTCGAGGAGATCCTCAAACGGGGGGCCGAGACCGCGATCTTCTTCGTCGGGACCGGCGCGGACCCCAAGGCGCCCGAGGGCGAAGACGTCCAGCTCACGCCGCAGGACCGGGAATTCCTCCGCACGCTGTCGATCCGCCCCGATTCCGCCTGATCCCTCATGCGCGGCCTCTTCCTCCTGGGGTGGCTCCTTCTCGTCCTCTTCCTGCTCTGGCCGCTGCTGCGCCGGGTCCTCGCTTCCGGCCCTGGGGCCCGCCGTCCTCGGGCGATCAGGGACGAGCTCGTGAAAGACCCGGTCTGCCAGACGTACGTCGTCCGCTCGCGGGCCGTCACGCGCGAAGCGGGGGGGCAGACCCACTACTTCTGCAGCCGCGAGTGCGCCGCCCGCTTTTCCGCGCTCCGCGGCGAGGGATGACGCGGGGAGCGCCGACCTACTGCGGGGAAATGGGGGTGCCTCTTCATCGGCCACCCGGCGGACCTGGCGACGCTTCGTGCCGACCTGGCTCTCGCGACGGACGTCGCCGCCCGGCTCGTGGTGAGCCGGACGGACTTTCTGGAGCTGCTCCCCCGGGGGGTCTCCAAGGGCGAGGCGCTCAAGGTGGTGGCCCACCATCTCGAGGTCCCGCTCTCGCGCGCCATCGCCGTGGGCGACCAGGAGAATGACCTGGAGATGATCCGGGCGGCCGGCGTTGGGATCGCGATGCCGCATTCGCCACCGAGCGTGCGCGCGGGAGCCAACCGCCTGGCCCCGCCGCCCGAGGCGGGGGCGCTCCTCTCGCTGCTGGCCGAGCTCTGTCCCGAATACTTCGGCTGAGGCAATGGCTCTGCATCCGGATCCCTACCGTGCCGTCGATCGCCAGGCGGATCCGCTCAAGATGGTCGAGAGCCTGGAGGACCGCGGTCGGACGCCCACCCAGGTCCGGCTCCGCCGGCGGTTTCTGGCCTTTGCGGGGATCCGGCCGGGGTGGAAGGTGCTGGAGGTCGGGAGCGGCAGCGGCGTCGTCTGCCGGGACGTGGCCGCCCTCGTGGGAGACTCCGGGGAGGTGATCGGGGTGGACCCGAGCCGCGTCTTCGTGCGGGAAGCACGGCGGCTCGCCCGCCCGCATGGGCTGGGCTCCCGCGTCCGCTTCGAAGTGGGAAACGGCCTGCGGCTCCGCTTCCGCGACGGGACGTTCGACGCGACGCTGGCCGTGACGGTGCTCCTCCACGTCCCCGACGCCGATCAGCTCCTGAGGGAGATGATCCGCGTCACCCGGCCGGGGGGGATCGTGGCAGTCCAGGACCAAGACTTCGGCACGTTGGCCCTCGACCATCCCGACCCGGCCCTGACCCAGCGCCTCTTCGACGGCGTGGCCAAGAAGATCTACGCGGATCCGTGGAGCGGCCGCACCCTCCCCCGGAAGCTCCGCTCCCTCGGCCTCGAATCGGTGCGGCTCCTCACCGATGTCTACCAGGACACCGCCTTCGAGCCGTGGAGCCGCACCTTTCTCCTGCGACGGGCCGAGAACGCCGTGAAGTGGCGGATCCTGAGCGAGCGCCAGGCCGAGCGGTGGCTGGCGGGGATCGAGGCCCGGGCGTACGCGAAGACCTTTCTCATGACGCTGAACTTCTACGGCGCCGTGGGGGTGAAGCCTCGGGAGCGGCGCCCGTGAAGGGGGCCGCCCTCCTCTTGGCGGCCGCCCTGCTGCTGCCGTCCCCCGTCGCGGCGGGTTCGGCCTTCGACGGCGGGGCGGCCTTCGCTCACGTGGAGCGGCTCGTGGGGTTCGGGCCGCGGCCGGCCGGATCCGAGGCTCTCGCCCGGGCCCGGCGATATATCGTGGGAGAACTCAAGAAGGTGGGCGTCCGGGTGAGCGAGCAGCCCTTCACGGCCCAGACTCCCGACGGGCCGATCCCGATGGTCAACGTCATCGCCGAGCTGCCCGGCCGCCGGCCCGAGGTGATCCTGGTGGGCGGCCACTACGACACCAAGTTCTTCTCGAATTTCGCCTTCGTCGGGGCCAACGACGGAGGGTCCAGCAGCGGGCTGCTCCTGGAGCTGGCCCGGGCGCTCGCCCAGCGACCGAGGGAGTTCACCTATTGGATCGTGTTCTTCGACGGGGAGGAAGCGCGGCGAGACTGGAGCGCGACCGACGGGATCTACGGCTCGCGCCACCTCGCCGAGTCGCTCCAGCGCGACGGCCGCGCCCGGCAGCTCAAGGCCGTCGTGGTCGTGGACATGATCGGCGATCGCCGGCTCGACATCCGGCGCGAAGCGAACTCCACCCCCTGGCTCACCGACCTCCTGTGGGGGAGCGCCCGGCGGCTCGGGTATCGAGCCCACTTCCTGGACGAGACCCTGGCCGTGGAGGACGACCACGCGCCGTTCCTCAGGGCGGGGATCCCCTCGGCGCTCCTGATCGACTTCGACTACGACCCCTACTGGCACACGGCCGAGGACACGCTGGACAAACTCTCGCCGCGGAGCCTTCAGGTCGTCGGCGACGTCCTGCTCGACGCACTCCCCGCCCTGGAGACGCTGCTCCGCCGCGGCGAGCCCGGAGGCCGCGCGCGATGACCCCCCGCTCTGCGTCCTCTTGATCTATAATGGTGCGCCGGATCGGAGGGAACATGCTCACACTGACTCGGACTTTGGTGATCGGCCTCGCCCTTGCCTTCTGGGCGCCCTCGGCCTCCGCGGCGACCAGGGAGCTCGTCATCCTCACGTCCTTCCCGAAGGAGCTCTTCGAGGCCTACAAGAAGGCGTTCGAGGCGGCCCGACCGGGCGTCCGCGTGGTCGTCAAGCCTCAGCAGACCAATGCGGCGATCACCTATCTCCGCGAGACCCGCGCGAAGCCAGACGCCGACATCTTCTGGGCCTCGGCGGTGGACGCCTTCCAGGTCTTGAAGGGGGACGGGCTCTTGGAACGAATCGCCCTGCCGGACGCGCTCCTCAGACGCATCCCGAACACCATCGGGACTTTCCCCATCCACGATCCGGACGGCCACTACTTCGGCTTCGCCGTCTCCGGCTACGGCCTCATGTGGAATACCCGCTACCTCGCGCTCCACAAGCTCGCCACGCCCAAGGAGTGGACCGATCTGGCGGACGGGCGCTACCACGGCCACCTGGTGATCTCGGCGCCCAGCCGGAGCGGCACGACCCACCTGACGATCGAGGTGATCCTCCAGGCGTACGGCTGGGAGAAGGGATGGGCCCTGCTCCTCCAGATGGGCGGCAACATGGGGTCCATCACCGAGCGGAGTTTCGGCGTGCCCGAGGCCGTCATCTCCGGACAGTACGGGATCGGGGTGGTGATTGACTTCTTCGGCCTGAGCGCCATCGCCTCGGGGCATCCCGTCGCCTTCGCCTATCCCTCGCTCACCTCCGTGGTCCCGGCCTCGGTGGCGGTGGTCAAGGGGGGGCCCAACGGGGACAACGCCCGCGCCTTCGTCGAGTACCTCCTCTCCGACGAGGGCCAGCTCCGCCTGTTCTCGCCCGGGATCGGCCGGCTGCCGGTGGTCCCCGACCTGTACGCCAAGGCGCCCGCCGCCTACCCCAACCTCTTCACGATGAAGCTCGGCGGGATGAACTTCAACGACAAGCTGTCTTCCTCGCGGCGGAACGTGGTGAACTCCCTCTACGACCACCTGATCACCTTCCGCCACGCCGAGCTCAAGGCCGCCTGGGCGGCGATCTTCGCGGCGGAGAATGCCGTCGCCAGGGCGAAGGCTTCCGGGAAGAGCGTGGCCGAGGCCGAGCGGGCCTTGGCTGAAGCCCGACGACTCGCTACAGCCATGCCGTTAGACGCCGCCCGCGCCTCGGATAAGGAGCTCAACGCCGCGTTCAAGGACAAGCCCGAGGTCAAATCCAAGGTCGAGACCGACTGGGACACCTTCGCCAAGACCAATTACGCCCAGGCCCGCGACGCGGCCGGGCGTGCCCTGGCTGCCGCCAAGTAAGGAAAGGGTGCGTGTCAGTGTGGCATTCCCAGTGGGAGGGCTCGTGGGCCACGGTCACGTAACTCCTCATGGTCTTGAGTGTTTGGGCCATGGTTTTCGTGATCAGGGGGCCGGATGAGCACGAAGATCCTGTTGGCCGACGACGATCCCGCCGTCTGCCAGTTCGTGGACGCGATCCTGAGGCAGGCGGGGTACACCGTCGTGCAAGCGGTGGACGGAGTGGAGGCCATGGAGCGCGTGAGGCAGTCGCCCCCGGACCTGATCCTCCTGGACATCCTCATGCCGCGACGCGACGGCTTGGATGTGCTCCGATCGCTCCGCCAGAATCCGGAGACGTCCCAGATTCCTGTGATCATGCTCACGCAGAAGGCCGAGGTCGAGGATCGCGTGAAGGGGTTAGAGTGGGGGGCCGACGACTACGTGCCGAAGCCCTTCGTGCCCCAGGAGCTCCTGGTCCGCATCCAGGCGCTCCTCAAACGGAGCCAGAAGGTGCGCGCCCTCGGGCCCCTCATGGGCGTGCTGGGCGATTGGTTCTCGGTCCAGGGGATCGAGCAGCTCGGCCACGAGCTGGAGACGGCGCGCGAGATCCAGTTCCGCCTCCTGCCGCCCGCCCTGCCCAACCTGGCTGGAGTGGAGGTCGGCGCGGCCCTGGCGCCGACGAAGAGCGTGGGCGGGGATTTTTACGACTTCATCCCCATGCCGGGCGGAGTCGGGTTCGCGATCGGCGATGTGTCGGGCAAGGGCATCCCGGGGGCGCTGCTCATGGTCATGGTCCGCTCGCTGCTGCGCGCCACCGCCTGGGAGCTGAGCGCCCCCGGAGAAATTGTCCGCCGGGTGAACCGGTTTCTCTACCGCGACCTCCCGCCCTCGATGTTCGTGACCCTGGTCTTCGGTGTGTTGAGCCTGGGCGGAGGCCGCCGGTTGAGCCTGGCGAACGCCGGGCACGTCAATCCGCTTCTCCTGCGGCCGGGAAAGCCGCGACGCGTCCTCGAGCGCGGAGGGCCGGTCCTGGGCGCCTTCGAGGACTCGAAGTACCCCGAGGAGGAGCTGCTCCTGGAGGCGGGGGACCAGGTGGTCCTCTACACCGACGGACTGGTGGAAGCCACCGACGCGGCGGGAAGGGCGCTGGGGATGGAGGGCCTCGCCGCCCTGATCGAGTCGCGTCGCGCCGAGCCGCCCCAGGCGGTCGCCCGGGGTGTCGTGGACGAGGTCCGGGGCAGAGGCCGGGGCGTGAGTCGTGACGACCTCGCGCTCCTGATCCTGAGGGCCTCCGGCGGTCTCATTAATGAGTAACGGGCATACCGATGGCTGAGGGCGGTCGCGTCGCGAAGATTCTCGTCGTGGACGACAATTCCGACAACGTGGACCTGGCCCGGGCCGTGGTGCAGGCCGCCGGTTACACGGCGGTGTCCGCCGCCGACGGGATCGAGGCGCTGGAGCGCGTCAAGGAGTCGCCGCCCGACCTGATCCTGCTGGACGTGATGATGCCGCGGCTCGACGGGATGGGAGTGCTCCAGGCGCTCCGGGGGAACCCGGCCACCGCGCAGATCCCCGTGATCATGCTGACCGCCAAGGCGGCGGTGGCCGACCGGGTGGCGGGGCTCCAGCTCGGCGCCGACGACTACGTGCCCAAGCCCTTCAACGCGGCGGAGCTGGTCGCCCGGATCCAAACGCTGCTCAAGCGCAGCGAGAAGCTCCGCTACCTGAACCCCCTGATGGGGGTCCTGGGGGACTGGTTCTCCGAGCGCGGGCTGGAGCGGCTCTCGCGCGAGCTGGAGGTGGCCCGGGAGATCCAGATGTCGCTCCTCCCGAAGGTCCCACCCCCCACCCACGGGATCGAGCTCGGGGCCGTGCTCTACTCGTCGGAGACCGTGAGCGGAGACTTCTACGACTTTCTCGCCATGCCGGACGGAGGCCTGGGGATCTCCGTCGGGGACGTGTCCGGCAAAGGGATTCCGGCCGCGCTGCTCATGGTCATGGTGCGCACGCTCTTCCGGGTCACCGCCGCCGACGGCGACCCTCCCGGTCAGGTGCTCTCCCGCATCAACCGCTACCTCTGCCGCGACATCCCGCCCTCGATGTTCGTCACCATGTTCTTCTGCCTCCTGGGGGCCGACCGGCAGTTGATCTACGGGGATGCCGGCCACGTCAAGCCGATCCTGCTTCGGCCGGGCCAGCCGCCGCGCGTCCTGGAGGCGGAGGGGACGATCCTCGGCGCCCTGGACGAGGCCGAATTCGACGAGCGCAGGGTCCAGCTGAGCCCGGGCGATCTGCTCGCGCTCTACACCGACGGGGTGGTGGAGTCCATTGGGCCGGACGGCCGGATGCTGGGGACCGAGGGCTTCTGCGCCCTCCTCGAGGCCAACCGCGGGAAGCCCCCGCAGGCCATCGCCGAGGCCATCGCGGGCGAGATCAAGAAGAGCCCGGGGCCCCTGCGCGACGACCTCACGCTCGTCGTCCTGCGGGCGTGAGAGCGGAGTTTGGGAGACCATGGCTCCCCTGCTATACTCGGAAAATGCTGGGGCGACCCCGAGCGTAACGACGCGATGATGGACGAGGGCTCGGAGGGAACCTTCGTGTTGATGAGCGAACCGCAGCACCTGGCCCGCCTGCGGGAGTGGCTCAGGGGGGAGTTCACCCGCCTGAACGTGGAGCATCACGAGCAGTTCGGCCTCCAGGTGGCCGTGGGGGAGATCTGTTCGAACTCGATTCGGCACGCCTATGCCGGACTCGGCGGCAAGCCGATCCACGTGTCGGTCCGGGGGAGCGACGACCGGCTGGTCATCGAGGTGCGGGATTTCGGCAAGAAGTTTGATCCGCAGTCGTACCGGCCGCCCGACCTGGAAGCGGTGGTCGAGGGCGGGATCGGCCTCCACCTCGTGCGGCAGTTCGTGGACGAGCTCTCATACGACGTGACCCAGGAGCAGGGGACGCGGTGGACACTCGTGAAGCATCGAAGGAGGGGATGATGGAGATCCAGGTCACGCAGTCGCAGGGCGTTACCGTCGTGGTCCCCAGCGGGGACCTCGACATGGGGGCCGCCGACCAGGTTCGGCGGGTTCTGACCGAGCTGATCGACAAGGGTCAGCTCAAGCTGGTCATGGACCTGGGCGGCGTGGGGTACATCGACAGTTCGGGGCTCGGCACGCTGGTGGCGTCCATGAAGCAGGCCAGGGCTGCCGGCGGCAACCTCAAGCTCTGCGCCCTCCAGGACGACGTCCGGTCGATCTTCGAGATGACCCGTCTGATCAAGGTGATGTCCGTCCACGTCACCCGCCAGGAGGCAGTCGCTTCGTGGGGGTAGTTCCGCCGGCGCGCCCGGGGTCCCGCCAAGCGGGTTCGGGGCGGTGAGACCGCTGGGTCTGCCCGCCGACCGGCCGTCCCCTCTCGTTGAGATCCTCCTCGGGCTGCTGCTGCTGGGCGCCCTCACGCTGCTCTTTCTCCCCGCCTACGCCTACCTCGCCCTCACCTTCGTGACGCTCGTCGCCGTTCGGCACGGCCTGCGCGAAGGGCTGGCGGCCGCTGTCTTGGCCTGGGGACTCCATCTGGCTTTGGCCCTGGGGCGGCCTCGCGGCCCGGGGGCGGCGATCCTCCGCTCGCCCGACACGTACGTCGCGCTCTGCCTGCTCCTGACGGCAGGGGTTGCCTTCGGGGCCATCGGCCTCGCTCACCGGCGCGCGCTCCACGCGCTCCGGGACCGGGTCAACGAGCTCGAGCTCGAGCTGGCGGACCAGGGTGTGCGGCTGCTGGTCGCGATCGAGGAGAAAGAGGAGCTCGAGCAGCGCCTGGCCCAGGACCGCTCCTCCGGCCCACGCCCCTGACGGTCGAGTGAACCTCGTCCTCGTCCGACGCCCGAGGCTCTGGGATCCGGAGGGGGTGCTGGTGTTGGCCCTGCTCCTCCTGCTCGTGGCGGGCATCCTGTACCCGCTGCTCCAGGTGCTCTCCGTGGCGGTGTCGAGCGACACCGGGGGGTTCACGCTCCGCCATCTGGGGGCGTTCTTCCGGCGCCCGCTCTTCCTGGAATCCCTGATCAACACGCTCGCGACCGGCGTCCTGGCCGTGCTCTTCGGCAGCATGATCGGCGTGCCGCTGGCGTTTCTGACGGTGCGCTACGCCCTCCCGGGCAAGGCCGTGCTCCAGACGCTCGGCGTGCTGCCGCTCGTGATCCCGCCCTTCGTGGGCGCCGTGGCGTTCCAGCAGATCCTCGGCCGCAGCGGGATGGTGAACCTGTGGCTCCTCGAGACCTTCGGTGTCACCCTGCCGCTCATGGATGGGCTCGGAGGCGTGGTGCTGGTCCAGACCCTTCACTACTTTCCGTTCATCATGGTCAACACCGCGGCCGCCCTGGCCGGCGTGGACCCGTCGCTCGAGGAGGCGGCCCAGAACCTGGGATCGTCCGGCTTCCGCCTCTTCCGCCGCGTCCTCCTCCCGCTGGCGCTTCCGGGCTACGCGGCCGGGGCCCTCATCACGTTCATCCGCGTCATCGATGATCTCGGCACGCCCCTCATGCTGAACTACACCAAGCTGCTGGCGCCCCAGGCCTATCTGCGGGTGACGACCGTCGGGCTCACCGATGTGGACGGGTACGTCATCTGCGTGATTCTGGTCGTGTTGTCGGTCCTGGCGCTCTGGGGCTCCAAGGCGGCCCTCGGGCTGGCGGAGTACGCGGCGCTTCAGCGAAGCGGGGAAGCGGCGCCGAGAGCGCTCAGGGGACCCTCGGCGCTGGCAGCGTGGCTCATCGCCGCCGCGCTCCTGGCTCCCGCGCTGCTGCCGCACGCGGGGATCCTCCTCCTGTCCTTCTCCAAGGTCTGGAGCCTCTCCCTGCTCCCGACCGTCTACACCCTCGGCAATTACGAGGAGATCCTCTTCCGCACCCCGGGCTTCATCTGGAACACCCTCCGCTACGCCGTGCTGGCCGCCGCGCTGGACGTGGTGCTGGGGGCCGCGATCGCGTGGCTGCTGCTCCGCGGCAGCGTGCGCGGGCGCGGGTGGCTCGACGTCATCGCCACGATGCCGCTGGCGATCCCCGGGGTCGTGCTGGCGGTGGGGTACCTCCGGGTCTTCCACGGCTGGAATGTTCCCGGCCTCGGCGAGCCGCTGACGGCCACGTGGCTCATTCTCGTGCTCGCCTACTCCATGCGGAGACTCCCCTACACCGTGAGGAGCGCCTACGCCGCGCTCCAGCAGCTGCCCCTGGCCCTGGAGGAGGCGGCCCAGAATCTCGGCGCCAACCGCCTCCGGACCTTCGCCCGGGTGACCGCCCCGCTCATGGCCCGTGGGCTCCTGGCCGGCGGCCTCATCGCGTTCATCACGTCGGCGGTGGAGCTCTCCTCCACCATCCTGCTCGTGCCGCGCATCGAGCTCGGCCCGCTCTCCTACGGCATCTACGTCTACATGCAGTCCGCCGTCGGTCGGGGGCCCGGCGCCGCCCTCGGGGTGGTGGCCATCGTGCTGGTGGGCTGCGGGACCTGGGTGGCTCATCGGCTGGCCGCGCGGGGCGCCGGCTCCCTCTTCCGCTTTTAGGGGGACACGCGGATGAGTTGGCGCCTCGCGTGGCCGTCGCGACGCACCCTCCCCCTCGCCCTCTTCTTCGGGACCTTCGCGTGGTCCTTCGTGTACGTGAGCCTCCCGTTCTACATCCAGGGGATGTCCACCGTGGATCCCCTCTCGACGCTGCGGTGGACCGGCTGGATCCTCGGCATCTCGGCCCTCGTCACCGTCGTCACCACGCCGATCTGGGGCCGCCTGGCCGGCAAGGGGAACCCGAAGACCTTCTACGTGGTGGTCGAGATCCTCCAGGGGTTCGGCTTCGTCGGGATGGCCCTGGCGCGGTCCCTCCTCGAGCTGTTCCTGGCCCGGCTCCTGCTCGGGGCCATGGGCGCGGCCTCCACCTTCGCCTTCATCATCGCCGGACGATCGGCCGATCGGGACGTGCGCCGCGAGGTGTCAGCGATCCAGTCGGCGATGACCGTCGGTCAGATCCTGGGGCCGCTGGCCGGCGCCGTGGCCGCGGCGCGCATCGGCTTCGTTCCCTCGTTCCTCCTCGGCGCGGCGATCCTCTGGGGGTGCGCGGGGCTGGTCCAGTGGGGGGTGCCCCGTCCCCAGCCGCGCGCCGCGGTCGACGAAGGCCAGCGGAGGATTTCGTGGTGGGAGGTCCTCGTGGCGTGCTTCCTCGTGCTGGCCGGGTCCGTGCAGGTCTTCTTTCTGACGGCCGTGCTGCCCCAGATCCTTCCCCCGCTCGGCGTGGCGCCCCGGGACACGCTGGAGATCGGCGGGCTCGTCATCTTCGCTTCGGGGGTGGGCGCCGCGCTGGGGTCGCTCGCGGCCCCGCGGCTCGCCGACCTGCTCGGCGAGCGGAGGACCATCACCTCCTTCCTCGCCGCCTCCTCGGGGCTCCTGGCGCTCCTGGCGCTGACGCGCGATGTGTGGAGCTTCGGCCTGGTGCGGTTCCTCCAGGTCCTCTGCGTCGCGCCAGTTTTTCCGCTGGCGGTGGCGCGGATCGCCCAGCGCGCGGGAGGAGAGGCGATCGGCCTGGTCAATTCCGCGCGGATCGGGGCCGCCTTTGTCGGCCCGGTCGCGGCCACCACGCTGCTGGCATGGACGACCCCCGGCGTGGTGTACGCGCTGCTCGCGCTCGGCGGCCTGGCCTCTATCCCGCTGGTCGGGGCGCGCGCCCACGCCGCTGGCGTGGGGACCCCGGCCCGCAGCGGCCCGGAGAGCCGGTCGTGAGCCCCAAGCTCTCCTCCGAAGTCAGGCTGGAAGGGGTGGGGAAGCGGTACGGAGAGGTCTGGGCGGTGCGCGAGGTTTCGCTGACCATCCTGCCGGGGGAGTTCTTCACGCTGCTGGGCCCATCGGGCTGCGGCAAGACCACGCTCCTCCGAATGGTCGCGGGCTTCGCGCGCCCGGATGCGGGCCGGATCCTCCTGGACGGCCAGCCGATCGATCCCGTCCCGCCCTGGAAGCGGGACGTCGGGCTGGTCTTCCAGCACTACGCCCTCTGGCCCCATCTCACGGTGCACGAGAACGTCGCCTTCGGGCTGCGCGAGCGGAAGCTGCCCCGCGCGGAGATCGCCGACAGGGTCCGGGCGGCCCTCAGCCAGGTCGGGTTGGAAGGCTTCGACGCCCGCCGGCCGTCGCAGCTCTCCGGAGGGCAGCAGCAGCGGGTGGCGCTGGCTCGGACCCTCGCGGTCCAGCCCCGCCTCCTCCTGCTCGACGAGCCGCTCTCCAACCTCGACGCCCAGCTCCGGGCCCAGATGCGGCTCGAGCTCGCCCGGCTCCAGCGGGATCTGGCGATCACCACGATCTATGTAACCCACGATCAGGCCGAAGCCCTGTCCCTCTCGAATCGGGTCGCGGTGCTCCAGGGCGGCTCGGTGGTCCAGGAGGGGACGCCGGAGGATATCTACCTGCGCCCCCACAGCCGCTTCGTGGCGGAGTTCGTCGGGGCGGCCAACCTCCTCCCCGTGCAGGTGGTGGAGGTGAGGGAGACCGGCGTGCTCGTCGAGGCCGTGGCGGGCACGCGACTCCCGGTGCCGACCGATCCTACCCGCTGGCGCCCCGGCAGCCGGGCGCTCCTCTGCCTGCGCCCCGAAGCCCTGAGGCTCGAGGAAGCCGCGCTGGGGCGGGGGACGGGCTTCCTGGCGACCGTGGCTGCACGGGTATTCGAGGGGGACCGCCACATCTACGAGGTGAAGGTCGGCGAGGGAACGCACCTCCGCGTCGAGCTGCCGGCGCTGGGGGAGGGACGGATCTTCCGGCTGGGGGATCGGATTCGCGTGGAGTTCAGCGCGGAAGGCGCCGTCCTCCTCCCCGAACCCTAGCACCGATGCTGCGCGGATCCCCTAGGAGGTGACGGTGGCCCGGCGGAATTACAGCGTGTAGGTCTTGCCCTGCTCCAGGATGTGGATGCGCGCGGGGTCGATCTTCTGAAGCTCCTCGGAGGTTTCCTCGAAGAAGTGGGGCTTGATGTGGTAGACCCAGACGGGCAGGTCGGGTGGCATCTTTCTCATCTCTCGGCCGAGCATCGCTGGGGTCAGGTGTTTGGAGGCCCGGGCGAGGCCGTCAAGGCGGCTGGGGAAGGCGGTCTCCACGATCACCGCCTTGAGCCCCTTGAGCTCCCGCGCCGCGCGCCAGATGCGCTCGGTGGGCCCGGTGTCGCCCGAGTACACGAAGCCCGTCTCGCCGTCGTGGATCACGAAGCCGACCGCGTCCACGGTATGGTCGACCCGGATCGGCGTGACCCAGAGCTCGCCCACGCGGGACTCGACGTCCTCGGCCAGCGTCCGGTAGCCCAGGACGGCCGTCTGGGAGGTGGGGATCATGGAGAAGTCGGGCCAGAGCCGGTCGTTGAAGGCGTGCCGTTTCAGGTCCTCGACCACCGGCGCGATGCTGGTGGCGATCACCGGACGCTTGGCGGCGGTGACGGCGAGGGTGTCGGTCAGGAAGGCGAGCCCCGCGATGTGATCCAGGTGCGCGTGGCTCAGCAGGGCGTGCTCGATCTCCCGCTGCTCGTCGATGCTGAGCGCGGCCGGCACGCTCCCGGCGTCAACGAGGACGCGGTCGTTCACGAGGAATGCCGAGGGGCGCTGCCCCTGGCCCTCGCTGCCGAAGGCGCCGAGGACTTTGATTTTCATTTCACGGATTCTAGTCTAGCAAACCTTTCCGGTCAAGCCACGGAATCCGTAGCGCCGGGGGGATGCCGGCCCCCCCGGACCTGTGCTACCCTGCCAGCATGAAATTTTCTTCCGGCGCGGCTCGGCCGTGGCTCATCGGGGTCGGGGTGGGGGTGGTCGTGGCGCTCGTCACCCTTCTCGGCGTCGTCGACTCCCTGGAGCTCGGCAGTCTGGACCGCCGCTTCATTCTCCGCGGCCCCATTCGCCCCGCGTCACCCATTGTCATTATCTCCATCGACGAGGACACCTTCGACGAGTTGGACCTGGCCTGGCCGTTTCCCCGGGCGCTCCACGGCCGACTGCTGGATCTCCTGAGCCAGGGGCGGCCCGCGGCCATCGGTCTCGACATCCTCTTCATCGAGCCGAGCATGCACGGCCCCCCCGACGACCAGGCGCTGGCCAAGGCCGTCGCCCGGGCGGGCAACGTGGTGCTGGGGGCCAACCTGACGACGACCGAAGGGCAGTATGGCTCCAAGCAGGATCTCAACCCCCCCCTGCCTGTCATCAGGAAAGGAGCGGCGGCCTTCGGCTTCGTCAATCTCGTGACTGATGAGGACAACTTCGTCCGAAGAGGGGACATCAGGCTTCCTTACCAGGAAGGCGTCCAGGAGAGCTTCGACCTTCACCTCTACAACCTGGCCGTGAAGGCGGGGGTTCCCACCAAACCCCTTCCACCAGATCGCCGGGTGTATATCAATTTCCGGGGGCCTAAACGGACGTTCCCCATCGTTCCTTACTACCAAGTCCTGAACGGGGATGTGAAGCCGGAGGAGTTCGCGGGGAAGATCGTCCTCGTGGGGGCCGCCGCCGCCGTCCTCCACGACGAGTTCCCCACGCCCTTCTCCGGAGAGGAGAAGATGCCCGGCGTGGAGGTCCATGCCAACATGCTCGAGACTCTCCTCCATGGCAACCGGCTGACTCGGATCCACCCGTACGTTGGTGCCCTCCTGGCCCTGGTGGCGGCCCTCCTGGCCACCCTCGCCACCTCCCGGCTACGCCCGATCCGGGCCTTTCTCCTGATCGTGGCGGCGGGGACGCTCTACGCCGCCCTCGCCTTCTGGGTCTTCGTCAAGCTGTATTTCTGGCTGGAGCTGGTCTCCGTCGTGTTGGCCCTGGTGTCCGGCTACGGGACCACCGTCGTCGCCAACTACATCCGCGAGCAGCGCGAGAAGCGACGCCTGTCTCGCTTCTTCTCCCCCGACGTCATCAAGGAGATCCTGAAAAGTCAGAGCGAGGGCTCGCTCGTTGGAAGCCGCCGCCGGGTCACGGTTCTCTTCTCTGACATCCGGGGTTTCACCTCGCTGTCGGAAAAGCTCTCTCCCGAACAGGTCGTCGAGATGCTCCGGGACTACCTCACCACCATGACCGAGGTCGTCTTCAAGTACGGCGGCACGGTGGACAAGTACATCGGCGACGCGATCATGGCCCTCTACGGCGCGCCGTTCGAGCAGCCCAACCACGCCGAGCAGGCCGTGCGCACGGCGCTCGAATTTCAGGAGCAGGTCAAGGTCCTTTCCGAGCGCTGGGAGGCCAAGTGCGGCGCGCGGCTCCGCAACGGCGTGGGGATCAACACCGGAGACGCCGTCGTCGGCACGATCGGCTCCCAGCAGCGGCTGGAGTACACGGCGATCGGTGACACGGTCAACCTTGCCTCCCGCCTCGAGGGCCTGACCAAGGACTTCCTCTCCCCCATCGTGGTCAGCGAGAGCACCCACGAGGAGGTCAAACACCTCTTCTACTCGCGCTACCTGGGGGAGGTGAAAGTCAAGGGGAAAGAAATTCCGGTGAAGATCTACGCCGTGGAAAAGGCGGAAGGGCGCCAGGCCGCCCGCGCTTTCCTCGAGGCGCCGCTGACCATCGTGGACGAGGACGTCACGATCACGGCCTCCATGCTCGACCTCAGCCGCACCGGCGTCGCCGCTCGGAGCCTGCCCAAGCGCATCCCGGCGAACCGCATCGTCGGCATCCGGATCGATCTGCCCGGCTTGCCCGAGCCCCTCACCGTTGATGGCCGGGTCATCTGGAGCAACGAAGATCGAGCAGGCTTCGCCTTCGTGGGGCTCTCGCTCGAGCACGAAAATCTCCTCGAAGACTTCGTCAAACGCCGGGCCCCAACAGCTGAACCCTGATCCCCCGTCCTGACGGATTTAGACACCCGTTCCGTCAGGATTTTTTCACCCCTGAAACGCCCCCCTGTCAGCTTTTGTCGGAGAATGCCGGGCTGACAACCTCCTAACCTTTCTCCGGGAGCTTTCCACTACGGCTTGGAGGTTCAGCGCACGTCCGCCTGCCATCGGTCGGGCCTCTCCCTCAGTAAGAAAAGACGCCTTTCCCGCCGTCTCTTGGCATGTCGGCTGCAGTTCAAGGGGGCAGTCAAGACAAGGCTGGCCGGTGACGGTCGGCCAAAAGGGGGAGGTGCGTCGCAGTCCAGGCCTGAAACGTTCGGAACTGAGGGGAAATTTCCGGTTCCGGAGGCGCGGTGGTGTGCTCGGGCATGCGCGTCCCGAGCCGAGAGGGGGGACTGTGTGCGCGTGGAGACCTGAGATGCGGAGCGTCTGCGCTCTGATCGTGGCCGCGACGGCCGTGATCCTCGGGCTGCGCGCCGGAGTCGTGGCGGCGGAGAGCTCGAACGGAGCCGGCGTGGTCACGGCCCTCTCCGGTCCGGTCACCGTGAGCCGCCAGGAAGCGCTCCCGCAGCTCCTGAGATTTCGCGACCCGCTCTGCGCCAAGAGGTGTGCCAGCTTGACAGGAGCGTAAGGGGCTTGGTTGTCAGATTGAGCCGCTAGAAGGAGAAGGAGATTCTTCGATGTAAGGGAAATCAATGACTTAGCAGTGGCACGAACCCTGCTGTGATTCGGCAGGGTTCTCCCGTCCCCCTCTTGGTCTGTGGTCTGCCGGCCGGGAGGGGAAGCGCGGGCTGGGAGCCGTTGAGGCCCGGCCTGCGGTCAGTGCGCTGGAGAGTTCGTGAGGAAGTCCCCCATTCTGCTGGTGGCGGGAGCGATCGCGCTAAGTGCGGCGGGTGCTCCCGGGAGAGCCAGTGCCCAGAACCCGACCGCCGCGGGCATCGTGACGGCGGTATCCGGCAGCGTCATGGTCGCGCGGCTCGCGGCTGCGCCCCGACCCCTTAGATCCGGCGACACGCTCTACTGGCGCGACGTGGTGGAGGCGCGCAAGGACGGCGTCGCGCGCATCTTGCTCGGGGGGAAGACGACGGTGACGGTGCGGGAGCTCTCGCGGCTGGAGCTGCGGGAGGAGGCGCAGGTGAACGGGGTGCGCTACACGGTGGAGCTCGTGGCGGGCAAGGTGCGGGCGTCGGTGGCGCGGATGCTGATGCGTCCGGGCGAGCAGGTGGAGGTGCGGACGCGGAACGCGGTGGCTTCGGTGCGGGGGACGGACTTCATCGTGGAGACGGTGGAGCGACCGACGCAGCCGGGGGCATTCGGGCTTCTGGGGGCGCGGGAAGTCGGGGGAGGGATCCGGGGGGACGGGGCGCAGTCGGCGGAGACAGTGGTGGTGACGTTGTCGGGCGTAGTGGAGGTGACGAATCGGCTGGCAGGGACGGGCCGCCGGGTGGAGCGGCTGGGGGCATATCAAGCGGTGCGGGTGAGCGGGCAGGGCGAGCCCGCGCGGGTGCAGGTCAGAGAGGACAACCTGAAAACGGTTCTGGCAGGGCTGACCTCGCCCCGGGCGCAGGAAGTGCGTAGCAGCGACGCCGTGGCGCTGGTGGCCTCCGCTCAGAGCGCCCCGGTCTTTGAGCGGGCCGGCGGTGATGTCAGATCGCCAACCAGAGCGCGTGCAACTGCCTCCGCCCACGGACCTGCTGACGAGGATGACCAAGTGACGTCCCAATCCAGCTCGGCTTGTTCGACTCCGGCCCTCATGGGGATATCGGAGGAACTAGTATCCGTCTCCAGAAAGCTAATACCAGCAGAAGAGAATTAAAAAGAATGGGCTTGACAGAAATCTAGTCAAGGCTTAGGGGTGGGTTTACCCCGTTTTGCAGGAGCTGTAACCGGGGGATTTCGGTCCCCCGAAGGGGAGCCTTTCATGAAGAGGAAGGGTCCCGGCAGTACCCAGGAGGATCTCTCGCCAATCCCACCCCAGCCTCCCAGTGCCTCCTTGGCAGGGAGGTTGTCATCTTGAGCATTTCGAGGGGGTATCGCGTTTTTGCCACCTCCATTGAATCAAGCAGTTAGCAGTCAGACGGGGGAGAAATCGGCTGGCATGAATGCTGCTCCGCTCCTTTTCGCAGTCGCACAGTCCCTTCGCGGCACCGCCCAACTGGTGCCGGGTGAGGAAGGGTCGGCGGGCTCGGTGACGGGTCCGGCGGCGGTCACCCACGTGGAGAGTCCATGAAGGCTCCTAGGCTGCTGCTGGCCGGAGTAGTCGTGGTGGTCGGGGTTGGACACGCGGCGGTCGGTCGCGCAGAGAACCTGAACAACGCGGGGACTGTCACGGCGGTGGCGGGCCCCGTGACCGTCGCCCGGCAATCGGCGAATCCCCAACCCCTGAGATTCCGCGACAGCCTCTTCTGGCGGGACGTGGTGGAGGCGCGCAAGGACGGCATCGCCCGCGTTCTGCTCGCGGGCAAGACGACGGTGACCGTGCGGGAACTCTCCCGTCTCGAGCTCCGCCAGGAGGTGATGGCCGAGGGCATCCGCTACACGGCCGAACTCGTCTCGGGGAAGGTGCGGGCGTCGGTGGCGCGGATGCTCATGCGCCCCGGTGACCAGGTGGAGGTGCGAACGAAGAATGCGGTGGCGTCCGTGCGCGGGACGGACTTCATCGTGGAGACGGTGGCGCTCCCTTCCCAGGCGCGCGCGTTCGGCCTTCTGGGAGTTCTCCAGGTCGCCCAGGCCGTTGACGGCGGCTCCCAATCGAGTGAGACGGTGGTCGTGACCCTGTCGGGCGCGGTCGATGTGTCGAACCGGCTGGCGGGGACGGGCCGGGT
>JACPCF010000143.1 GCA_016179965.1 Candidatus Rokuibacteriota bacterium | reverse complement strand
CGCGTGTCCGTGGATGATCCTGGTTGACGCCGGACCGCTCATCGCCCTGCTCCATCGGGACGACCGGAACCACGACCTCTGCGTCGAGACCTTACGCTCGCTGAGGGAACCCCTCGGCACCGCATGGCCAGTGGTGACCGAGGCGATGTATCTCCTGGGCTTTTCCTGGCGGGCTCAGGACGCGTTGTGGGAGATGGTCGATGGCGGTGCGCTGGGGCTCGTCTCGCTCGATCCCAAGGATGTTCCGCGCATGCGGGACTTGATGCGGAAGTACCGGGATCTTCCGATGGACGTAGCAGACGCGGCCCTCGTGAGAATTGCCGAGCGCGAACGCATCCGTCGGATTTTCACACTCGACCGCCGCGACTTCGCAGTGTACCGGCCGGCTAGAATCGGCAGGTTTTCGCTGATCCCCTGAATGCGTCTGACCAGGTCTGCCGCTATCGCGCCTACAACCAGATCTGCCCCAGCACCGCCACCCAGGAGTAATGGACGTGATTCGACTCGATCCGAAGACTGAGCGCCTGCTAAACCGCTTGGCCAGGCGGAAAGGGCGGACGAGATCCATGATCATTCGGGACGCCGGCCAGTCCCTATGAGGCGATTGCCCACCTCATCGGCTGTGCGCGCCGCGGGCCCACGGACCTCTCCGAGCGGCCGGGCGAGAAGTTGCGTCACCTCCTGCTGGCGCGCTCTCGCTAATAATTCTGGTTGACGCCGGCCCGTTGGTCGCGCTCCTCCACCGGGACGACCGGAACCATGACCTCTGCGTGAGGACGTTGCGGTCGCTCCGGGAGCCCCTGGGGACTGCGTGGCCGGTCGTGACTGAGGCGATGTATGATCGACGGCGGAGCGCTCGGGCTCCTTTCGCTTGACTCCGCTGACGTGCCGCGCATGCGGGAGCTGATGCGGAAGTACCGGGATCTCCCCATGGACGTGGCGGAGGCGGCCCTCGTCAGGATTGCCGATCGAAGGGGGAGACGAGGCGCGCTCATATCCATGGGCTGCCCCTTCGACTCATTCACGTGAATTTCATTTGACATGCAATGTTATCGTCCCCCCTTATTGAGGACGTTCCAGACGGTTGGGTCTGCCACGTTCAAACCGAAAGGGTTGGTCGATTGGACGACGACTGGGGTGTATGACGATGACCCGTGCACTTCGCAAGAAGACGAACCTGACAGCTCGACTGGTCGAAGGCTTCGACGCCGTTCCCTCGCCTGTTTCAGAACCGAAAGAGATTCAGGCTCTTATTGACGGGTTGGGGGTGAGCCAGGAGGAATTCGCACGCCTGATTCAGGCAAGCGGTCCGAGCGTATCGAGGTGGGTGAGAGGCAGCTCGCGTCCGTCCGGGCGAATGGCCGAGAAGCTCGGCCGACTCAAGATCGTGCTCGATATCCTTGAGCCGGCGATCGAAAAGAAGGATCTCAAGCACTTTCTGGGACGCCCGCACACCCGGTTGCGAGGCCATAGTCCCAGCAGCCTTCTGGACACCGATTATGGCTTGGAGGCCGTGAAGGACCTGATTGAGACCGCGTTCACCGGGGCGTTCACCTAGTGGGGGGCGATGTAGTTTGGTCGGCGTGTGCTATGCAGCCGTTGTCACCACCTGGTTTGGCAGAGCCATTTGCCGTGGGCGGAGACTCCGGGCCTGAGGTCCATATTGACGTGGAGGCCAACAAGAGGAGAGAGAACTCGTGGCCTGGATCGAGCCCAGGACCCACAGTCCGGCAATGCGAGGCGCTGTGAGGCCTTACCTTAGAACACGGTGATCCAGGTACCTGTGCGGAGATGCAAACACTGCAGGAGGTCGGCGCTGTCATAGGAGAGAAAGAATGACTGACGGTCGAGCTATGCTCAGTGAGTTCGCGTTTGCCAATTCGCTCGCCGTATTAGCGGCTTGCTTCTATGTGGTCTTCTTTGCGCTCGGTCTAGTCGCGCCGGAGATGTCCGGCTTTTTGTTTAACGCGCAGTTCCTGGGTGCCGACGTGGCGTCCCTTCTTCCTAAAAGAGTGTCGCCAAGCAACTTCCTCGGGACGGTGGTGACTCTAGTCCTTACGGGTTGGGTGGGTGGCTACGTTTGGGCATGGCTCTATAACAAACTCACCAAATATTTTTGATCTGCTTCGGGGGTCGAGGAAATTTAGGTTGACTGTGTAGAGTGCTGGTGTTAGGAGAGTTGGATAGGAATGAAGGATATGTGCCGCCTGGTCGCTCTTGTCTTGGTCTTCGTTCTAGGGGTCGGGTTGTCTGCTCCCGCAGCCTACGCGGGGCACAAGACTGCCACGAACGTGGCCCTAGGGCTGGCTTCCTTCGCGGTGTTCAATCAACTTTTTGGGCCTGTCCTTTACCCGAGGCCGGTTTATGCCTACGCGCCCGTATACGTGGCAGCGCCGCCTCCGGGGGTTGTCTACCTGACTCCGCCGCAGTTTGTGACTGTCCCGCCCCCTCCGGCCCCGATGCCCGCGGTCGTCCAGTATCCCTACGGGAGATACGAGCTTCGGGGGGATGGGGTTGCCACTGCCTATCACTGGGTCTGGATTCCAAATCCTCCAGCCCGTCCACCTGCCAGCTACCAGCAGCCGGGCGTGCCGCCTTCGCCTCCAGCGGCAACACCGCCTTCCTCTGCGCCGTCTGTTGGCGAATCGTGTAAGCCCACGGGGAAATACGTCAAGACCCCTCAGGGGCTTCTCCCGGAGTGCGAATAGCCGGGCTTTTCGCGGCAGACTGTCACTCCTGAGCCAGGCTTCGCTCCCAAGAGACGGGGTCGCCGAACACTTCGGTCACTATTTGATGGCGAGGGCGGTCCTATAGCACCATCGCCATGAGCACCCGGACCCCGGCCGACTGCCTTCTCTGCCGGATCCTGCGCGGCGAACTGACGGTCGAGCGCATCGTCGAGACCGACCACGTGATCGGCTTCATGAACGAAGGCGAGGCACTGTCCCGGGGCCACTGCGTGTTCTTTCCCAAGCGCCACGCCCCGAGCTTGCACGAGGCCGACGATGCCGCGTTGGCCGAGATCCTGGTGCTGGTCAAGAAGGTTGCACGGGCCCTGGGGGTGGGAACCTACAACGTGCTCCAGAACAACGGATCCATCGCCGGTCAGACCGTCTTCCACGCCCACGTACATCTGATCCCCAAGTGGAGCGAGAGCGAGGGCCTCATCTACGAGCGCGGCCGCGGCCGGCACATGGATCAGAAGGAGATGGCCGCCCGGATCCGGTCCGGCCTGGCGCGAAGTGGCTAGTGCGGCCACTGGCAGGGTCGGACCACGCGCCTGAGGTGGCGCAGACTAAGAATAGCAAGATCCAAGCGGCATTGGATTTGGTGCACCACTTTTTTCCTGGATCAGACCGATCTAGGAAGGTTTTGTGGGTCGCTGGGGCGTATTAGCCAACACGGAAATGGCTCTTGATTCCTTCCGGGCAGGTGATCTATAAACTACCCATGATAGCCCTTAAAGAGATCGCCGTTCAGGAATTCCATTCGAGCTTGCGCGGCGAGCTCATCGGCCCCGCCGACGCAGCCTACGAAGAAGCCCGTAAGGTCTTCAACGCGATGATCGACCGCCGTCCCGGCCTCATCGTCCGTTGCGTCGACGTAGCCGATGTGATCAGCGCTGTCAACTTCGCGCGGGAGGAGAACCTACTTCTGTCGGTTCGTGGCGGCGGGCACGGCGTGCCCGGGTTCGCCACCAACGACGACGGCCTGGTGATAGACCTCTCGCGGATGAAGGGGATCAGGGTGGACCCGCAGGGGCGAACGGTGAGGGCCCAAGGCGGCTGCACCTGGGGCGACGTCGATCACGCTACCCACGCCTTCGGCCTCGCCTGTCCGGGTGGCGTCGTCTCCACGACCGGTATCGGAGGCCTCTGTCTGGGCGGCGGGATCGGCCACTTGACGCGGCCGTTCGGGCTCGCTTGCGACAACATCATCTCAGCCGACGTGGTCACCGCGGAAGGCAAGTTCGTCGTAGCGAATGAGAAAGAGAACGGCGACCTCTTCTGGGCGCTGCGCGGCGGCGGCGGCAACTTCGGCATCGTCATCTCTTTCGAATTCCGGCTGCACCCGGTGAGTACTATCTACGGCGGGCCCATATTCTGGACGCTAGATAGGGCGGCGGCGGCGATGAAGTTCTACCGCGAGTTCATCGCCCGTGCCCCTGAGGACCTGAACGTCATCTTCGCCTTCATGGTCGTGCCGCCGGGCGAGCCGTTTCCGGAGCACCTGCACAATAAGAACGTGGCCGCTGCCGCCGTCTGCTACGTGGGGCCGATGGACAAGGCGGAGCAGGTTGTGCGGCCGCTAAAGGAGTTCGGCCTGCCGGCGTTCGACGGCACGGGCCCGCTGCCGTTTCCGCTGCTCCAGAGCGGCTTCGATGCTATCGCCCCGCCCGGGCTCCATAACTACTGGAAAGCGGACTTTTTGTTGGAGCTAAGCGATGACGTGGTCGCTGAGTTCGTTAGCTGCGGCGCCGGCGTGCCTAACATCTTCTCGGGTGCCCACATGTTCCCTGTAAGCGGCGTCGCGCACCGGGTGGGCAAGAACGAGACGGCCTGGAGTTATCGCGATGCCAACTTCTCGCACGTCATTTTCGCTCTTGATTCGGACAGGGCAGCAATGCCGGGGCACACGGAGTGGGTGCGACGACACTGGGACGCCCTTCACCCTTACTCAGCGGGCGGCGCCTACGTCAACTTCCTCATGGACGAAGGGGAAGACCGCGTCGCCGCGAGCTATCCCGACAACTACCAGCGGCTCCGTGAGGTCAAGCGCAAGTACGACCCGGGCAACCTGTTCCGCATGAACCAGAACATTAAGCCCGCCTGACGATAGCACGAATCAGACGCTTCCCGACACAGAGGGGGATGGAGAGACGGGGAGAGAGGAGAAGGACGGATGGGCAAGCGGGCACAGATGCTGGCGAATCAATACGAGCAGGCGAACGAGGAGCTGATCGCGGTTGTGGAGCGATGCTCGGAAGGGCAGTGGCGAGCTGTGTGCGTCGATGAGAACTGGCCGGTCGGCGTCACCGCGCATCATGTGGGGGCGATGGCCGGCCTGTGCGCAGAAGCGCTCTCGGTTGTGGCGCGCGGTGAGCCGTGGCCGCCTATCAGTATGGAGATGGTGCATCAAGGCAACGCCCGGCACGCGCTGGAGCATGCCAAATGCACGAAAGACGAGACCGTTGAGCTGCTGCGGCGCAACTGTAGAGCGGCGGCGACCCTGGTCAAGGGGTTCGACGACGAGGAACTCGACCGCGCGTGGCCAGCGCTCTGGCGCGAGAACGCGCCGCTGAGCGTCGCGCAGTGCGTCGAGGACCATCTTATCGGCCACATCCATACCCATTTGCCGAGTATCCGCGCGGCCATCGGCTCCTGAGGTGTCTGGCGCGGCCATGCTTCCGGGAGGCGTCCCTTACGCCGGGAGGGGAAGGCCCGGTAGCTGCCGGCTGCGGCGTCCGCCCGCGACAGGCCCGGCCGAGGAGAGCCCTTATCGTGGCTGTGCTCTGCTCGATCGATCACGGAGTGAAGCTCAGACTCGACGCCCGGCACGGGGTTTCCCACGCCCGGACCGGGGCGCTGCGACGGCGGTCCCAGTCGGGTGATGAGTAACGAGCGATCGATGCGTGGCAGCGGCGGCGAGCGGCTCGTGGCTGGCCGGGACGCGCTCCGGCGGCACGCCTGGGGCGAGGCCTTCGAACAGCTCCGCGCGGCGGACGCCGCCGGGCCCCTGTCGCCGGAGGACCTTGAGCCGCTGGCCGAGGCCGCGCAGTGGATCGGGCGGCTCGACGACTGCATCGCGGCCCGGGAGCGCGCCCACGCGGGCTACCTCGAGCGCGGCCATCCGCGTCGGGCCGGGTTCCTGGCGCTGCTGCTGGCCCACGACCACTTCGCCAAGGGCCAGGGATCCCTGGCGACCGGCTGGCTCAGGCGCGCCGAGCGGCTCCTCGAACCGGAACGGGACTCCGTGGAGTACGGCCACCTGCTGCGGGCCCAGGGCCTCATGGCGAAGGACCCCGACGAGGCCCTGGCCCACGCCCGTGCGGCGCACGACATCGCGACGCGCTCAGGAGACCGGGATCTGGCCGCCCTGGAGCTCCAGGAGCAGGGACGGCTCCTGGTCGCGAAGGGCGAGGTGGCCGAGGGGCTGGCGCTCCTCGAGGAGGCGACGGTCGCCGCCGTGAGCGGGGAGCTGTCACCGTTCACGACCGGGATCATCTACTGCAACGCCATCGACGTCTGTCGGCGGCTCGCCGACTACCGGCGGGCTGGCGAGTGGACTGACGCCGCGGAGCGGTGGTGTGAGCGCCAGGGGATCCTGGGGTTCCCGGGCGCGTGCCGCGTCTACCGGGCGGGCATCCTGCGCCTCCGGGGTGCGTGGGCGGATGCGGTGTGCGAGGCCGCACACGCCTGCGAGGAGCTGCGTCCGTACAACGTGAGCGTGACTGCCGAGGCCTTCTACGAGCTCGGCGAGATCCGCCTCCGGCTCGGTGACCTCGCGGCCGCGGAGGAGGCCTTCCGGCAGGCGCATGAGCTCGGCCGGGACCCGCAGCCTGGGCTCGCGCTCCTTCGTCTGGCCGAGGGCAAGGTGGAGGCGGCGCGCACGGCGATCCGGAGCGCGCTCGCCGACGACTCCCGCGACCGACTCGGCCGGGTCCAACTCTTGCCCGCGCAGGTCGAGATCGCCCTCGCCGCCGAGGAGCCCGAGGTGGCTCGGGCTGCGGCCGACGAGCTCGAGGCGATCGCCGGCGTGTACCGGAGTCCGGCCCTGGAGGCCGTGGCGGCGTGCGCGCGTGGCCTGGTGCAGCTCGCGACGGGGGACGATGCGGCGGCGCGCCGGAGCCTGCGCGCCGGCTGTCGGATCTGGCAGCAGCTGGAAGCGCCGTACGAGATGGCGCGGGCGCGCACGTGGCTTGCGGCCGCGCACCGGGCCGGCGGCGACCCCGAGACCGCCACCCTCGAGCTCGAGGCCGCCCGCGCCAGCTTCGAGCGTCTTGGCGCCGCGCTCGACGCCGCCCGCGTAATGGAAATGCTGGCTGGCGAAACACCAGCCCGGGCGGCCGGGCCGGAGCCGGGGCGCGCCCAGACGCGCACGTTCATGTTCACCGACATCGTCCGGTCGACCCAGCTCATCGAGGCCATCGGGGACGAGGCCTGGGCCGACCTCGTGGGCTGGCACGACCGGACGCTTCGCGCCCTCTTCGCGTCGCACGGCGGCGAGGAGGTCGATCACGCCGGGGACGGCTTCTTTGTCGCCTTCCCAACGGCGGGGCCGGCGCTCGCCTGCAGCGTCGCGATCCAGCAGACGCTCGTCGAGCACCGCCGGAGGCAGGGCTTCGCCCCGCAGGTGCGAATTGGGCTCCACGCCGCGCCGGCGCAGCGGCAGGGCCGCGCGTACCGGGGGAAAGGCGTCCACATCGCGGCCCGCATCGGGGCGATTGCCGAACCAGGCGAGATCCTCGTGACCCGGGATACGGTGGCGGCCAGACCTCCCGGGGTCACGCTCTCCGCGCCGCGCGCGGTGGTGCTCAAGGGCCTGTCGGAGCCGCTCGAGGTCGTCAGCGTCGCCTGGCGATGACGCCGAGGAGGCGGCGCGCGCTCTCGAAGAGGCTCGCCTATTGGGAGAGAAGCCGGCACGGGGCTATCGGCCCCTAAAGCAGTACGCGCGGCAGGCGCTCGCTGAGCGGATACGGACGCTGGACGCCGTGCACCTGGACGGCTTTGTTGAGCGCTGGTTCTCCGAGGAGACCCGGCGCCTCGTCACCGCTGCTGTCGAATGCATGACCAAGCCTGCTGCCGCCCGCGGTTGATTGTCATGACCCCAGAAGCGCGCCCGGTGCT
Organism: Candidatus Rokuibacteriota bacterium; assembly: GCA_016179965.1. Lineage (GTDB taxonomy): Bacteria > Methylomirabilota > Methylomirabilia > Rokubacteriales > CSP1-6 > CSP1-6. The sequence goes on along the minus strand of JACPCF010000143.1, from coordinate 6,197 downwards.
CCCCTTACGAAGTTACCTGGAACTTACTGATCGAGGGACTTACCCGCTGTGAATGAGGTCCACCTCGAAGGTTAGGTTGAGCGATTTCGGTGAGTGCGGGCCCCCGAACGTGATCGTGACTGAAACACGGGTTTTGGGTGTCCCGTTTGGCAACGAAAGACGGCCCGGCCCGTAGGTGTTATCCTTTGGCGAGGAGGATCTCGCCTTGTCATGAACCGCACCGGGACACTGACCGTTGAGGCGCCCGCCGGGATCGCCGTTGAGCGGTGGCCGAGGAGCGTCCAGCCGTGGGTAGTGGGGGCGGCGGGGGCGCTGCTCCTGGGTGGAGCGGCGTGGCTGGCGTCGGACTACGGGCTCCGTCACGCGGGACTCTTCCTGGTCGGGGCCGCCTTGGGCCTCGTCCTCTATCACGCGGCCTTCGGCTTCACGACGGCGTTCCGGGTCTTCGTTACGGTGGGCGATGGGCGCGGCCTGCGGGCTCAGATGCTGATGCTCGCCGTGGCCACGGTGCTCTTCGCTCCCATCCTGGCCACGGGCGGGGTGCTCGGCACCGCGGTCGGCGGGGCGGTGGCGCCCGCGAGCGTCTCGGTGCTGGTCGGCGCGTTCATCTTCGCCGTCGGCATGCAGGTCGGCGGCGGCTGAAGCTCGGGCACCCTCTTCCAGGTTGGAGGAGGCACAACGTCCGTGGCGGTGACCCTGGCGGCCTTCATCGCCGGCTCGGTCCTCGCGACTTTCCACATGTCGTTCTGGTTGGCCACCCCCGCGCTCGGAGAAATTGCGCTGGGAGAAATGCTCGGCTGGACTCGGGCGGTGCTCCTGCAGCTGGTTCTCTTCGCCCTCATCGCGGTGGCGACGTGGGTGATCGAGCGGCGGCGCCTCGAGGCGATCCGGCCCGTGGCGCTTCCCCTTGGGGGCTGGCGGCGGCTGGCCCAGGGCCCGTGGCCGCTTCTGGCGGGCGGCCTCGCGCTCGCCGGGCTCAACGCCCTGACCCTCGTCCTCGCCGGCCATCCCTGGGGGATCACGTGGGGGCTGACTCTCTGGGGTGGCAAAGCGCTCCAGACGCTCGGCTACGATTTGTCCGCGGTGCCCTTCTGGACGGCCGAGTTTCAGCAGGCGGCGCTGGCGTCTCCGGTGCTCGCGGATGTGACGTCGGTGATGGATGTTGGGCTCATCCTGGGCGCGTTCCTGGCGGCGGGCCTGGCCGGTCGCTTCGCTCCGGCGCGGCGCGTGCCGCTCCGGATCGTCGCCGCGTCGGTGCTGGGGGGACTGTTGCTGGGGTACGGGGCACGGATCGCCTTTGGCTGCAACATCGGGGCCTACTTCAGCGGGATCGCGTCGACGAGCCTCCACGGCTGGCTCTGGGGCGTGGCCGCGCTCCTCGGCACGCCCCTCGGCGTCCGCCTGCGCCGGCTCTTGGGAGTCGAACAGGCGCCCTCTTGTTGACGGGCGCGCTTCGGGAGGCGGCATGAAGCTCGCGGCCAACGGCATCGAGATCCACTACACGGTCGAGGGCGACGGCCCGGTCGTGACGCTGAGCCACGCCCTCGGCACGAACCTCTCCATGTGGGATGACCAGGCCCGGGCGCTCAAGGGGCGCTACCGCGTGCTCGGCTTCGACACGCGCGGCCACGGCCAGACGAGCGGGCCGCTGGGCCCGTACACCCTCGAGCAGCTGGCGGAAGACCTCCAGGGGCTCCTCACGGCCCTCGGCATCACGGAGACGCACTTCGTCGGGCTCTCCATGGGCGGGATGATCGGACAGGTCTTCGCGCTCAAGTATCCCCAGATGGTCCGGAGCCTGGCGCTCTGCGATACCACGAGCCGCTATCCGGCCGAGGCGCTGGCCGCCTGGCAGGACCGCATCCGCACGGTGGAGGCGAAGGGGATGGAGGCCATCGTCGAGGCGATGCTCGAGCGCTGGTTCACCGCGCCCTTCCGCGCCCGGCGCCGCGACGTCCTGGACCGGGTGCGCGCAATGCTGCGCGGAACGCCTCCTCAGGGGTACATCGGCTGCTGCCATGCCCTGCCGAAGATCAACACGACCGACCGCCTGCGCGAGATTCGCTGCCCCGCGCTGGTGATCGTCGGCGAGGAGGACCCGGGCGCGCCCCCTGAAACGGCGCGGGTGATCCACGCGGCGCTGCCGGTGGCCGAGCTCGCCATCCTGCGCTCGGCCTCGCACCTTTCCAACCTGGAGCAGCCCGAGGAGTTCAACCGGGTGCTCCTCGGGTTCCTCGACAAGGTGACGGGGCGGAGCCCGCTCTAAGGTGAGCCGTCACGCGGGACCGTCCGACGCTCCTGACGTCCCGCCGCCGCCCGAGCCGACCTACGCCGAGCGCGCCCGGACGCTCGTGTACCTCGGGCGCGTGGGCACGCTCTCCACGCTCTCGCTGAAGCACCCGGGGCACCCGTTCGGCTCCCTCATGCCGTACGCCCTCGACGGGCGCGGCCACCCGGTCTTTCTGATCAGCACCCTGGCGATGCACACGCAGAACCTCCAGGCCGACCGCCGCGCCAGCCTGCTCGTGACCCAGCCGGGGCGGGCGGGGGATCCGCTGGCGGCTGGCCGCGTGACCATGATGGGAGAAGCGCTGCCGCTTCCTGGAGCGGACGCTGCCGAAGCGCGCACGGCCTATCTCGCCCGCCACCCGAACGCCGCGTACTGGGTGGACTTCGAGGACTTTGGCTTCTACCGGCTGGAGGTGGCCGACGTGTATTTCGTGGGCGGCTTCGCCGCGATGGACTGGGTGCCGGCGGAGGCGTACCTGACGGCGCGCCCGGATCCCCTGGCCGACGCGGCGGCGGGGATCATCGAGCACATGAACCGGGACCACGCCGATGCCCTGGTGACCTTCGCCCGGGTCCTGGCGGGGGCGCCGGCCGACGAGGCGAGCATGGTCACGGTGGACCGGCTCGGCTTCAAGCTCAGGATCAAGAGCGGCGCGCGCGTCCACAGCGCGCGGATCGGGTTCCCCCGCGAGGTGACGACCGCCGAGGCCTGCCGCGCCGTGCTGATCGAGATGCTGCGGAGGACACGATGAAGAAATTCAGCGCCATCAGGTGGCTGGTTGCCGGTGTGACCGGCAGCTTCGCCTTCTGGTACTTCCAAGTCCTCACGACCGGCGTCACCATCACCCAGTTCATGGGCGAGCAGATCGTGACCGAGGGCGGTTACCCGGAGGTGCTGGTGCCGTTCATCGGGTGGGGGGTGCACCTGGCGGTGAGCCTCTCGTACGCCCTCCTGTTCGCCCTGATCTTCGCGGCCATCCCGCTGGAGTCGGCGGGTGGCCTGCTGGTGGCCGGCGTTGTCCTGGCGGGGCTGCTCGGCTGGATCGCCACGCTCCTGACCGCTCCCGCGATCGCCGCCACGATCAGCCTCCTGAGCGGCCACGGGTTCCCGGCCGAGCTGCCGGCGCTAAACACGGAGGTGGACCTCCCCCTCTACAACCACCTCCTGTTCTTCGGCGTGGTGTGGGTGGTCACGACCCTCCTCCCAGTGTGGCGAGGCAAGATCTGACTCCGCGCTACCGCGAGAGGCAGAAGAGCAGGCGATAGACGCCGAGCACGGTATCCGCGGCGGCGCCGCGACGGCCGAGCGCCTCCGGGCTCAGGTGGTCGCGGCAGGCGGCCTCCACGGCCTCAGGCTCGGTCCCCTCTACGAGCACCACCCAGCGCGCGACTTCGTCTTCCCGGTCCCGCAGTTTGCGCTCCTCGGTTGGGACCCGCGTGGCCGCGAGGTCCGCCTCGCAGAAGTGGGCCCCCACGATGCCGGGTCGTTCGATGAGAGCGGGCAGGGTGGTTCCGCTGAGCCACGCCCGCAGCTCCTCCTCCCGGCCGGCGAGCGGCCCCAGGCGGAGCGTCGCCATCACGCCGCCCACCCCTTGGCCGAGGCTCAGCGCGACGCGACAGACGGTCCGGTTGCTGTTGCGGAAGAGCGGGAGCATGCGGCGGGTCCACGGCGTGGGATCGTTCACCCGGGCCAGGTAGGCGGGGCTCGCGAGCGTTTCCACCGTCTCGGTCTCGTAGAACATCAGGTACCTCGGGCCCCCGGAGACCGCCACGTAGCGGCGGCCGCGAAGGAATCCGGCAATGCCGACGCGCTCCGGGATGTGCTCGCGCGTGTGCCAGTGGTTGTACTCGGCTTCTCCGCCGGGCGCGATATCGGCCCAGAACGCCAGGATTCCTTTACCCAGCAGCCCCATGGCGATGACACCCTACCGAGCGAGGCGTCGCCCCGTCAAGGGGTAAACTAGCGGCCATGGCCACGGCGCTCCTCTGCCTGATGATCTTCTGCAACACGTTCTCCATCGGGGCCTTCGGGCCGCTCCTGCCGGAGATCGCCCGGGCTCAAGGGCTCGCCGATTGGCAACTCGGAGTGGTCGCGGGCGCGTTTGGCTTCGCCCGGGTGCTCCTGGACATCCCGGCGGGCCGGCTGGCCGGCCGCCGGCTGGCCGCGGCGCTGGTGGCGGCCCCCCTCTTCCTGCTCGCCGGGACGCTGCTGCTGGCAAGCGCCGGACCCCTCGCGATCCTCGCGCTCGGCCGCTTCCTGATCGGGGTCGGGCACGCGCTCGGCATGGTGGGGGGGCTCACCGCCCTGCTCGAGCGGGGCGAAGGCGCCGCCTTCCGCCTCAACACGTTCGAGTTTTCCGGGATGCTCGGAATCCTCGGCGGGATCACGCTGGCGGGGCTCCTGCCGGGCACCTGGAGCTGGAACCGCTCCTTCCTGCTGGTGTGTAGCCCTCAGCTGATCGTCCTCGCGCTCCTGCCCGCCTTCGGGCGCCTGTTTTCCCGTCGGGCCGGGCACGCGCGGTCCCAAGCGTCGGGGCCCGTGATGGCCGACGGGGGGAAGTGGCCGCCCATCGTCACGGCGATGTTCGTCGTCGGCGCCGTGATCGCCTTCGCCTGGTCCTCGGTGAGCCAGTTCTTGATCCCGCTCCGCGGCACGCGCGAGTTCGGCCTCGACCGCGCGGGGAACTCCCGAATGCTCGCCATCCCCCAGGTGGTGGATCTCGTGGCGCTCCTGCCGGTGGGCTACCTGGCCGATCGGCTGGGCCGGCGGGCGTTGCTGGGCGTGGTGTGCGTGGCGCTCGGGGCCGGGACGTTCTTCGTGGGCCTCGGGCCCTTTCCGCTCTTCGTCCTCGGCTCAGCCCTCTTCGGGCTCGGGCTGGCGGGCTGGATGCTCCCCATCGGCGTGATCCGCGAGCACACGCCCCTGGCGGCCCTCGGCTGGCGGACGGGGCTCTACCGTGTGGGAGTGGACGCCGGGATTTTCCTGGGCCCGCTCGTGAGCGGGCTCCTGGGCGAGGCTGGGGCCGGCTACTTCGTGGGCCTCATCGGGCTGGTGGCGCTCGGGGTCGGTGCCCGCCTCGTGGCTACATCGGCTGGATCCGCTCCTCGGGGACCTCGACGCGCTTGACGCCCTTGAAGCTGAAGAGCAGCTCGACCAGGTACCGGGGCGGATCGCCGCTGAGCTGCTGGACGATCGTGGCCAGGGCCTCTTTGACGTTCTCGCTGAACGTCACGCCCTTGACGGTCATCCCGGAGAGATCTACCTTGACGCGCTGGCTGGGCTGGAACATCGTGGGCCTCGCAGGCGATGATACCGCGAGCGCCGCGCCTTCACCAGGGGAGGATTATCAGAGCCGGGGCCGCTTCCTACCCATCCGCTAGCTGCCGAGGATCGCCTGCTCCATCCGAAGAAAGCGCCGGCGCAGCGGCTCGAGCCCTTCGGCGTGGGTGATGACGTAGAGCTGATTGGCGCGGATCGCCGCCAGTACCTGGGCGGCCACTTCGTCGGGAGAGAGCGTTCGGCCCATCAGGGGGACGGGCTCGCTCTTCTTGGCGCCGGGGTCGCGGAGGGGCTCGGGGCGGTTCCGCTCGCTGTCGAGGATCCGCGTCTCGACTCCCATGGGGCAGAGGACCGAGACGCCGATCCCGTAGGGCTTGAGGTCTTTCACGAGAGTTTCCGACAGGCCGACGACCGCGTACTTGGTCGTGTTGTACACGCCCAGCCCCTGGGTGGCGATCAGGCCGGCCATGGACGCGGTGTTAACGATGTGCCCGCCCTGCTTCTGAGCGATCATGCGCGGGAGGAACGCGAGGAGCCCGTGGATGACCCCCCAGAGGTTGACGCCGAGCACCCATTGCCAGTCCCTGAGGGTTGCTGTCTCAAGGCCGCCCGACACGGCCACGCCCGC
>JACPCF010000142.1 GCA_016179965.1 Candidatus Rokuibacteriota bacterium | reverse complement strand
GGGGGCGTGAAGGCCGACCTCCCGGACGGGTTCGCCCTGAAGGTGCGGAAGGCGTTCAAGGAGACCCGGCAGGTGCTGGAAGAGGTGCACAAGCTCCTGACGGGGAACCGGATCTTCATGGACCGCCTGGTGGGGGTGGGGGCGCTCTCCCGGGAGGAGACGATCGCCTACGCGATCACGGGGCCGCTGCTCCGGGCCGCCGGTGTGGCGTACGACGTGAGAAAGGCCCAGCCCTACTGGGCCTACGACCGCGTGGAGTTCGAGATCCCTACGGGGAAGAACGGCGACAACTACGACCGGTACCTGGTTCGCATGGCGGAGATGGAGCAGTCCATGCGAATCGTGGAGCAGGCGCTGGACGCGAGCCCCGGCGGCCCCATCAACGTCGATTTCCGGGGTCAGCCCATCGATCCCGCGCAGTACGTGGATTTGGGCAAGCAGGGGAAGACCGAGGGGCTGCTGCTGATCCCGATCACGCTCTCGCCCAACCTGGCGGGAGGGGAGCGGCCCCTCTACCGCGCGGTGAACGTGGCGGACAAGCGCGTCACGCTGCCGCCGAAGGAGGAGACCTACGGATCCATCGAAGGGCTCATGAACCACTTCATGCTGATCATGGAAGGTTCCGGGATCCGCCCGCCCCAGGGCGAGGCGTACTTCCCGGTGGAGGGCGCCAACGGCGAGCTGGGCTTCTACATCGTCTCCGACGGGACCGACCGCCCCTACCGCGTCCGCTGCCGGCCGCCGTGCCTCCCGCCCATGGCGGCGCTCCACCGGATGATCGAGGGGGAGATGGTGGCCGACGTCGTACCCACCTTCGGCTCGGTCAACATGATCGCGGGCGAGTTGGATCGGTGAGCGCTCTGGGCGCGGTTAGCGTGCAGTTCACGCGGGAGCAGCTCGCCGAGGTCCGCCGGCTCCAGGCGCTTTACCCCGACAAGCGGGCGGCCCTCCTGCCCGTGCTCCATCTCGCCCAGGAGGCGTTCGGGCACATCTCGCTGGAGGCGGAAGAGTACGCGGCGGGGCTCTTCGACCTCTCCCCGGCCCACGTCCACGAGGTCGTTACCTTCTACTCCCTCTTTTTCCGGGAGCCGAGGGGCCGCCACGTCATCAGCGTCTGCCACAACCTCACCTGCCACCTCCTCGGCGCCCAGCGGGTGCTCACCCACCTGAAGAAGAGGCTCGGCGTCGACGTCGGAGGGACCACCCCGGACGGCGGGGTCACGCTCCTGTCAGTGGAGTGCCTCTGCGCCTGCGAGATGGCCCCCATGATGCAGGTGAACGACCGCTACGAGGGGAACCTGACGCCCGAGAAGGTGGACCGGATCCTGGCGGAGCTACGATGACGCAGCCGCGATCACGCCTCCCGGACCAAGGTGAAGAACTCCTCTCGGGTCAGCCGGGCCTGGCGGAGCATTGCGTGGAACAGGGGGGTGGGGACGTCCCGTCCCATCTGGTGGCTCAGGCGGACCTGAAGGATCTCACCCGTAGGAAGCGTCTTTTCCCAGGTTTCGTGCTTCTTGGATCGGACCAGGCGAAAGCCCGAGCGCTGAAGGACCACCCGGAATTCCCGGTAGGTCACCGTCGGCATCTAGTACTAGCCTTCGAAAAGCGCTCGGACTCCTGCGGGTGTGGGGTTGGCGTGAATCGCCTGAATGTAAGGGGCGTGGGGTGCGCGGTTTGGGCTTCGGCTGAAGCGGTCGAACTCGGCCATGTACTGTTCGGCGTAGTCCAGAGCCATCTCGATGAGGTCGTCCAGCGCCGCTTCCGGGCTGTCTCCTTCGGTCGCCAGGTCGAGTTCGGGGCAGAAGACGACGTACGCGCCCTCGCTGGGCTCGATGATGGCTGTGAGCTTCCTTCCGGTAGGCTTCAGGACAACCGGCATTCTGGTTCTCCTTCTTGAACTTGATCATAACACACACTCAAGCCGGGGAGGCGGGGTCAACGCGAAAGGGTAACGGGTTAACACGAGGAGGGTGGGCGATGAGACTTCTACAACTTGTTTCCGCGCTGTTCATCGTTGCTGCAACTGGTGTTTGGGGGGGGTAGCCTTTACGCAGGAGAACGATACCAGGTGGCTTGTCGGAGTGTGGGAAGGAACGCAGACTGTAAGCGCGTTTCAGACTAGAGTCACCGTGGAGTTCAAGAACGGAGGGAATTTTTGGGGGTCAAAGGCTCGCGGTTCTGCAAAGGTTTCAGGGAACGCGGTGGAGATGAAAGGAGAGTACTACCAGCCCACCGGTCCCTGCAGGCCCACCTCTCTGTCGTACTCCTTGACGCGAGCAGGCGACGTGCTTGAGGGGACAGGCATAGGGGCGGCAAATAAGCCGTTCCAAGTCTCCTGGAAGAGGGTCAGGTAGCTATAAGATGAGTGAGCTGATCCTGACCCGGAACTTCCATCTGCCTGGCTCTCACACGCTCGCCCTCTACCGGGAGACCGGCGGGTACGCGGGGCTCGAGAAGGCCTTCGCGATGAAGCCCGCGGAGATCACCGAGGAGGTCAAGAAGTCGAACCTGCGCGGCCTGGGCGGCGCCGGGTTCCCGACGGGCGTCAAGTGGGGGTTCCTCCCCAAGGGGCACCCGGGCCCGATCTACCTCGTAATCAACGCCGACGAGGGCGAGCCGGGCACCTTCAAAGACCGTTACCTGCTCGAAAGAGACCCCCACGCGCTGATCGAGGGGATGATCATCTCGGCGTACGCCATCGGCGCCCACCTGGGCTTCGTCTATATCCGCGGCGAGTACGTCGGGCCCTGGCGGATCTTCCGCAGGGCGGTCGAGGAGGCCTATCAGGCCGGCTTCCTCGGCAAGAACATCCTCGGCTCGGGGTTCGACCTCGACATCATCATCCACCGGGGCGCGGGGGCCTACATCTGCGGCGAGGAGACGGGATTGATCTCCTCCCTCGAGGGCAAGAAGGGCTGGCCGAAGCTCAAGCCGCCGTTTCCCGCGATTCGGGGCGCCTTCGGGGCCCCCACCATCGTCAACAACGTGGAGACGATCTGCCACGTCCCCCACATCGTCCGCCGGGGGGCGGCCTGGTTCGCGGGGCTCGGCACCAAGACCCAGGGCGGCACCCGCATGTATTCCGTCTCGGGTCACGTGGCCCGGCCAGGAGTGTACGAGCTGCCCGTGTCGGTGACCTTGCGCTCGCTGATCGACGAGCACGCCGGCGGGCTTCCCAACCGCCGCAGGCTCAAGGCCGTCGTGCCCGGCGGCTCCTCCGCGGCCATCCTGACCGCCGGCGAGATCGACGTCACCATGGACGTGGACGGCCTCAAGAACGCCGGCACGATGGCGGGGTCGGCGGGCGTGATCGTCATGGACGAGACCGTCTCGATCCCCGACGCGCTCATGGTGGTGGCGCGCTTTTACGCCCACGAATCGTGCGGGCAGTGCACGCCCTGCCGGGAGTCCACCGGCTGGATCTACAAGATGACCCGCCGGATCATCGAGGGAAAGGGGCGGAAGGAGGACCTGGACACCATCCTGGACGTGGCCCGGCGCGGCGCCGGCACCACCATCTGCGCCTTCTTTGATGGGGCGGTCGGGCCCTACATCAGCTACATCGAAAAGTTTCGCGCCGAATTCGAAGCGCTCATCCCGAAATAATGGTCAGGCTGACGATCGACGGCAAAGAAGTCGAGGTCCCGGAGGGCACCAACGTCATCGAGGCGGCCCGCCGGCTCGGGATCGAAGTGCCCTACTACTGCTACCATCCCGGGCTCTCGATCGCCGGCCAGTGCCGGCTCTGCATGGTGGAGCTGGGGAACAACCCGCGCCCTCAGATTGCGTGCAACACCCAGGTGACCGAGGGGATGGTGGTGCGCACCGACACCTCGAAGGTCCTCGAAACGCGCCAGTCCATCATGGAGTTTCACCTGATCAACCACCCGCTGGACTGCCCCGTGTGCGATCAGGCCGGGGAGTGCTGGCTCCAGATCTACTACATGAAGCACGGCCTCTACGAGCCCCGGATGGTGGACGAGAAGGTCCACAAGCCGAAAGCCGTTCCGCTCGGCCCGCACGTGATCCTCGACGCCGAGCGCTGCATTCTCTGCTCCCGCTGCGTCCGCTTTTGCGACGAGATCACGGGAACGGGCGAACTGGGGATCTTCCAGCGCGGCGATCACTCTGAGATCGGGCTCTTCCCCGGCAAGGAGCTGGCGAACCCGTACTCGGCGAACGTGATCGACATCTGCCCGGTGGGAGCGCTCACCGACCGGGATTTCCGATTCGCGGTGAGGGTGTGGTACCTGGACACGGCCAGGTCCATCTGCCCGGGGTGCAGCCGCGGCTGCAACATCGAGGTCCACTACAACCTGCGCCGCCCGCATCACAACCAGGGCCGGCGGGTGGCCCGGCTCAAGCCGCGGTACCACGCGGAGGTCAACCGCTGGTGGATCTGCGACGCCGGCCGGTACGGCTACAAGTTCGTGGACGACCCGAGCCGCCTCGTCTCCCCCTCGCGAGGCCGGGGCGATGCGGCCGTGGAAATCGGGTGGGATGAAATAATCCCGGTCATCGCCGGCCAGCTCAGGCGGTACCGGCCGGAGGAAATGGGCGTCCTCGCCTCCCCCAAGATGGCCAATGAGGATCTTTTCCTCCTCAAGCGGCTTGTAGATCACCTGGGCCTCGCCCACGTGGACTTCAGCGTCCCCCCCAGGCACCCCGGGGACGAGGACAACCTCCTGATCAGGGCCGACAAGAATCCCAACACCTGCGGGGCCGAGCTGGTCGGGCTCGGGCCGCGCGAAGGCGTGGGTCACGGAGGTGCGCGGGGGATCCTGCGGGCCGCGCGCGAGGGCCGGATCAAATGCCTCTGGGTGTTCCACCACGACCTCCTGGCCTCGGCCTGGCCCGAGGAGGAGATCCGGGAAGCCCTGCGAACCCTCGAGTGTTTGATCTTTCAAGGCTCGAATGCCAACCGCGTCAGCGCGGCCGCGCACTACGTCCTGCCCAGCGCCACCTGGGTGGAGCGCGAGGGGACGTTCACGAACTTCGAGGGGCGCGTCCAGCGCTTCTGGAGGGCCGTGGAACCCCTCGGGGCCTCCCTCGCCGATTGGGAGATTCTCGGTCGGATCGGCGCCGCGCTGGGTCTCGGCCCTCAGCCCGTGCGCGCTGAGGAGTGCTTCAAGGCCCTCGCCGCGGCCGTCCCGGCATTCGCCGGGCTCTCCTACGGGGAACTCCGGGATACTGGCAAGGTGGTCTCAGCATGAGCGCGACGCTTACTGACCTGGGCATCGCCCTCGGGCGGGTAGGCTTCGTGATGCTCTTCGTGCTGAACATGGGGGGCCTTCTCACGTGGGTCGAGCGCAAGCAGTCGGCGGTCATGCAGGACCGGATCGGGGCCAACCGGGCCTCGATCTTCGGCCTCCGGTTGTTCGGCCTCTTCCACCCGCTGGCCGATGCCCTCAAGATGCTCACCAAGGAGGACTTCGTTCCCGCGCGGGCCGACCGGGCGCTCTTCAACCTGGCGCCGCTGGTCTCGGTGGTATTCGCCCTGGTGGCCTTTGCGGCGATTCCGTTCGGAGATGTGCTGCGCATCGGCGGCAGGGAGATTCCCCTCCAGGCGGTGACCCTCAACGCCGGGATCCTGTACGTCTTCGCCATGCTCTCGCTGGGCGTTTACGGCGTGATGATGGCCGGCTGGGCCTCGGCCAACAACTACGCCCTGCTGGGCGGCCAGCGCGCCGCCGCGCTGATGATCTCCGCCGAGGTCGCCATCGGGGCCTCCATCATGGGCGTCGCCATGGTCTACGGCTCGCTCGACATGATGGAGATCGTCCGGGGGCAGGGAGGGCCGCTGCTCCAGCAGTACTTCGGGGACTGGATTCCCAAGTGGGGCGTCCTGACCCAGCCGCTGGCCTTTATCCTCTTCCTCACCGCCGGCATCGCCTCGACCAAGCGCATCCCGTTCGATTTTCCCGAGGGGGAGTCCGAGATCATCGGCTACTTCGTCGAGTACAGCGGGATGAAGTTCGGGATGTTCATGATGGCGGATTTCGTGGAGACCGTCGTGATCGCCGGCATGACCACCGCGCTCTTCCTCGGCGGCTGGCAGGTCCCCTATCTGATGGCCGATGGCCTCCACTTCCCGTGGGGCGTCGCCGTGCCTCTGGGGCACGTGACGGTGGTGGTCCTCCAGGTGCTCGCCTTCTGCCTGAAGGTCGCCGTCATGTGCTGGTTCCTCATGCTGATTCGCTGGACCCTCCCCCGCTTCCGCTACGACCAGGCCATGCGGCTCGGGTGGCTCGGCCTCTTTCCCCTCTCGATCCTGAACGTGGCGATCACGGGCCTGGTCCTCCTCGCGGGGAGGACCCCATGAAGCTCCGCCAGCGCTTCTACCTGGTGGAGGTGCTGGTCGGCCTCGGGGTCACGGCCGCCCACTTCTTCGCCAACCTGGGGCGCCACACCGCGCGCCACGTCTTCCGCAGCAAGACCGCGCGCGGCGCGGTGACGTTCCAGTACCCTGAGGAGCGAAGACCGTACTCGCCGCGGTTGCGAAGCCTGCATCGGCTCGTCAGGCGCGAGGACGGCTCGCCGCGCTGCGTGGCGTGCATGATGTGCGAGACGGTCTGCCCGGCCCACTGCATCTACATCGTGGCCGCCGAGCACCCGAACCCGGAGATCGAAAAGGTGCCGGAGCGGTTCGACATTGACCTGGGCAAGTGCGTCTTCTGTGGCTACTGCGTGGAAGCCTGCCCGGAGGACGCCATCCGCATGGACACGGGGATCCTCGAGTTCTCCTCCTACAGCCGGCAGGGCATGATCTACACCAAAGAGATGCTTCTGGCCCTGGAGCCCGCCGGGCCCGCCGGGACCCCCCGGTCCCTGATCCCCATTCCCGCCGACCGGACGCTCGAGCGATGAGTCATCATGTCTCCACTGACGCGAAGCTTGCTGTCTGGCTTCGCGCCTGTTCGAGCGCCGGCTTTGCCGGCGCAATCTACGGGGGGAGGCATCGGAAGGGGGGCGGAGCCCCCCTCCGAGGATAGCGATGAGCGGGGTGGTGTTCTTCCTCGTGGCGATCCTGGCGGTGGCTTCCGCGCTCGGGCTCGTGCTGCGCCGGAACCCGATCCACGGGGCCCTCTTCCTGGTCGTGAACCTCGGCTGCGTGGCGGTGATGTACCTGCTCCTCGGCGCGGAGTTCCTGGCCCTGGCGCAGGTCATCATCTACGCCGGCGCCATCATGGTCCTCTTCGTCTTCGCGATCATGGTGCTCATCCCGGGCAAGGAGGAGACAGGGCCGGACCCGCTCCGCCTCCAGCGCCTGCTGGCGCTGCCGCTCGGAGCCCTCCTCCTCGTGGAGATCGCGCTGATTCTCCAGTCGAGCGTGTTTACGGCGGCCCCGCACCCAGGCGTTCAGCCTGGGTACGCGGCGGGGGCCGGGGGGATCCAGTCGGTGGGGCGACTGCTCCTGCGCGACTACCTCCTTCCCTTCGAGGTGACGTCGGTCCTCCTCCTCGCGGCGCTGGTGGGGGTGCTGGCCCTCGCCAAGCGAAAGGCGGGATAATGGTGCCCGAGTCCTATTACACGGCGCTTTCCGCGATCCTGTTCACGATCGGGGTCGTGGGGGTCCTGGTGCGCCGGAATCCGCTGGTGATCTTCATGTCCATCGAGCTCATGCTCAACGCCGCCAACCTCGCCCTCGTGGCGTTCGGCCATCGGGCCGGCGCCGCCGACGCCCAGGTATTGGTCTTCTTCATCATGACGGTGGCGGCCGCCGAGGTGGCGGTGGGGCTCGCCATCATCGTCACCATCTTCCGACTGCAGCGGCGGCTGTCGGTGGACGAGCTCAGCATCATGCGCTGGTAGCAGGGGGAACGTTATGGCTCAAACGAAGACCATCACGCCCGCGACCAAGATCGACGCGGATCTGGCCCGCCGGCTCCTCTCCCAGATGCTCCTCAGCCGCCGGTTCGAGGAGAAGGCCGCGGAGATGTACGCGCTCGGGAAGATCGGGGGCTTCCTCCACCTGTACATCGGGCAGGAAGCCGTCGGGGTGGGGGCGACGTCCGTCCTCAGGGCCGATGACTACGCGATCTCCGCCTACCGGGAGCACGGCCACTGCCTGGCCAAGGGGTCCGATCCCCGCCGGGTGATGGCCGAGCTCTTCGGCCGCCGCGACGGCCTCAGCAAGGGCAAGGGCGGCTCCATGCACCTCTTCGACAAGTCCAAGAACTTCCTCGGCGGCCACGCCATCGTCGGGGCGCACCTGCCGATCGCCGCGGGCGCCGCCTTCGCCATCAAGTACCAGGGCGGCGACCAGGTGGTCCTCTGCTACTTCGGCGACGGCGCCGTGCCCCAGGGGGAGTTCCACGAATCTCTGAACCTCGCGGCCCTCTGGAAGCTCCCCGTCATCTACATCTGCGAGAACAACCGCTACGCCATGGGAACCGCCATCCACCGGGCCCTGGCCCAGACCGAGATCTGGCGGTATGCGGAGACTTACGGCATCGCCGGCGAGGCTGTGGACGGCATGGACGTGCTGGCCGTCCGCGAGGTCGTGGCGCGGGCGGTGGAGCGCGCGCGGCGGGAGCAGGCGCCCAGCCTCCTCGAGGCCCGCACCTACCGTTTCCGCGGGCACTCCATGCGCGACCCGTCGGCCGCGGTGTACCGGACCAAGGAGGAGGTGGGGCGCGAGAAGGAGCGCGACCCCATCAAGCTCTTCCGCGAGCGCTGCCTCAAGGGGGGCGTCCTGACCGAGGCCGAGATCAGGACCCTCGAAAAGGAGGTCAACGACCTCGTGGACGAGGCCGTGGCGTTCGCCGACGCGTCGCCCGAGCCGCCGCTCGAGTGGCTCACCGCCGAGGTGTACAAGGAGTAACGCGATGGCCGTGATGACGTATCGCGAGGCGCTGAACCTGGCGCTCAGGGAAGAGATGCACCGCGACCCGCGCGTCTTCCTCATCGGCGAGGAAATCGGCCTGTACGACGGCGCCTACAAGGTGACTCAGGGGCTCCTGAAGGAGTTCGGCGAGCGGCGCGTGGTGGACACCCCCATCTGCGAGTCGGGCTTCACGGGAGTGGCGGTGGGCGCCGCCATGCTCGGCCTCCGGCCGGTGGTGGAGATGATGACCTTCAACTTCTCCATCCTCGCCCTGGACCAGATCGTCAATTCGGCGGCCAAGCTGTATTACATGTCCGGCGGCCAGTACAGCGTTCCCATGGTCATCCGCGGCCCCGGCGGCCCGGCCCACCAGCTGGCGGCCCAGCACTCGCAGTCCATGGAGGTGTATTTCTACCACGTGCCGGGGCTCAAGGTCGTCCGCCCCTCCACTCCCCGCGACGCGAAGGGCCTCCTGAAGAGCGCCATTCGCGACGACAACCCCGTGATCTTTATCGAGGCGGAGACCCTCTACGGGATCAAGGGCGAGGTGCCCGACGATCCGGAGTTCACGATCCCCCTCGGCAAAGCGGAGATCCGCCGCGAGGGCACCGACGTCACGGTCTTCGCCTACATGGGGATGATGTACCGGGCGCTGGAGGTGGCCGAGGAGCTTGCCAAGGAGGGGATCTCCTGCGAGGTGGTGGACCCGCGGACCCTCCGCCCCATGGACATCGAGACGATGATCGGGTCGGTGCGGAAGACCCACCGCGCCGTGGTGGTGGAGGCGGGGGCGGGGTTCGCCGGGATGGGCTCCGAGATCGCGGCGTTCGTGACCGAGAACGCTTTCGACGATCTCGACGCTCCCGTGGAGCGGATCACGGGCGCGAATGCCCCCATGCCGTACGCGAAGAACCTGGAACAGGCGAAGACCCCTTCCAAGGAGAAGATCATCGCGACCATCCGCCGGGTCTGCTCCGCGTAGCGGAGGTTCGACATGGCCATAACCAAAGTGGTGATGCCCAAGCTTTCCGAGGCCATGGAGACCGGCAAGGTCATCAAGTGGATCAAGACGGAAGGGGACCGCGTCGAGGGCGGCGAGATCATCGCCGAGATCGAGACCGACAAGGCCGACATCGAGCTCGAGTCCTTCGGCTCGGGTATCCTCAGGAAGATCCTGGTGCCGGCCGGCGAGCGCGCTCCCGTCGGCGGCCTGATCGCGGTCATCGCCGATCCCGCCGACGACATCGGAGGAGTGCTGGCCGCCGGCCCGGCTCCGCCGCCTGCGGCGGCAGCCCCGCCCCCGGCGCCCCCCGCTCCAGCGGCGCCGCCGAGGCCCGCAGCGCCCCCGCCCGCGCCTCCGCGTCCCGTCGCTCCGGCGCCCGTCCCTCAACCCGCTCCGCAGCCCGCCATCGCGGGGCCCCTCCCGGGCGGCAGGGTCAAGGCCTCGCCCCTCGCGAGGAAGGTCGCCGCCCGGTCCGGCGTCGATCTGAAGCTCGTGCAGGGGAGCGGACCCGGCGGGCGTATCGTCCGCCGCGACGTCGAGGCCGCATTAACGAGCCCGGCACCCGCCGCGGCGCGGGTGGCGATCCCGGTGGCTCCCGGCGTCGAGTATCAGGACGTGCCGCTCTCCTCGATCCGGGCCGCCATCGCCAAGCGGATGCCGCTGGCCAAGGGGCCGGTCCCCCACTTCTACCTGACTGGCGAGACCGCCATGGATCGGGCCTGGGAGCTGAGGGAAGAGCTGAACGCGCTGGAGGGCCAGCCGAAGATCTCCGTGACCGACATGGTCGTCAAGGCATGCGCCCTCGCGCTCCTGCGGCACCCGGAGGTGAACGCCTCCTTTCAGGGTGACGCGATCCGCGTGCATTACCGGGTTCACATGGGCCTCGCGGTGGCGCTGGATGACGGGCTCATCACGCCGGTGCTCCGCAACTGCGAGGCGAAGTCGCTCGCTCAGATTGCCGTGGAGGGGCGGGACCTGGTGGAGCGTGCCCGCGCCCGCCGGCTCAGGGCGCCCGAGCTCTCCGGCGCCACGTTCTCGGTCTCGAACCTCGGCATGTTCGACGTGGACGAGTTCTCGGCCATCATCAACCCTCCCGAGGGGGCGATCCTCGCCGTGGGAGCGGTCCGGGTCGTCCCCGTCGTGGAGGAGGGCCGGATCGGGACGGGCCGGCGGATGAAGGTGACGCTCTCCTGCGACCACCGGGTGATGGATGGGGCGATGGGGGCGCGCTTCCTTCAGACCCTGAAGCAACTCCTGGAAGAGCCGCTTCGGCTCCTGGTCTGAGGGGAGTGACCGTGGCAACGCATCGGGTGGACGTCGCCGTGGTCGGGACCGGGCCGGGCGGCTACGTGGCCGCCATCCGGTGCGCCCAGCTGGGGCTCTCGGTCGCCGCCGTCGAGGACGATCGCCCGGGCGGTGTCTGCCTCAACTGGGGATGCATCCCCACCAAGGCGCTGCTCCGCAACGCTGAGGTCGTCGGCCTCTTCGCGCGGGCCGCGGAGTTCGGGATCAAGCTCTCCGGCTTCGAAGCGGACTATGCGGAGGCGATCAGGCGGAGCCGCAAGGTCGCGGATCGCATGGCCAAGGGAGTCGAGTTTCTGTTCAAGAAGAACAAGATCCAACTCTACCCCGGGCGCGGCCGGCTCAAGGGTCCGACGCTGGTCGAGGTCGCGGCGGCGGGCGGGACGGAGAGCATCGAGGCCCGGCACGTGATTCTGGCCACCGGTTCGGAACCCAAGTCCTTGCCCGGCGTGGCGATCGACGAGCAGTCCGTCATCTCCTCCAACGGCGCCGTCCGTCTGGAGCACGCTCCCAAGTCGCTGATCATCATCGGCGCGGGCGCCGTGGGGATGGAGTTCGCCGATGTCTACGCCGCCTACGGGGTCCAGGTCACGCTGCTCGAAGCCCTGTCGCGCGTCCTGCCGATGGAGGACGAGGAGGTGTCGGCTCAGCTCGCGCGCTTCTTCACCCGCGTGACGATCCGGACCGGGGTCAAGGTCCAGGCCGTGAAGCCGGCCAAGGGCGGAGTGACGGTGGAGGTGGAAGCTGACGGCAAAGCGGAGCGCCTCCAGGCGGAGCAGGTCCTGATGGCGGTGGGCCGCGCGGCCAAGGTGAAGGACGTGGGGCTGGAGGCGCTGGGCGTGAGCCTGGAGCGGGGCTTCGTGAAGGTCTCGCCGCGCATGGAGACCTCCGTCAAAGGGCTTTACGCCATCGGCGACATGGCCGGTCCGCCGCTCCTCGCCCACAAGGCGATGGCCGAGGGCGTCGCCGCCGCCGAAGCAATTGCGGGAAGGGACCCGCGTCCCCTGGACTACTCAAATGTGCCGAGCTGCACCTACTGCCGGCCCCAGATCGCGTCCATCGGCCGGACGGAGGCTCAGGCCCGCGCCGGGGGGAGCGAGGTGGTGGTGGGGCGCTTTCCCTTCACCGCCAACGGCAAGGCCGTGGCGATGGGCGAGACCGAGGGGTTCCTCAAAGTGGTGGCCGACAAGGCGACCGGTGAGATCCTGGGCGTCCACATCGTGGGGCCCGAGGCCACGGAGCTGATCCACGAGTTCGCCGTGGGGCGGACGCTCGAGGCCACGCTGGAGGAGATCATCCATACCATCCACGCCCACCCCACGCTGTCGGAGGCGGCGCTGGAGGCGACTCTCGGCGCCCTCGGCCAGGCCATCCACCTGTAGCCAAGCCAGGCTTTTCTTAACGAACTGGCCCCAAAAGCTTTAACCTGAGGAGCTTGCTCGCCAACGTATAGACATCGCTGCGGTCACCCTCTTTGCGGATTCCGACGGCGACTACTAAAACCTCCGCCTGAGGTCGGTGGACTCGCTGTACGTTGCAGGAGATCGGCGCCCTTTGCTTCAGGGGTCGGGGTCAGGTCTTGCAATAACGCATTCGGCCGCCCCACCGCTCGGATGTTGCACTGCAAGACCTGACCCCACTAGTGGTGGAGGAAGGGGACGCGGAAGAACAGCGTGAAGCCGTTGACCGCCAGGAGGGCGCCGCCCAGCGCCAGCGCGAGGCTGAAGAAGAACATCGGGCGGGACGCGGACAGGATGGAAACCGACGCCATCACGATGGCGATCTGGAGGAGAACCTCGGCGTAGTCGAAGTAGGGATCCTTGTCGCGGTTCCGGTCGCGCTCGTGCTCGAGCGTCTTGGCCTCTTTCTCGATGTCCTTCTTTTCAGCAGTTCCCCTGGTAGAAAGCCCACTGGTCGGACGACTGCTGCTGGGCGAGGAGCATCTCCTTCATGGCGGCCTTCTCCTCCAGCTCCTCGGGGTTGGGCAGCTCGACCTCCGCCACACACTCGGAGGGGGGCTAGGCCGCTAGCCGTCGCGGTGGGCCTTGCTGATCTCCTCCCTCATCGCCTCCTTGCCGGCCTCGAACGCCGACATCAGCCGCTGGCCCTGCTCCTCGAAGAGCTCGCGCCCCTTCTCGAAGAGCTCGCCGGCCTGGACCTGGGCCTCCTTCGCGTACTCCTGGGCCCGCTTGGTGAACTCGCCGCCCCTCTCCCGGAGCAGCTCGCGCGCCTCCTGTCCCGTCTTCGGCGTCAGGAGCAGGGCCGCCGCCGCGCCCAGGAGGGCGCCCATGAAAAACCAGCCGAGATAGCCCGCCGCGTCACCACCGGAACTCCGTTCCTCAGCCATCCCTTGTCCTCCCTCTCGACTCAGCGCTTCTTGTTCCTGCTGACCAGCTTCGCGATGAAGACGTCCAGCCCCTTTTTGACTCCCGTGGCGGTCCCCACGAGCTGACCCACCCGCGTGAAGCCGCCGACGAACCCCACGACGCGGGCGATGCGCGTCGTGACCTCATCCACTCGGCCGATGACCACCCCCATCCGCTCCATGTTCTCCCCGGCGTGCCGCGAGAGGCCGCGGAGCTCTTCGGTCAGCGTCTGGAGCTGGCTCGCCGTCGGGCGGATCTCGCGCTCCAGCAGCATGAGGACCGTTTCGGCCCGGAGGGCCGCCCGCTTGAGGGCCAGCAGCGTGGGCACCAGCACCACCGTCAGGATGACGGCGCAGATCGCGATTACGAGGAGGAACGTGTTGGCCATGAGAGTCGCATTATATCAAAAAGCAGGGAAAATCGTTGACTTCCGGCATGGCAGGTTCCTATACTAAGGGCGTCATTTTTGACCCCACCGAGGAGCCCGAAATGTCCCTCCACGAGCGCTTCGAGGAGCTTCACCGCCTGCACCGACAGGCCGAGCT
>JACPCF010000132.1 GCA_016179965.1 Candidatus Rokuibacteriota bacterium | reverse complement strand
CCCCGGCGGGGGCTCGACAGGGGGCGCCCGGGGCGCTATGGTGGTGCGGCGAGGAACACGGCCCCGGGGCCGTGAAGGAGGGCGACTATGGCGCTCGACTCGATCCAGTTGATCGAGCTTTATCGGAAAATGCGCCTCATCCGCCGCTTTGAGGAGCGGGTGGTGGAGCTGGTGAATCGGGACGAGATTCCCGGGGTCACCCACGAGTATGTGGGGCAGGAGGCGGTGGCCACGGGCGTGTGCGTCGCGCTCCGCCCCGACGACGTCATCACCAGCACCCACCGGGGCCACGGCCACATCCTGGCCAAGGGTGGCGACCCGCGGCGGATGATGGCCGAGCTGATGGGAAAGGCGACGGGCTACAATCGGGGCCGCGGCGGCTCCATGCACATCGCCGATCTCTCCCTCGGGATCTACGGCGCCAACGGCATCGTGGGGGCGGGAGCCCCCATCGCGTGCGGCGCGGCCCTGGCCGCGAAGCTGGCGCGGAGCGACCGGGTGGCCGTTTCGTTTTTTGGCGATGGCGGGATGAATCAGGGCGTCGTGCACGAGGCGCTGAACCTCGCCGCCATCTGGACCCTGCCCGTCGTCTTCGTCTGCGAGAACAACGGCTACGCCATCAGCGCCCCCATCAGCCAGATGGCGAAGGTGGAGCGGCTGGCCGAGCGGGCGGCAGGCTATGGGATGCCGGGGGTGGCCGTGGATGGGATGGACGTCCTGGCCGTCCACGCCGCCGCCTCCCAGGCGGTGGAGCGCGCCCGAACGGGCGCCGGCCCGACGCTGCTCGAATGCCGCACCTATCGCTTCGTCGGCCACTTCACCGCGGAGAAGGCCCGCGGCATCAAGTACCGGAGCGATGAGGAGGTCGCCCGCTGGAGAGAGCGCGATCCGTTGCTGACCTATCCGCAGTGGCTCAGGCAGCAGGGGATCGCCGACCCGGCCCGCGTCGAGGCGGAGGTGGAGGCGCTGCTGGACGAGGCGGTGGCCTTCGCGCGCCAGAGCCCGTTCCCCGAGGCGGAGGAGGCCCTGGACGGAATGTACGCCGTGTCGTACCCCGGTCTTCCCGCCCGGGGCTGGTAGAGAGGGGACGCTATGCGAGAGATCCGTTACCTGGAGGCCCTGACCGAAGCGCTCCGGGAGGAGATGAGCCGCGACCCCAAGGTCATCGTGGTCGGCGAGGACGTCCGCCACAGCCTGCGGGGAGTCACCAAGGGGCTGCTGGACGAGTTCGGCCCCGAGCGGATCTTCGACACGCCGATCTCCGAGGCGGGCTTCACCGGCCTCGCCACGGGCGCGGCGATGGCCGGCATGCGCCCCGTCGTCGAGTACCAGATCAACGCCCTCATCTTCGTCGCCTTCGACCAGCTCGTGGACCAGGCGCAGAAGCTCCGCTACATGATGGGCGGCCAGGGGAGGATCCCGGTCACGTACCTCGTCCCCGCGTCCGGCTCGCGCCGCGGGCTCGCCGGGCAGCACTCCGACCATCCCTATCCGCTCCTCGTCCACATGGGGATGAAGGCCGTCATGCCCTCGACGCCGCGCGACGCCAAGGGGTTGCTCAAGGCGGCGATCCGCGAGGACGACCCCGTGGTGGTCTTCGCCCCCGGGGCGCTGCTGGCCGTGAAGGGGCCGGTCCCCGAGGAGGAGTACACGATCCCGCTGGGGCGGGCGGAGGTGAAACGCACGGGGGAGGACCTTTCCATCATCGCCGTCGGCCCGCTGGTGCCGGAGGCGCTGAAGGCGGCGGAGCAGCTCGCCCAGGAGGGGATCTCGGCCGAGGTCGTGGACCCGCGGAGCCTCCTGCCGCTCGACCGCGAGACCATCCTGGCCTCGGTGAGGAAGACCGGCCGCGCGATCCTCTTCGACGACTCCAACCGCACCTGCGGCTACGCCGCCGAGCTGGCCGCCGTCATCGCCGAAGAGGCCTTTGACGCGCTCCGTGCCCCGATTCGCCGGCTCACGCGCGCGGATGTGCCGGTTCCCTTCACTCCCCCGCTCGAGAGTTACGTCCTGCCCTCGCGGGATCGGCTGCTGGCCGAAGCGCGGGCGCTGCTGGCCAAAGTCTAAAAAGATGTCGGATACCATTCCACGACCGCTTGGTGAGAACGGAGTGTTCGAGCGCGGGCTTCGCCCGCGCAATCTGGGGGGAGGAATCGGAAGGGGGGCGTAGCCCCCCTCCGAGTGTGTGTACGAGATCAGGATCCCGAAGCTCGGCATGGACACGACCGAGTGCGACGTCAAGGCCTGGCTCGTGAAGGTCGGCGACCGCGTGAGTCCCGGCGGTGCGCTCCTGGAGGTTGAGACGGAAAAAGCCGACGTCGTGATCGAAGCTGAGGTCGCCGGGGTGGTGCACCAGATTACCGTTCCAGCCGGGCAGACCGTCCCCGTGGGGGCCGTCGTCGGCCTCATCGACGACTCGCCGGCAGCAGGGTAGGAGATGCAGCAGACGATCACCCTCAGGACCACGAAGCGACGGGAAGTGCTCGACATCACCCGGCAGGTGGCCACCGTGGTTGCGGCCTCGAAGGCGAGGGAGGGCGTGTGCACGGTCTTCGCGCGCCACGCGACCGCCGCGCTGATCATCAACGAAAACGCGGACCCCGGGTTTCGCGCCGACATCCTGAGCCTCCTGGACAAGCTCATCCCCGAGGGCGTGTGGGAGCACGACAAGGTGGACGACAACGGCGCAGCCCACCTGGGGGCCACGCTACTCGGCCCCGTCCAGATCGTTCCCGTGAAGGATGGGCGGCTCCTGCTCGGGACCTGGCAGGGGATCGCGCTCGTGGAGTTGGATGGGCCGAGGCAGCGGGAGATTGTCGTGGATGTTCGTGGATCGTGAAGCATAACCGCACGAACCGCTCCCGGTGGGTGAGCGAGCGGCAGGCCCTCACCGCCGTGGCGCGGGGGGAGGCGCCCGCCGACCGCTACATCGCAGACGGGACGCTCCTCAACGTCTATACCGGGGAGTGCTACCCGGCCAACGTGGCGATCAAGGGAGAGCGGATCGCCTACGTCGGGGGGCGCTCCGACATGGTGGGGCCCCGCACCGAGGTCATCTCGGCGCGCGGCCGGGTCCTCTGCCCCGGCTACGTCGAGCCCCACTCCCACCCGTGGAATCTCCTCACGCCCGCAAGCCTCGCCCGTCACGTCCTGCCGCTCGGGACCACGAGCATCTTCGCCGACAATCTGCCGGTCTATGAGCTGGCGGGTCCCCGTGGCTTTGAAGCGGCCGTCAGCGCGCTGGCTCGCCTCCCGCTCCGGTTCTACTGGATGGCGCGCGTGCACACCCAGTCCCGCTCCGAGGGTGAAGCGCGGCGCTTCCCCATCGGCGCGCTCGCCCGACTCCTCGACAACCCCCGGGTGGTGGCGGTGGGGGAGATCACGCGCTGGCCCGAGGCTCTGGAGGGTGACCCGGGTCTCCTCGCGCGGCTCGCCCTCGCCGCGACGCGCCGCAAGCGGATCGAAGGCCACACGGCGGGCGCCTCGGCCGAGAAGCTGATGGGCCTCGCCGCGGCGGGGCTCGCCTCCTGCCACGAGCCGATCACGGCCCGGGAGGCCCTGGACCGGGCGCGCGCCGGAATCGCGGTGATGCTCAGGCAGTCCTCACTGCGACCCGATCTCAAGGCGTTGTTCGGGGCGCTCAAAGAGGCTCCCGGTCTCGTCGCGCGGCTCATGCTCACCATGGACGGCTCGAGCCCCGCCTTCGTCGCCGAGCACGGGTTCGTGGATCATCTGGTTCGTCTGGCGCTGGATGAGGGCGTGCCGCCCGTGGACGCCTATCGCATGGTCACGCTCAATCCGGCGACCTACTACGGGCTGGACCACGAGATCGGCGGGATCGCCCCCGGCCGCTTCGCCGACATCCTGTTCCTCCCCGATCTCGCCGAGCCGCGGCCCGAACGTGTGCTGGCGCGGGGGAGGCTTGTGGCCGCGGGTGGGACGCTCGTCGCGAAAGTCCCCGAGCCCGCCTGGCAGCGCATCTTCTCGAGCGCCGCGGCGCGGTTCGCCCGCGGACTCCGGCTCTCGGCCGAGGACTTCAGGGTTGCCACCCCCGAGCGCGTGCCGGTGCTGAGGCTCGTCAGCGCGGTGATCACCCGCCTCGAGGAGCGGCCGCCGGCCGAGGGAGACCTGCTGGCGGCGCTTCTGGATCGTCAGGGGCGCCGGATCTGCCGGGGAGTGGTCGCCGGGTTTGCCCGCAACCTGGACGGCCTTGCCACGACGGTCAGCACGGACTTCCAGATCCTGGTCCTGGGCCGCGACCCGTCGGCCATGGCTCAGGCGGTGAACCGGCTGCTCGCCGTCAAAGGGGGGATCGTCGTCGTCGAAGGGGGCCGGGTGGTTTATGAGCTGGCCTTGCCGCTCGGTGGGATCATGGCGGCCGCTCCCCTCCCGGCCCTCGCGGCGCGGGAGCGGGAGCTTCGGGGGCTCCTGACGGCGCGCGGTTACCCCCACCACGACCCGCTCTTTACCCTCCTCTTCCTGACGGCCGATTTCCTGCCTGAAGTCCGCCTGACGGCGCGCGGCGTGTGGGACGTCAAGCGGCGGAAGGTCCTGGCCCCGAGCCGCCCGCGCTCCCGGCGGGGGCGAGGGACGTAACGCACCGCGGCGGGGAACCGGGTTGTGGGATGGGGGGTTTTCGGGTAAAGTCAGCGCCGCGATAACAAGAGCCGAGATCGGGCACGAAAGGAGAGACATTATGGATCGGTTTCGTACGGTTGCCCTCGTGGTGGGGCTGGCGGTCGCGATCACCCTCGCACTGAGCATCGCCCCGGCCACCAGCCAAGCCCCGAAATCGGGCGGCATCCTGAACGTCTGGCATCGGGAGAACCCGCCGAGCCTCTCGATCCACGAGGAGGGGACGATCTCCACCGTGCTCCCCATGAGCGCCTGCTACAACAACCTGGTGTTGTTCGATCCTTTGAAGAAGCAGGAGAGCGAAGCCACGATCATCCCCGAGCTGGCGGAGAAGTGGTCGTGGCAGGACGGGGGGCGGACGCTCGTCTTCTTCCTCCGAAAAGACGTCAAGTGGCATGACGGCCAACTGTTCACCTCCAAGGACGTCAAGTACACCTTCGACGTGGTGCGCGCGGCGCCGGACGCCCCCGCCAAGCTCCGCGTGAACCCTCGCAAGGACTGGTACGCCAACGTCGTGTCCATCGACGCGCCGGACCCTTACACCGTCGTCTTCCGCCTCAAGCGCCCCCAGCCCTCCCTGCTCATGATGCTGGCCTCGGGCTACTCGCCCGTGTACCCGTCCCACGTCCCCCCGGCGGAGATCCGCAACCGTTGCGTGGGGACCGGCCCCTTCAAGGTCAAAGAGTACCGGCAGGGCGAGGTGCTCGAGCTGGCGAAGAATCCGGACTACTTCGTGAAGGGACGGCCGTACCTCGACGGGATCCGCTACATCATCATCAAGGAGCGCGGCACCGCCGTGGCGGCCATCCAGGCGGGGCGGATTGACGTCGGCTTCCCGGGAGAGGTGTCGAAGGCGGCCAGCGAGAGCCTGAAGGCGGCAGTGCCGCAGCTCGTCGTGACCCCTATCGGCCAGAACGTCAACGACAACCTGATCATGAACATCAAGAAGCCGCCGTTCGACAACGTGAAGGTTCGGAGGGCGATCAGCCTCGCCGTGGACCGCCGGGCGTACATCAAGGCCGTGCACCAGGGCGGGGCGCTCCCCGGCGCCTCCATGGCGCCCAAGCCGTTCGGCGTCTGGGGGCTCCTAGAAGCGGATCTGAACAAGCTCCCAGGATATGGCGATCCCGCCAAGGACAAGGCCGAGGCCAGGAAGCTCCTCACCGAGGTCGGGTTCGGTCCCGGCAAACCCCTGAGGGTTGAGATGCAGACGCGGGCCATCGCCATCTACGTGGACTTCTCGTCCTTCGTCATCGACCAGCTCAAGCAGGTGGGGGTCGAGGCCGCGCTGAAGCAGATCGAGACGGGAGTGTGGCACCCCATGGTGACGCGCCGCGACTACCTCATGGGCACCAACCTCACCGGAATCGGTCCCGACGACCCCGACGCCAACTTCTACGAGAACTACCGCTGCGGCTCCCCCCGCAACTACACCGACTACTGCAGCGAGCAGGCGGACGCCATGATGGACAGGCAATCCCAGGAGCTGGATCCCAAGAAGCGGCTCCAGCTGGTTTGGGAGGTCCAGAGAAAACTTGAGGAGGAAGCTGCCCGGCCGATCATGGGGTGGCGGGTGGACTACTTCACCCACTGGCCACACGTGAAGAACCTGGTCCCGCACCAGTCCATCTACAACTACTGGCGGATGCAGGAAGTGTGGCTCGACAAGTAGGCGGCGCTCTGGCATCGGGCCGACGGTGGGGGAGGCCCCCTGGCCTCCCCCACGCGCCATTTAGAGGCTGCCCGTGAAGACGTACATCGCCCAGCGCTTGGCGATCGCGGTGCTGACCCTCTTCGGGATGTCCATCGTCATCTTCGTTCTCATGCGCCTGGCGCCCGGCGATATCGTGGACATCCTCTACGAGGCCGGCGGCTACGTGGATCCCGTCGCCAAGAAGGAGCTGACGAAGGAGCTCGGCCTCGACCGGCCGATCCTCGCCCAGTACGTCTCCTGGCTCGGCGACATCCTCCAGGGAAACCTGGGTAAGTCCTACCGCTACGACGTGCCGGCCTGGCAGATCGTCAAGCCGCGAATTCCCGTGACCGTCGAGCTGGCGGTCCTCTCGCTCCTGGTCGCGGTGCTCCTGGGCGTGCCCACCGGGGTGGTCAGCGCCGTCCGCCAGGACACGACCCTGGACTATGTCCTGCGGGTGATCAGCCTCGCCGGGCTCTCCATGCCCTCCTTCTGGCTCGGCATGGTCATCATCCTCGGGCTCGTGGCGTGGGCGGGCTGGATCCCGCCGATGCTCTACGTTCCACCCACCCAAGACTTCAAGGTCCATGTTCTCCAGTTTCTGCTCCCGGCGCTGGCCGTGGGCTACCGCTCCTCGGCCCTCATTATGCGGATCACGCGCTCGTCGGTGCTCGAAGTGATGCGCGAGGACTACATCCGCACGGCCCTGGCCAAGGGGCAGCGGGAACGGGTGGTGATCTGGCGCCACGCGTTGAAGAACGCCATCCTGCCGATCGTGACCGTCATCGGGATCGAGTTCGCTTTTCTGATTGGCGGCCTCGTGGTGACTGAGACGGTCTTCAACCTCCCCGGAGTGGCCCGCTACCTGGTGGAGGCGATCCTCTGGCGCGACTACCCGATTGTTCAGAATCTCGTGATGTTCATCGCCATCGTCGTGATCCTCTCCAACCTCTTCGTGGACATGCTCTACGGCTGGCTCGATCCGCGGGTGCGCTATGGCTGACAGGCGGCCGATGGTTACGACGGAAGGGATTGAGCTGACGCTCCCCGCGGGCGTGACGCTCCCGCGCGCGGGGCTTGGCGCGCTCCTCTGGCGCTTCTGCCGGAAAAAGCCGCTGGGGGCCGTGGGCGGCCTTCTCATGGTGGTGATGGTCGTGACGGCCGTCCTCGCAACCGTCCTGGCGACCCACGACCCGATCCGGACCGACGCCAACCGCACGCTCGCCCGTCCGGCGGGAGACCACTGGCTCGGCACCGACCACCTCGGGCGCGACATCTACAGCCGCATCGTCCACGGCGCCCAGGTCTCGTTGGTCGTGGGGCTCGCGTCCACGCTTCTGGGATCGGTGCTGGGGGGGATCATCGGGCTCCTCTCCGGCTACCTCGGCGGGAAGACGGACCTCATCACCCAGCGGGTGATGGACATCCTTCAGGGGATGCCCCTGCTCGTGCTCGCCCTGGTCATGTCGGCCGCCCTGGGCCCCTCGATCCCCAACGTCATCATCGCCATCTCGGTCCCGATCATCCCGCGGGCCGCGCGCGTGATCAGGTCGAGCGTGTTGTCGATCCGCGAGATGCAATATATCGAGGCCGCCCGTGGGCTGGGGGTCGGTCACCTCCGGATCGCCTTCCGTCACATCTTGCCGAACACCGTGGGGCCGTTCATCGTGCTCGGCACGGCCCAGCTCGGAAGCGCGATCCTCGTGGAGGCCACGCTGTCGTTCCTCGGCCTCGGCGTCCCCGAGCCGTCCCCCTCGTGGGGGCGCATGCTCGCGGTCTCGGCCTCGGAGTACGCCCAGAAGGCGCCGCACCTGGTGCTGTTCCCGGGGTTCGCCATCAGCCTGGCGGTGTTCGGCTCCAACTTGCTCGGCGATGCGCTCCGGGATACGTTAGACCCCCGCCTCCGCGGGGCGTAAGGAGATAAGGCCATGAAGATGCACGTGGCAGGGCAGTGGATCGACAAGCCCCAAAAGATCGAGGTGCTGAACCCGTACGACAACTCCGTGATCGACACGGTGCCGCGGGGCGAGGCGGCGGACGTGGACCGTGCCCTGGAGAGCGCGACGCGGGGCGCTCGAGTGATGGCGGCGCTCCCCGGGTACGAGCGCTGGAAGATCCTGAAAAAAGCCGCCGAGATCATGGCGGCGCGGACCGAGGAGCTGGGCCGGCTCATCTCGATGGAAGAGGGGAAAGTCATCGCCGAGGGGCGGCTCGAGGCCAGCCGCGCCGCGGAGACGATCACGGGCTCGGCCGAGGAGGCCAAGCGGATTCACGGCGAGACCATCCCCCTCGACGGGGCGCCGGGCGGGGCGGGGAAGTTCGGCGTCACGCTCCGCGTGCCGTGCGGCGTGGTGGTGGCGATCAGCCCATTCAACTTTCCGCTGAACCTGGTCTGCCACAAGGTGGGTCCGGCGCTCGCCGCCGGCAACGCCGTGGTGATCAAGCCGGCGACCGACACGCCGCTGTCGGCCCTCAAGCTGACCGAGATCCTCCTGGAGGCGGGCCTCCCTGCCGAGGGCGTGCAGTGCTTGACTGGGTCGGGGGGAGAAATCGGCGACGCTCTGGTCGCGGACCGGCGCGTCAGGAAGATCACCTTCACGGGGAGCCGCGACGTCGGCGAGCGCATCTGCCGCCTGGCGGGGATCAAGAAGGTGACGATGGAGCTCGGCTCCAACTCTCCGATCATCGTCATGCCCGACGCCGACCTCGACAAGGTGGCGGTGGCCGTGGCGGCCACCGGGTACGCCAACGCGGGGCAGGTCTGTATCTCCACCCAGCGCGTCCTCACGGCGGGGAAGGTGTACGGCGACTTCCTGGACGCCCTGACCCCGCGCGTGGCGGCGCTGACCACGGGGAACCAGCTCGACCCGAAAACCAAGGTCGGCCCCATGGTGCGCGAGAAGGACGCCGTGCGCGTTGAGGAGTGGGTGAAAGAAGCGGTCTCGACGGGGGCGCGGGTCGTGGTGGGAGGCGAGCGCCGGGGCACGATCTACGCGCCGACGATCGTCGCCGACGTCAAGCCGGAGATGCGCATCTCGTGCGATGAGCTGTTCGGCCCGGCGGTGGCCGTGACCCCGTTCAACAACATCGACGAGGCCATCGCGCTCGCCAACGACACGATCTACGGGCTCTCGGCCGGCATCTTCACCGAAAACCTCGAGTGGGCGATGAAGTTCGCCCGCGAGGTCCAGTCGGGGAACCTTCACATCAACTGGGGGCCCCAGTGGCGCGCCGACCTGATGCCCTACGGCGGCCTCAAGGAGTCGGGCTTCGGCAAAGAAGGGCCGCGCTACGCGGTGGAGGAGATGACCGAGCTCAAGATGGTCGTCTTCCACCTGTCGGGCTAGGGGAGGGATGGCATGGCGTACGACGAGCTGTGCTGGCTGCCGGCGACCGATCTGGCAGGGGCGATCAAGCGGAAGAAAGTTTCCCCCGTTGAGGTCGTGGAGGCGGTCCTGGCGAGGATCGAGAAGCTGAACCCCACGCTGAACGCCTACTGCACGGTGACGGCGGACGCGGCGCGCCGGGAGGCCAAGGCCGCCGAGCGCGCCCTCATGAAGCGGGGCGCCAAGCTCGGCCCCCTGCATGGCGTCCCGTTCTCAATCAAGGACCTGATCATCACCAAGGGGGTGCGGACCACCTGGGGGACCCGGCTCTACGCCGATCACGTCCCGGAGGAGGACGCGCCGGTCGTGGAGCGGCTCAAGACCGCGGGCGGGGTCCTGGTGGGCAAGACCAACACGCCGATGTTCGGCTGGATCGGGGCGACCCACAACCTGCTCTTTGGCGCGACACGGAGCCCGTGGAATCCCGACCGGACCCCCGGCGGCTCGAGCGGCGGCGCGGGGGCGGCCGTGGCGGCCGGGATGGCGCCGCTGGCAGTGGGGACCGACGGCGGGGGGTCGATCCGAATCCCCTCGTCGTTCTCGGGGATCTTCGGGCTGAAGCCTTCCTACGGGCGCGTGCCGACCTACCCGCCGAGCGCCGCGTGGAGCCTCTCCCACGCCGGGCCCATGACGCGCACCGTCGCCGACGCCGCGATGATGCTGAACGTGCTGGCCGGGCCCGACGAGCGCGATCAGTACTCGCTCCCGCCGTCGGGGGTGGACTACGTGAAGGCGCTCCGGGGAAGCCTCAGAGGACTTCGGGTCGCGTGGAGTTCGACCCTCGGCTTCGCCAAGGTCGTGGACCCGGAAGTTGCGGCCCTCGCGGAAAGAGCGGCGCGAAGCTTCAAGCACTTCGGCTGCCGGGTGGAAGCGGTGGACCCCAAGTTCCCCGACCCGAGCGAGGCGTGGTATGCGCTCTTCTGCGGCGGCATCGCCGCGCGTTTGATGCCGTACTTCCCCGATCGAAAGGCCGACATCGATCCGGGGCTCGCGCGGATCATCGAGGAGACGCTGAAATGGCCGCCCAGCAAGTACGTCCAGGCGTGGTTCGACCGGCTCGCCTTCTGGGAGCCGGTGCGGAAGTTCTTCGCCGACTATGACCTGCTGCTGACTCCCACGGTGGCCTGCCCACCCTTCAAAGTGGGCCTCGACAACCCCACGGAGATCGCCGGCACGCCGATCGGGGAGTATATGTGGACCCCGTTCACCTTTCCCTTCAACATGACCGGCCAGCCCGCGGCCTCGGCGCCGTGCGGCTTCACCAAGGACGGCCTGCCCATCGGGCTTCAGATCGTGGGGCGCCGGTTCGATGACGCGACGGTGCTCCGCGCCGCCGCCGCCTTCGAGAAGGCTCACCCCTGGGCGGAGCGGAGACCACCGATCGGCTAGCATCCGAGGAGGGCAGGGTGAGGGGAGGAGATTGCGCGATGCGAATCGACGAGATCAAGCAGATCCTGGTGGTGGGCGCCGGCCAGATGGGCGCTCAGATCGCCATGCAGGCCGCGCTCCACGGCTATGCCGTGACGCTGAACGACCTCTCGATAGACATCCTCGAGAAGGGGATGAAGGGGAACCGCGTCCAGCTCGAAAAGCGCGTCGCGAAGGGGCAGATGACCCAGGCCCAGATGGACGCGGCCATCGGCCGGGTCCGCCTGGAGCCGGATCTGGAAAAGGCGGCCCGCGACGCCGACTTCGCCATCGAGGCCATCGTCGAGCGGCTCGAGCCGAAGCGGGAATGCTTCACCAAGCTCCACCGCTTCTGCCCGCCCCACGCGATCCTCGTCTCGAACAGCTCCACGCTCATGATCTCCCAGATCGCGGGGGCTACGAAGCGCCCCGCCCAGTGCGCCAACATGCACTGGTTCTACCCGCCGCTCGTGATGCGGCTCGTGGAGGTCGTCAAGGGCAAGGACACGAGCGAGGAGACGGCCCAGGTCGTCGGGGAGCTCGTGCGGAGGATCGGCAGGGAGCCCGTGATCTTGAGAAAGGAGCTGCCGGGGTTCCTCGTGAACCGGATCCTCCGGGCCCTCGGGCGCGAGGCGTACTACCTGCTGGAGGAGGGCGTGGCGTCCTTCGCCGACATCGACAGGGCCGTGGAGCTCGGGCTGAACCACCCGATGGGGCCGTTCAAGCTCGCCGATTTCTCCGGGCTCGACATCGGCTACAACGCGCGCCTCGAGACCTACGAGATCACGAAGGATCCGAAGGACCTGCCGCCCAAGGCGCTCGAGGTGCGCGTGAAGCGCGGGGACCTCGGGCGGAAGTCCGGCCGCGGCTTCTACGACTACTCGACCACTCCGCCCACCCCTACCCCCGACTGATGTATGGGAGATTGGACATTGACGGCAACGCGTAACGCGCTCAAGCTGGCTCGCGTGGGAGTGCCTGCCCGCTCCCGCCTGACAATCACGGCGTGGACGGAGGGCAGGCGTGCGGCAGCGGCGGAGCGATTCTCGGGGGTTCGGGTTTGTCGAGCTCCTGGTCGCGCTGGCTCTGGTCGGGATCGTCCTGCTGACGCTCACCGGCCTGCTCCAGCATGGAGAGCGGGCGTACCTGGCCGGGACGGCGCGGCTGGAAGCCCAGCAGAGCGCCCGGGTGGCCCTCGAGCGGCTCGGGCGAGAGCTGCGGGGCGCGGGCATCGATCCCCGCGGGACTGGGTTTCCTCCGCTCGTCAACCCAACCTCGACCGGCTTCACCATTCAGAACGATCTCAACGGCGATGGGGTGATCGCGGGCAATCGCGAGACGATCACCTACTCGCTGACTGGGCGAACGCTTCGCCGGAACGCGGGGGGAGGCGCTCAGCCGGTGGTGGATGGCGTGGAGGCCCTGGCGTTCACCTACCTGGACGCCGCGGGCAATCCTCCGAAGACCCCCCGGGATATTCGGTCGGTTGTCATCACGATCACCACCAGCTCGGGGGACGGGGGTGGGGGCGCGATCATGACCACCCAGATCCGCCTCAGGAACCGCTGATCCCCCCGTTTTCCCTCCGTTCGTCGGCTGACGGTTTTTTTCAATCCCGTGCCATTCCTTCACACTTTACCCCCCTTCGGCCTCTCCTCGGGATTGATCCTCCACCTTATTTTTTGGTAAGTTAAGTGCGATTTCAGGGGGGGAGGGGCTTGGCAGTGAAGTTGCTTCATTTCAGGGCCAGGCAAGGAGGCCGGCGATGAAGCGTTTTTGCCGTAGGGATGAATCTGGATTCACCCTGGTTGAGCTTCTCGTGGCAATCGCCATTCTCATGATCGGCCTGGTGGCTGTCATGCAGTGGTTCCCCCTCGGGACCGCGGGAGTGGAGACCGGCCGGCGGCAGTCCACCGGGGTCTTTCTCGCCGAGCAGAAGATCGAACAGATCAAGGCGTGGGGGCTCAGCACCGCAGCCACCCAGGGGTTCGCGAACGTCGCTCCAGGAGGCACCTGCTATACCTCCGTCGCTCCTCCGGGTCCGTGCAATAACGATAACTTCAATACCATCGCGGGCTATCCCGAATACCAGCGGACCGTGATCCTCCAATGTCTCACCACGGCTCTTCCCCCCAACCCCGCATTCACTGTCGTTGGTCCGCCCTGCCCTGCGACCTCCACTGCCAGGCTTGTGCGGGTGCAGATACAATACCGGCGTGTCACGACCCAGGGCGTGCTGACCGCAGGGCAGCAGGTTGATATCGCGACCGTGATCGCCCAGCATTAAAAGGGATGAGCATGAACATCAGACGCCACGGACGCACCGATCAACGGGGGTTCACCCTTGCCGAGCTCCTCGTGGTCATCGCCGTCATCGGGGTGATCATGATCGGGATCCTGACGCTCCTCATGACCGGCAACCAGAGCTACCTCACCGGGGCGAACCAGGCGGAGGCCCAGGCCGCGGCGCGGGCCGCCCTTGAGCGGATAACGCTCGACATGCGGGAGGCCGGGTACGGTCCGCTGACCGATCAGAATTGCAACCCGCCGACGCCGCCGGCGTTTTGTTTCAACGCCGTCGTCAACCCGACCAACACCGCCTTCACCCTCCAGAGCGACTGGAACGGCAGTGGGGCCATCCAGCCTGGCGTCGTGGTCCAACTCTCGTACTGCTTTGGTGGCCCGTGTCCACCGGCCGCGTTCACCAACGTGAACCGCGGCGAGCAGATCACGTACTCGCTGGCGGGGGGGAACCTCCAACGCCAGGAATCGGGGGTGGACGCCCAGGCGCAGATCCTGATTACAGGCGTCCAGCAGGTCGCGGTGGGGCTTGATTGCGGGGGCGCATTGATCGCGAATCCCGCCATCTTCCAATACTGCGACGCCAACGGCCAGGCCGTCGCCAACCCGGGGGCAACTCCCGAGCAAATCCGGATGATCGTCGTGAATATGAGGGTGGGGGTACAGAACCAGCCGCCCGCCATCTGGCAAGCCGGAGCGATTTCGGTCACGATGAGTGACCGGATCCGCCTGAGGAACCGACTCCAGTAAAAGGAGATCGCTCATGTGGGCCGTTCGCAATGAAAAGGGCGTGGCGCTTCCCCTGGCGCTCTTCGCCCTCGTGATGCTCTCGGGGCT
>JACPCF010000157.1 GCA_016179965.1 Candidatus Rokuibacteriota bacterium | reverse complement strand
TGCCCTCCGTATGCAGGACACGGTTAAGCGCTACGCAGACAGCGTCCGGCGCGCGGAGGGGATCCCTCTCCAGATCCGGGTCGGCCTGAACTCCGGCGAGGTCGTGGTGCGCTCGATCGGAAGCGACCTCCACATGGACTACACCGCCGTCGGCCAGACCACGCATATCGCCG
This sequence comes from Candidatus Rokuibacteriota bacterium, assembly GCA_016179965.1. Lineage (GTDB taxonomy): Bacteria > Methylomirabilota > Methylomirabilia > Rokubacteriales > CSP1-6 > CSP1-6. The sequence continues at coordinate 2,756 of JACPCF010000157.1, read as the reverse complement.
CCCGCATGGAGCAGATGGCCCTGCCGGGGTCCATCTTGCTCTCGGCCCAGACGTTGGCGCTCGCCGAGGGTTACATAGAAGTCAAGTCTCTTGGCCCACTGCCGGTAAAAGGGCTTGAGGCGCCGCTCGAGGTCTACGAGCTGACCCGGGCGGCCACGGTCCGGTCGCGCTTCCAGGCCGCAGCCGCCCGCGGCCTCACCCGCTTCGTGGGCCGGGAGAGCGAGCTGGATCAGCTCCGCCAGGCCCTCGAGCGCGCCCGGGCCGGCCACGGCCAGGTGGTGGCGGTCGTGGGGGAGCCCGGCGTCGGCAAGTCCCGCCTCTACTGGGAGTTCACCCACTCCCATCGCGCCCAGGGGTGGCTCGTCCTCGAATCCGGCTCCGTCTCCTACGGCAAGGCCACGAACTACCTGCCCATCCTCGAGCTGCTCCGGGCGTACTTCGCGATCGAGCCCGCGGACGATCCCCGCAAGATCTGCGAGAAGGTCACGGGCAAGCTCCTGTCTCTCGACCGGCAGCTCGAGCCCTGCGTCCCGCCGCTCCTGTGGCTGCTCGACGTCCCGGTCGAGGACGAGGCCTGGGAGCGCCTGGATCCGCCCCAGCGCCGCCAGAGGATCCTCGACGGGGTCAAGCGCCTGCTCCTGCGCGAGAGCCAGGTGCAGCCGCTCATGGTCCTGTTCGAGGACCTGCACTGGATCGACGCCGAGACCCAGGCCCTCCTGGACAGCCTGGTGGAGAGCCTGCCCACGGCCCGGCTGCTCCTCCTCGTGAACTACCGCCCGGAGTACAGCCACGGCTGGGGGAGCAAGACCTACTACCGGCAGCTCCAGATCGATCCCCTGCCGCTGGAGAGCGCCGAGGCCTTGCTCGACGCCCTGCTGGGGAGCGACCCGGCGCTCGCCCCCCTCAAGCGGCTGGTGATCGAGCGAACCGAGGGCAACCCGTTCTTCATCGAGGAGAGCGTCCGCTCGCTGGTCGAGACGGGCGTCCTCGCGGGTGAGCGTGGGGCCTATCGCCTGACCCGGATCGTCCACGGCCTCCAGGTCCCGGCCACGGCCCAGGCGATGCTGGCGGCACGTATCGACCGGCTGGCCCCGGAGGACAAGCGCCTGCTCCAAGCGGCTGCGGTCATCGGCACCGACGTGCCCTTCGAGCTGCTCCAGGCCGTGGCCGACGAGCCCGAGGACCGGCTGCGCCGGGGCCTGGCCCAGCTCCAGGCGACGGAGTTCCTCTACGAGACGCGGCTGTTCCCGGACCTCGAGTACACCTTCCGCCACGCCCTCACTCACGAGGTGGCATACGGCAGCCTGCTCGCGGAGCGGCGACGTGCCCTCCACGCCCGGATCATGGAGGCGATCGAAGCGCTCTACCCCGATCGGATTGCCGAACACCTCGAACGGCTCGCCCACCATGCCCTCCACGGCGAGCTGCGGGAGAAGGCGGTGCACTATCTCCGGCAGGCCGGAGCCAAGGCGGCCGCCCGGTCGGCGCCCCAGGACGCGCGGGTCTGGTTCGAGCAGGCGCTCGGCGCCCTCGAGGCGGTGCTCGAGAGCCAGTCCACGCTGGAGCAGGCCTTCGAGATCCGCCTCGAGCTGCGGTGGGTGCTCCACCAGCTCGGCGAAATCCGGGGGTCGCTAGAGCGGCTGCGCGAGGCCGAGGCTCTCGCCGAGCGGTTGAACGACGACCCCCGACGAGGCCAGGCGTGCGCTTTGCTGACCGTCACCCACTCGCAGCTCGGCGAGCTGGACGAGGCGCTTGCATCCGGCACCCTCGCGCTGGAGATCGCCGGGCGCCTCGGGGACTTGAGACTCCGCATCCTCGCCACGAGCTATCTCGAGAACGCGCATTACTACCGGGGCGAGTACGAGCGGGTGGTCGAGCTGGCCGCCGAGAACCTCGCGGCGTTGCCTGCCGAATCGGCCAATGATTATTTCGGACTTGCCCTCCCAGCATCGGTCTACGATCGCAGCATGCTGGTTATCAGCCTCGCCCAACTCGGCAGATTCGGCGAGGCCGCAGAGTACGAGGCCGAGGCGATCCGGCTCGCCGAGCCGACGCATCATGCGTACACCATCGGTGAGGCCCACTTCGCCGCGAGCAAGCGCCACCTCCTCAAGGGCGACTGGGCGAAGGCGCGCTCACTGGTCGAGCGCTGGATCGCGGTGATCCGGACGGGAAACGTCGTCCTCCTGCTTCCCCTGGCGGTCACCTCCTCCGCCTGGGTACTGGCGCAGGAGGGCGAGGTCAGTGAGGCGCTGAACCGGCTCCAGGAAGGCGAGCAACTCCTCGAGCGTCAGGCGGCGAGGGGAATCGTCGGCCGGCTCGGCTGGGCCTACTACTCACTCGGTCGCGCCTGTCTGCTGCTCGGCCGGCTCGACGAGGCCCGGTGCCTGGGTGACCGTGCGGTCGAATTCTCTCCGCGTCAACCCGGGTTCGCGGCCCATGCGCTGCACCTGCTCGGCGACATCACGACCCATCCCGACCGGTTCGATGCCGAGAGCGGCGAGGCCCACTACCGCCAAGCGCTGGCCCTCGCCGAGCCCTGCGGCATGCGCCCGCTGGTCGCCCACTGCCACCTCGGCCTCGGCAAGCTGTACCGGCGCATCGGCAGGGCGGAGCAGGCTCGCGAGCACCTCGACACGGCGATGACGATGTACCGCGAGATGGACATGCGGTTCTGGCTGGACAAGGCCGAGGAGGAGCTAGAGCGGATGAGCTGAGGGCCCCTGCGAGGAGCCGATTCATTGGCCCCAAGCGTG
>JACPCF010000156.1 GCA_016179965.1 Candidatus Rokuibacteriota bacterium | reverse complement strand
TGCGCGCTCGAGGCTCTCGATCTCGATCCCCAGGGCGTGGCGGAGGATCAACTCCTCCAGGGTGAGGCCGGTGCCGAAGCGGAGCGTCCGGGAGCAGAGTCCGCCGATCGAGCGCGCGGCGATCTCGATCACCCAGGGCCCGGCCTCGTTCACCCTGAGCTCGGCGTGGATGGGCCCCTCCCTCAACCCGAGGGCTCTCGCCGCCCACGCGGTGAGGTCGGCGACGGCGGTCTGGGTATCCCCCGGCAGGCGCGAGGGCGTCACGTAGATCGTCTCCTCGAAGAGCGGCCCGTCCAGGGGGTCGGGCTTGTCGAAGAGCGCCAGCACCCGGAGAGTTCCCTTCACGAGCAACCCTTCCAGCGCCACCTCCCTCCCCGGGATGAACCCTTCCACCAGGATCTCGTCGCTTCCGGCGCCCTGCGCCACGACGTCCGCGCTCTTCAAGATGGTTTCGATCCGCCTGAAGGCCCGGACGAACTCACCCTCATGGTTGGCTCGGATCACCCCGCGGCTCGCCGCCAGGATGGTCGGCTTGAGCACGCAGGGGTAGGGCACTTTCCGGGCGGCCAGCGCCGGGTCGTCGGCCAGGGTGAAGAGGAAGTACGGCGGCGAGGGGACGCCGGCCTTGCCGAGGGCCAGGCGCATCTGGTGCTTGTTCCGGGTCGCTGACACGGCGGCGACCGGGTTCGACGGAAGCCCCAGCGCATTGGCGATGGCGGCGCCGACCACCGTGGTGCGGTCGTCCACGGGGACCACCGCGCTGAACGGGTTGAGGCGGGCCAGGGCCACCACCTCGCGGGCGGCCGCGTCGGGGTCGTCGAAGTCGAGGGTCAGGAGGTTATCGGGGAGCCGCTCGCCGAAGACGTTGGGGCGCTCGGAGGCCACCGCCAGGTCCACGTCCAGTCTGGCTGCCGCCTGGACGAAGTCTTCCGTGCGGTACGTCGTGGTCGGGACCAGGAGAAGCAGGCGCAGCATGACAGAAACCCCCCCCTCACCCCCACTTAGATGCCCCTCACCTCTTCTCCTCTCCCCAGCGGGGAGAGGTCGGGTGAGGGGGGAGAGGACAAAGGTGAGGGGGGGCGCAGGGCAGGGTGACGCGTGGAACCGCTAGCCCTTGGAGGGCGAGTAGTACGGGTTTTGGCCGGCCGCGTGGTCGGTGACGTCGAGGATCTCGGTCACCTCGGGGATCTCCTCCTTGATCATCCGCTCGATCCCCGCCTTCAGCGTGACGTCGGCCGCCCCGCACCCCTGGCAGCCGCCCGACATCTGGATGTACACGGTGTTGTCCTTGACGTCGATCAACTCGATGTAGCCACCGTGTCCCGCCACCGCCGGGTTGATGGAGTTGTCGATCAGGGTCTGGACCCGTTCCTTGAGCTCAGTCGCCATTGTTTCCCCCCTGTGGTCTGTGTCCCTGGTTCCCCCCGGATGCTCCCGAGGAACCTCATAATACCACGCCCGCCACCCCTTCGCGCAACGCCGGCTGGAGAGGGCCGAACTGGCCCTCGGTGGGCTCCGCTCAGCAGAACCACGCCTCGGTCAGCCTGGGCGCTCGCCGCCTGTCCGGGGCCAGAGCCGACGCGGCGGGCACAGGCTTGCCGAGAGTCGCGTAGGCCAGGGCCTTCAGCCGGTAGAAGGTCACGGCGGGGTCTTCGCCGGAGGCCGTCGCGGCTTCCACGAGGCGGCTCGCCTCCTGTTGGAGGCAGTCCATGCGCCGGTCCGGATGGGTCCAGCGGTAGCTGAAGGAGGCCTGGTCGAGCGGCCCCAGATACGGCTTGATCGCCTCTCGCGCCAGGAGCGCCGAGGCCGGCGGGATCAGGAGCCGCAGGGAGAACTGCACGGGGTCCACGTGGTCGATCAGCCCCTCCCGCTCCACGAACTCGAGCATCTCCACGTAGTCCTCGAGGGTCGTCCACGGCGTGAACGGCACCCAGGTGGGGCGGAAGGCGATCCCCGCGTCCCGGATGATCCTGAGGGCCCGGTACACGTCGGCCCGCGTATGCCCCTTCTCCAGATTGGTGAGGACGGTGTCGCTGAGGGACTCCACCGCCGAGATCATGAACACGCACCCGAGCCGCCTGAGCTCGGAAAAGATCTCCTCGCGCTCGAGGATGTGCTCCACCTTGGCCGTGAAGTCGAAGGTGACCGTGGGGAATTCCCCGTGCAGAGCGCGACCCAGCGCCAGCGAGTGGCCGGGGCCGTTCAGGAAGTCCGGGTCGCCGAAGGTGATGTGGGTCGCCCCGTCGTTGACCAGCCTACGGATATCCTCCAGCACGATCTCCCTGGGCACGACGAAGAAGCGGCCCCCGTACACGGGGGGGATCGGGCAGTGCAGGCACATGTGCAGGCACCCGCGGCTGGCCTCCACGTAGCCGACGAGCCGGCGCTCGCCGTCTGTCTCGAGGTGGGCATACTTCTTGAGGCGCGGCAGCGCCACCCGGCTCGGCTGGGCGAAGGCCAGGCGCTCCAGCACCGGCGGGGCCGAGTGACCGCTGCGGTGGACGCCCTCCACGGGGCCCGGGCGTCCCGCTTCCAGGGCCTCGACCAGGGCCACCAGCGCCGACTCAAACTCGCCGCCGATCACCGAGTCCCCGCCGTGGGCGAGGAGATAGTCGGCGTTCAGGGTGGCGTAGAGGCCGTAGAAGCAGATGTGGCAAGCCGGGTTGATCTGGCGCAGCTCGGCGGCCACGCGCACGCCGAGGCGGAGAGCCGTGTGCATGGGGACCGAGATCCCCACGAACCGGGCGCGCGCCACCTTTCCGGCGTCGAACTCCTCGACGGAGATATCGAGCGCAGCGGGAGCATACCCCGCCCGTTCGAGGAACCCGAGCGGAGAGGCCAGGGCCAGCGCAGGAGATCAGGAGAACGGCGCCTTGCTCCCTGAGGTTCATGGGGGCCAAGTATACCGCGGGATCAGGGGAGAAGCGCGGCGACGGGGATGCGGGCGCCAGGAGCGGCGAGGGGCGAGACGAGATCGGTCGCGCCGAGGGACTGGACCTCGCTGTAGGCCCACCCGAAGGGCGCCTCCGAGGACGGAGCCGGCTGACGGTAGACCTCGAGGACGCTGTCCACGAGGTTCAGAATCCAGTAGTCGGCGAGGCCGGCGCGGGCATAAAGGCTCCCCTTGTGCTCGCGATCCAGGACCAGGCTCGTTTCGGCAACCTCCACGACCAGCACGGGGCGGGCAGGGTGATCCGGCAGGTAGTCCCGAGGCCCCCAGGGGACGATGGCCACATCGGGCTCTGGCTCGGACTCGTCGTCCAACGCCACGGGCAGCTGGATCCGGATCAGCCATTCGGATCCAAGGGCGCGGCGCAAAGCCTCCTGCAGGAGGGTGATTCCCACCGCGTGCGGTGTTCCCTGAGGCTCGCGGACGACCAGTGTGCGGTGTTCCCTGAGGCTCGCGGACGACCAGTTCACCGGCGAGCAGCTCGATCCGGTCGTCCGGCAGGAAAATCCCCTTTTCGATCAGCCGGTCATATTCGACGCGGCTCCACCGCCGGGTTTTAATTGCCGGGATGCTCATGGAGTACTCCTTCACCCCACAAGGTACCCGGACAAGAAGCAGGGGTCAATGTCCACAAAAAGTACAGGGGTTTTTTCTTGACTTGCGAAGATCACATGGAACAGAGTGAAGCAACTCATCAAGCCTGCCGGGGGAGCGATACCCGATGAGCCTCGAAGAGAAGATCCAGAGCATCCCGGAGGACGAACGCCTGGCCGCGGCTGTGTACGCCCTGAATACCCTGCTCATTTCGCGGGGCATCATCACAAGGGAAGAATTGGAAGAAGGATTTGATTCCTGGCTGCGCCGCA